>NZ_CP088156.1:7530422-7832230 GCF_021088345.1 Bradyrhizobium ontarionense | reverse complement strand
GGGCTGCACGCGTCCGGATGCGTCGACACCCTGCCCGGAGCCGCGCTGAGCAGCTCCGGTTGACGCAGTCTTATCGTTTCAGGACCATCACGAGACGATCGACGCGCTTGCCCTGCTTGAAGTGGGATTCGACGATCTCGTCGATATCCTCGGGCTTGGTCGGCCGATACCAGATGCCATCGGGATAGACCACCATCATCGGCCCTGCGCTGCAGAAGCCGAAACAGCCGGCGGCAGTGATGCCGATATCCGTCAGCCGCTGCGCCTCGATCGTCTTGGTGAGCCGGTCCCACAGCGGCTGCACGCCGAGCGCACCGCAGCTGCCGCGCGGATGTCCGGGCGGCCGCTGCGTCAGGCAGACGAAGGCGTGATATTTGTAGAGCTGCGGAATCTCAAAAGCGTCATCCGCTTCGACCACACCCGTGTCGCTCATGACGCCGGCGCCTTGATGCCCTTGTCGGTCAGCAAGGTCGCGAGCTCACCGGCCTGGAACATCTCGCGCACGATGTCGCAGCCGCCGACGAACTCGCCCTTCACATAGAGCTGCGGAATGGTCGGCCAGTTCGAGAATTCCTTGATTCCTTCGCGGATGAAGGGATCTGCCAGCACGTTGACGCTCTCATATGGTACGTCGAGCTTGGCCAGGATCTGCGCGACGGCAGCCGAGAAGCCGCATTGCGGCGCCGCCGGCACGCCCTTCATGAAGAGAACGATATCATTGCTGTCGATCAGCTTCTGAATGCGCTCGGATGTCGACATTGACGTAATCCTTTCATCCCTGGATGCGACCGATCAGTTCGGCAGCAACGATCATTTCGGCAATGATGTCTCGAGCGCGAGCGCATGCAGAACGCCGCCCATCTGGCCCTTGAGGGCCGAATAGACCATCTGATGCTGCTGCACCCGGCTCTTCCCGGCGAAAGCCTGTGAGGTGACGCGCGCCGAATAATGGTCGCCGTCACCGGCCAGGTCCTCGATCACGACGACGGCATCCGGGAACGACTCCTTGATCAGACGTTCGATATCAGTTGCTGCCATCGCCATCGCTGTGACTCCCGCTGGATTGATGGGGCGTCATGCAAGCTCCGAACCAGTCGTTTGCACGCCACAATCGCCGGCGTGTCGGCGTCCGACGGCTCATCCGCGCCAAAACAATCCCCAGGGCGCGTCGACTTTGCGACATCAGCGATGATGCGGCGAAACGCCGGCGTTGAAAATGCAACATCAGCCCCGTCTTTCGCCCGCTTGGCACCCGCGATGGCCCCTGCCGCATCGGCGCAAAAACGGTCCGCGTCTTGCAATGATTTGATCGAGGTCAATGCAGATGCTCGAACTCGTCAGCGAACCCGACACGATCAACTTCGGCGATCTTCCCGAAGAGATCGACGCGCTGTTGCAGCAGGGCGTGGCGGCTTACCGTCGCGACCACGCGCGCGCAGACCGGCTGTTTCGACAGGCGCTGGCCGCGGCTCCGCAAGAGCTGCCGACCTACTTCTGCCTCTATAAGATTCACACCTATCAGGGCCATCTCGACGAGGCGAAGGCGGTCGCCGAGCTCGGCCTCGACGAGGCCGCGCGCCAGGCCGGCTGGCCTGCCGACTGGCGACGCTGGGTGCCGCATGATCCGCTGCCCGACGGCGCGGGTCGCTTCGCGCTCTACACACTGAAGGCGCTCGCCTTCATTCACCTGCGCAAGAACGACTCCGACGGCGCCGCCGAGATGCTCGCAGCATTGCGCCAACTCGACCCGACCGGTGCCGTCGGATGGCCGGTCGTCGCCGCGCTCGCCGAGGGGCTCGGCGCACAGTGAGGCACCGCCATGCATGACGCAATGCGCAATATGGACACGAATCCAAACGACCATCGCCCGGAGCGAACCAGAAACCAGAGAGGAACCAACGCATGATGACCATGCACACCGCGCCCCCTCCCTCCACGGCACAGACCGCGCTGTCGACCGGCTCCCAGGATGCCGCCGAGAGCGTGATCGCCGCCTTGCGCACGGTCTACGACCCCGAGATTCCGGTGAACGTCTACGACCTCGGATTGATCTACCGGATCGCTCATCAGGGTGGCGGCGCGATCGAGATCGACATGACCTTGACGGCGCCCGGCTGCCCGGTCGCGAGCGAGATCGTCCGCATGGTGGAGGATGCGGTTCAAACCGTCGACGGCGTCGCCTCAGTCAAAGTCACGCTCGTCTTCGAGCCGCCATGGGACAAGTCGCGCATGTCCGAAGAGACCGCCTTGGAGCTGGGTTTGTTGTAACGCGCGGCGCCGCGCCGAAAGAATAGGAGCATCGGATGCCTACGGAGAGTACGGTCAGGCTGACCGCGAACGACGGCCACACATTCCAGGCGTTTCGCGCCGATCCCGCCGATACCCCCAAGGGGGCCATCGTCGTTCTGCCGGACGGCACCGACGCCGCCAGCAAGCTTCGCAAGGTCGCCGATGCCTTCGCTGCAGGCGGCTATGTCGTGATCGCGCCGGAGCTGTCGCCTCCTGCAACAGCAGAGCCAGCGCCCGACAGCGAGCCCGCCGCGGCCACGCAGGATCCGGCAGCACCTCTGCTCGCCGAGATCCAGTCGACCGTCGATAGCGTCAAGGACTACGGCAAGGTCGCAGTGGTCGGCTTTGGCGGCGGCGGCGGTCTGGCCTACAACGCGGCCAACCGTGTGTCGGGGCTGGCCTGCGCCGTGAGCTACTACGCGACCGGCGTGGTCGATGCGGCCGGCGCCAAGCGCAAAGTGCCGACGCTGCTGCATTTCGGCGAGGCCGACGCGGTCGTCCCCTTCACCGAAGTGAGCATGTTCCGCGCCTACCATCCCGAGGTCAGCGCCTTCTCCTATCCCGGCGCCTCCCACGCGTTCG
The DNA here is from genome assembly GCF_021088345.1 of Bradyrhizobium ontarionense. Taxonomy (NCBI): domain Bacteria; kingdom Pseudomonadati; phylum Pseudomonadota; class Alphaproteobacteria; order Hyphomicrobiales; family Nitrobacteraceae; genus Bradyrhizobium; species Bradyrhizobium ontarionense. Next base: position 7,829,359 of record NZ_CP088156.1, on the reverse strand, counting down.
ATGGCGAGGGCGAAACCTACGATGAGGCCGCCGCCGCGCTCGCGCATGAGCGAACCATGGCGTGGATCTCGCAATACGTCGTGGGCCAGCCGCCGATCACGCTGAAGAACGCCGGCGCCTACGCGCTCGCCAAGACCGACAAGAAAAAGAAGAAGAAGGCGGACGACGACATGGGGCCGCCGGCTGACTAATTGACCACAGATCGACAGGCCATTGATTGAGAGCCCATGGGGCGATGGAGAGCGCTGCGATGCTGCCGACCACCATCCTGATCGACGAGAGACCGCGCTGCGTCGTGCGCCCCAACGACGCCAAGGATCTCAATCGCTTCATCCGCAACGGCAAGCTCTATCTGCTGGCCGAGAAGCCGGACGGCAAGGTCACCCACCGCAACGCCAGCGATGCCGAGATGATGCATTGGCAGAACGCGCTGGCGTTGCATCGCGCCTGGGGCGGCGACGACGAGAACTTCTTCGGCGTGCCGTTGTATTAGTTAATGCGTAGGGTGGGCAAAGGCGCCACCAGCGGCAGTTGGCTTGGGTCGCCCGAAGCTCGCCGTGCCCACCATCCCAACGATATCATCAGCCGATAGAGTCGCGGCGGGCACGCTTCGCTTTGCCCGCCCTACAGATTGAGTTGGGTAGGCCAGTGTCGCGCTGTTCGATACGGTGCCCTCTCCCCTTGCGGGAGAGGGCATCTCCGATCCATCCACGCACTCAGTTGGGTGAGGGGTATGTCTCCGCAAACAACACTCGTGGAGGCATACCCCTCACCCGACTGAGCTTGCCGCTCTGTCTGAGATGCCCTCTCCCGCAAGGGGAGAGGGCGCATTCATGAGCACCGCAGCTCATCTTTCGATCTTCTTGCCGCTATGAGTTCAGTGTTGGCTACGGCAGATCAACTCACGGCCGCGCCGCCCGGGCGTCGTGCGGGTTGCCGGCCTGGTTGCGCATCCAGTCGGCGAGCTTGGTCATGGCGGCGTCGACGTCCTGCCGCGCCTGAACGTCGGCCACCGTCTCCTCCAACGCACCGCGCATGCACCTCAGCCAGGCGTCGCGCTCGGCATTGCCGATGGAAAAGCCCATGTGGCGCTGACGCAGCCGCGGATGGCCCTTCTCCGGCGAATACAGTTTTGGACCGCCGAGCCATTCCGAGAGGTATCGCTTCAGGATGTGCTTGATCGGTCCAAGATTGGTGCCGTGCATGTCGCGGATAACCTTTGCCTCTGGCAGCGTGTCCATCCGATGGTAGAAGGATTCGACCAGACGATCGACCACGATGGCGCCGCCGATGCGTTCATAGGGCGTGACGACCGGTCCTGCTTCCGAAGTTTCGGTCTCTGAAGTCCCAGCATCCGCCATCGGCCGTTCCTGTCTTTACTCGTCCAAGCTCGGCTGCAGGATGACCTCAGCCGGGGCGCCGGGCCCCTGCTCGTCCACGAGCTCCAGCGCATCGACCCGCGACAATCCGGCGCCGCTGTCCATCAGCACGATAGCGTCCTTTGGCATGCTGGCAAGGGCCTCGATCAGCTTGGCGACGGTCACGGTCCCTCCCCCTCACGCAGCGTCTTGCGCGGCAACAGGCGCGCCGTTCTCGTCGAAATTGAGCGTCACCGGATCCTCGTCGAGCATCACGATCTCGGCACGGCTCAGCGCCCCATTGGCGTGGTAGCTGTAGCGATGCGTGAGCTCGATCTCGCCATAGACGACCTTGTCGAATCCGGTCAGTGCACCCGCGGCATCGTAATAGCCGCGGATGAAGGTGTTGCGGTTCGACAGCTGCTGCGGCGCGATCGCCGTGACCAGCCGCAACGGCAGCTTGACGCCGGTATACGAGACGAAGAACTTGCAATCCTGCCCTGTATCCGCCATCACGCCGCCGCTTCAAGCATGGGTCCGCAGTGCAGCCGTCACGCCACGGCTGCGGTCTTCAAGGCCTCGATCTGGTCGCGCGCCACCTTGAACACGCCGCGGCCGCCGGCGAAGGTCTGATAAGCCTTCATTCCGATCGCCTCACTCAACTTGTCGAACCATTGCTGCGGCGTCAGCCCGACCGGCCGCTCGCTGATTTCGGCCACGGTGCCGTCATTGGCAAAGCGAACATGCAGCGTCACGTTGTCCATGTGAACCTCCTCTTACAGACCGGAGCCAAAGCCGAGCAGCTCGATCTTGACGTTCTCCGTGCCCAGGATGGTCGCCTGGCACGCGAGCCGGGATTTCGAGCCGACGCCGACGATGCTGTCGAGCTTCTCGTTCTCCAGCTTGGAGACCTTCGACACACCCTTGCGGCCCTCCTGCAGGAAGATGTGGCACGAGCCGCACTTCGCCTGGCCCTCGCACTTGTGCTGGATCTCGACCTCGGCACCGAGCAGCGCCGCCAGAATGGTGGTGCCCTCGCCCACCTCGATCGTCTTGCCTGATGGCATTACCGTCAATGTCGCCACTTGGATTCTCCTTCTTCAGTTTGAGATCAGAACTTGTCAGTAGATCGCCGCGCCCGCTCCGACATTGACCGATGCGTCCTTCATGGTCGCGACGATGAAGGCGATCTGGTCCGTGGTCAGATGAACGTGGAAGGGTAAGGCCACGACGCGATCGGCGACCTTCTCGGTCACGAGGCAGTCGCCGCGCCGATAGCCCATGTCGAAATAATGCCGCTGCAGATGCAATGGATTCGAATAGGCGATGGCTTCAACCTGTTCGACCCTGAGATCCTCGACGATCGAGTCGCGGCTCGATTTCGAGAACCGCGTACCGAGATGGACCTGATACAGGAACCAGTTCACCTCCGTCACCTCGGGGCCGACATAGGGGTCCTTGATGCCCTCGAACGACTGAACCTCGCTGTAATAGATCTGCTCGATCAGTTTGCGGCGCTCGAGGATCTCGTCGATCCGCTTCAGCTGCGCCAGCCCGAGCGCCGCGGTAACGTCGCTCATGACGGCCTGATGCGACGCGCTGCTGCTCACCACGACCGATGCGCGCTCGTCGAGCCTGTGGGAGCGATGACGGCGTACGGCGACAGCGATGTCGACGTCGTCGGTCACGACCATGCCGCCCTCGCCGCAAGTCAGCGCGAACGGCTGGGAGAAGTCGAACACCGAGGCGGCGCCGAAAGTGCCGACCAGCGCGCCCTGATATTTCGAGCCGATGGCCTCGGTCGAATCCTCGATGACAGGCAGACTGTGCGCTTTGGCGATCGCCTGCAGCTCCGACCATTTGGCCGGATGGCCGTTGGTATTGCCAGCCAGGATGGCCTTGGTCTGCGCCGTGATCCGGGCCTCGACCTTGCTGGGTGCCAAGGTGCCCGAGTAGTAGTCGATATCGACAAACACCGGCTTGGCGCCGACGATGCTGATCGCATGCGCGACCTCGCGGAACGAATAGGACGACGCGATCACCTCGTCGCCGGGGCCGATCCCCAGCGCCTTGAGGATGAGCAGCAGGCCGAGCGTCCCGGTCGGCACCGCGATGGCATATTTGCGTCCGAGATAGGCGGCGAAGGCCGCCTCGAACTCCTCGACGAGCGGACCGCAGGATAGCCGCGGCGAGCGCAACGTCGCCTCCACCGCCGCGATCTCCGCCGTCGTGATATCGGGATCGGACAAGGGGATGAAGTCGGAGCCGACCGGCGTCAGCTCGGCCTCGTCCTGCTCCTGTCGATCCGCATCATGCACCAGAACGGGCTTGTTCATGATCAGCTCCGCTTGGCCAGGATCAGGCCGGTGGCCTTGGCGGGATCGTCGGTCACCAGGGCGCAATGGTCGCTGGTGTCGAGGAGATGCAGGTCGAACGCCGGATAGCTGCGGAACGGCTGCTCCGTCACATCGGAGGCATCGCAACGCGTCAGAGCCAGTTTAGGAAACCGACGGCGCAATTCGCCGAATGCAGCGCTGCCGGCCTCGGATCCGTTAAGGACCTGCTCGATCTCATTCAGTTCCTGCTCGGCAAGTGCCATGTCGCCCGTCCTCTTCGCTCTACTGCCAGAATATCCGCTCAGGGTCGGCGTTCAGCTCGTCGACCGCCGCGGTCAACCGCTTGTGCACGCTGTGCAGCTCCCAACTCCCCTGGGCGTGATCTCTCCAGAACAGTTTCCACATCGCATTCGCCGGATCGTGACGCAGCAATGCGACATCGATCACTCCGCCGTCCTTGTCGATGTTGCGTGAGCAGCACGGACTCTGGACGTGATAGCCCTCATTGGCCGGCAAGACTGTCGGCTCGACATAGCGGTAGCGCTTGCGCGACTTCAGCGCGCGCTCGATCCGCTTGCGATCCAGCTCATTGGGATGCGCAGGCAGGACGAAACTCGGCTTGAGCGCGGTTGCCGCCATGGCTGATCATCGCCCCTCAAACCGGGACGATCTCCTCTTCGAGACAACCCACGACGAGCTTCTCGCCGAACTCGACGAGATAGATCGGCATGTTTGCTTCCGTATGCGTGCCGACCTGAACGATCTCGCCCAGATCACCGACGCCGACCAGCTTGGCCTCGGCCGGTGCGTTGGGGAACGAGCCGTCATTGACGAGGTCGATCAGCGCCTTCACGCGCTGACCCCATTGATATCTAGGCAGGCGCGGCTCGATCATGATCTATATCCTCCCGGCAGCGGCAGCTCGTCCTCGGCCTCCCCGCGGGGAACGGTCGACTCGAGCTCCTTGCGTTTCATGCCGACGCGGTTTCCGCTTTCGAGAAACTCGACGCCGTAGATGTAGAATTGCTGCAGGAAGGTGCCGATCGAGACGACGTAGCCGATCTCGCCCTTCTTCGCGAGGATCTCGCCGATCTCCTTGCCCGCATAGGTGCCGTCATTGCGGATCGTGCGCTTCGCCTTGACCTTTTCGCCGAAGGTGAAATAGGGCGGCGCCGACAGCTCCACGACCTCGCTGTCACGAACGATGTTGCTCATGCAGGCTTCTCCATCGCAGCTCCGGAACGGTTCTCGAGCCGGCCACGCGCCATCTCCTGCACCAGCGGATCCTCGTCGCGCGCGAGCTCCGCGAGCTCGCTGAGCGGGATCCGGCTCGCAACTTCGTGGCGCACGCGCCAGTCAGCATCCCTGCGCATCGCCGTCAGCAGATCCGGCGCCAGACGCTCGGCGATCTCCAGCCGCACCCGTGCGTCGGGATCGCTGATCATGCCGAGCAGCCAGTCGCTCGGGATCCGCCGCGCGACCACGCGCCGAACCTCGGCTTCCGGGTCCCCCATCATGCGGCCGAGCACCGACGGCACGATGCGGCGCGCGACGACGAGGCGGACGTAATAGTCGTCGTCCATCATCATCGGCATCAAGTCTTCCGGGTCGAGCACGGTCGCGATGCGGATGCGGACCTCGCGATGCGGATCATGGCGCAGCCGCAGCACCAGCCGCTTCGGCAGCCGCCGCGCCGCATTCCAGCGCACCGTCTCCTCGGGATCATCGAGCAGCGGCGGCAGATAGAACGGACTGGCGTGCTTGGCCGCGATCGCGCGCACCTCGAAATGGGGATGCTTGACGTAGTCGTTGGCGAGCGCCGGATTCCAGTTGAAGAAGCGGTCGATGCGCCGGGCGTAGCGGTCGTGCACGCAGGCGTGCCGGAGCCGGCAGCGGCCGGATGCGTTCAGCTCTTGGTGCGCACAACCCGCACAGCTGATCTCGTTGCCCTGCCAGTCGATGGCCTCGTCGATGTCGTCATTCATCGTCGAGCTCCACCCGGTCGACCACCTCGAGCAGAACCCGCGCCCCGATCTTGTCGCTCGGGTCGAGCTCGAGCAGCTTCTGCACCGCGAGCCGCCCCTCCACGAGATTGCCGAGGCGCATCTGCAAATAGGCGTAGCCCTTGAGCGTGAACATGAAAAAGCGCGGCAGCATGTTGTCGTAGCTGCCGAACTCGGCATGGCCGGCGCGCACGTCGCGCCAATGCGGCGGCAGGCGATTTTCGACCGCAGCCTTGGTCAGGCACCGCTTGGCAATGCGAAGCGCGTCCGTCAGCCGTCCCTTGTAGAAGTAGAAGCGGTAGAACCCGATCAGGACCGCCGCATGATCGGGCGCCAGCGCCTCGGCTTGCTTCAGATGCGCCTCGGCGACCTCATCGAGATGATAGCTCTGGCCCGCCTGCCACAGATGATGCTCGGCCTCCTCGGGCAGGCCGCCACCGAGCAGCGCGTCGGCAAGCAGCGCGTCCTCGATGGCAGTCTGGGAGCTGGGCCGGGCATCGGTGGGCATGGCGCTGTCCTAGTGCTCCAAGGCCTTCAGGGCGTGGGTCGAGCACGAGACCTGCTTCGGATCGTGGAATACGAGGCCGGTCTGGGTCGCGGTATCAGCGAAGTCGATGGTGACACCGTCGAGCAGCAGCCGGCTCTCGGCCGGCAGGAAAAGCTTGATGCCGTCGCGCTCGACCACCGCATCGCCGGGCCGCGGCGTGGCGAGCACGCTGATGTCGGCAGCGAGGCCGGAACAGCCGCCGGGAGAGACCGCGAGCCGGAAGCCCGAGCCTGCCGTCCCGTCGGACCGCAGCATCATGCGCATGAACTTCTGCGCAGCAGACGTGAGAGTGAAGTTCATCTCGATCTCCCTCAGGCCGGCGGCTGATAGCGCGGAAACGAATTGTCGATCACGCAGGTGTTGTCGACCGGGCAGACCGCCGCGCATTGCGGCTCGTCGAAATGACCGAGGCATTCGGTGCACTTCTTGGGGTCGATCACGAAGGTGCCGTTCTTCTCGGAGATCGCCACGTTCGGACATTCGGGCTCGCAGGCCGAGCAGCTCGTGCACTGCGAGGCAATGATCTTCAAAGTCATCAAATGCTCCTGTCAAAGGGTCCGGCGACGCCGTCGCGCCGCCGGAATTGGATGTCACGCCGCCGAGGTCAGAGCGCCCTGGCGGATTTCGGCGTCGCCGCGCACGACGTGCTGCATCTCGCCGCTGTTGACCTTGTCGAGATAGCTCTTGAACCAGGCGATCGCCGACTTCTCGATGAACTCATGGGCGAACTGGTCGACCGGCTCGATGCCTGCGGCCTGCAGGTCGCTCTTCGGACAGCCGCCGATCTTGGCCACGAACACCGCATGGCAGTCGTTGATGGCGCGGATGACGGTCTCCAGGCTGTCCTCGTCGCCATAGCCGCCCTGGCAGTACAGGTCGACGCGGCGGTGACCGACGAACTTCGCACCGGCCGTGGAAAGCTCGTAGACCTGGAACTCCTTGGCGTGGCCGAAATGCTCATTGATCAGGCCCGAGCCCTTGGTCGCGACCGCGACCAGCAGCTTGATGTCGCTGGACTGGCCGGCGAGCGAGGCGAGCTCCTCCTGCCGGGCGACGACCTTGGCCACGCGCTCGCTCTCGACCGCCTCCTGATAGGCCTTGCGGCTGTCGATGTCGTAGTTCACTTCCATCGCCATGATCTTGTCGGTGGTGAACTCGGCGGAGCGGTCCTCGCCGAGCAGGCCCACGGCATCGGCGCGGCACTGGCGGCAATGCCGCATCATGTTCATCTCGCCTTCGCACTCGTCCTGCAGGGCCTTCAGCTCCTGCGCGGTCGGGCCGCGCTGTCCGGTCAGGCCGAACACGGTGCCATGCTCCGGCGAGGAGATCAGCGGCATGATGTTGTGCAGGAAGGCGCCGCGCGACTTCACCGCCTTGTTGACTTCGACGAGGTGCTTGTCGTTGACGCCGGGGATCATCACCGAGTTGACCTTGCAGAGGATGCCGCGCTCGGTCAGCATCTCCAGGCCCTGCAGCTGGCGGTCGGTGAGCAGCTTGGCGGCTTCGACGCCGGTGTAGCGCTTGTGCTTCCAGAACACCCACGGATAGATCTTGGCGCCGACCTCGGGGTCGACCATGTTGATCGTGATCGTGACGTGGTCGACGTTGAAGCCGGCGATGGTGTCGACATGGTCGGGCAGCGCAAGGCCGTTGGTCGACAGGCAGAGCTTGATGTCGGGCGCGGTCCGGGCGATCAGCTCGAAGGTCTTGAACGTCTTCTCGGGGTTGGCGAGCGGGTCGCCGGGGCCGGCAATGCCGAGCACGGTCATCTGCGGAATGGTCGAAGCGACGGCGAGCACCTTCTTGGCGGCCTGCTCCGGCGAGAGCTTCTCGCTGACCACGCCCGGACGCGACTCGTTGGCGCAGTCATATTTGCGGTTGCAGTAGTTGCACTGGATGTTACAGGCGGGCGCCACGGCGACGTGCATGCGCGCATAGTGATGATGCGCCTCTTCGCTGTAGCAGGGATGGTTCTTCACCTTTTCCCAGATATCCGGCGGCAGGTCGTTCTCGCCGGCGCCCGAGCCGCAGCTCGCCTTGCCGCTGCTGCCCGATGTGCCGCAGCCCTTGTGTTCTGCGATGGTCTGCATCACCGAGCTCAGCTTGTCGCCGTCCGGTATCGTCGCCTGTTCGTGCTGCACTGACGCGTCCATGTCCGCTCCTTAACGTTGCTGGCGAGCCGCAAACCGCCTTGACGATGGTTCAGCAACTCGCGTGCCACGCCGCGGACACGATCATTTCGTCGGACTATCAACGTGTTAGCAGAACGAATACGCCTGTCGCCTTGCCAACATGCGAGAGGCTCGCGTTCGTCCCGATGTTAGAAACGTTACAGACAAGGCTCGGCGCGCGACGAGGGCGGATCGAACAACGAAACAGCGCGGCTTGCGCCGCGCTGCTCGATGATCCGACAGACAGTTTCGCTCAGCCGGCGATGATGATCTCGGTCGCCCGCGGCAGCGGAATCGCGATCGGCGTCAGCCGCTCGGCGATGAAGAACTTGAGCTCGTTCTTCGACAGCGAGTCCGGCTCGACCAGCACATAATGCTCCGTACCCGAGCGCTTGATGACCTGGCGGCCATAGGTGCGCAGCAGCTGGTCGTTGAAGCGGCAGCCGATGAACAGGAAGCTGCGGTCGGTGCGGCGATCCTTCACGGTGTCGGGAATCGGCGTCTGGATGTCGATGTCGGTCAGGACTTCGACATAGTCGGCGTCGGTGATCAGGAAGTTCTTGGCCGGCGTAGTGCCGCCGTGGGGCTTGTAGAGCAGCGTCGCCCAGCCGCCCGCCGTTTCGCGATTGGCCTCGGCGCCGCCAGCGTCGTAGAAGCGATACCAGCGGTCCTCGCCAATGCCGGCGCGGGTGATGCCCTGCACCTCGCCCCAGTCGCTGCGCCCGGCCAGCGCCGTCCGCATCGCGCCGTCATACCAGCTGTCGACGATCATCGGCAGCGGCAGCGACGCGAGGTGCTGCTGCAGCGGCGTCGGCGCGACGGGTGCTGCGAACGCCTCCGCCATCAGCGCCGTCACCGTCGAGCGGTGACGCGTGCTTTCGATGTGCTGGGCCGCAGCCCAAGCGTTGCCCTTGGCGCGGCGGGGGAGTGCCACCTTTGTGCCGAAGAAGGCAGCCAGCGCCTCGGGGTTCATCGGCACTGCGGCGCCGGACTGCTCCGAGACCGCCGGTCCGAGATAGGGGATCACCGTGCCGGCCCCGAGCCTGGCGACGACATCCTTGAGCAGCGCCTCGGCGTCGGCCTGCCTGATGATATCGATGTGCGGAAGCGGCGCATTCATTACTCGTCCCCTTCTCCACCGCGCTTGCGCGCATTGATCGTGATCGGCAGCCGCGTGTCGGCCGCCATCTGCGGCAGCTCGAGCACCCAGCCGTTGGCGATGCGGATCCAGCCGCCCCATAGCGTCTCGTGCTCGGTCTCGACGATCGGCTCCTCCAGGTCCTTCTTCGGGACATAGATAGAGAGGCCGGTTTCCGGCGAGCGGCGGATCATGACTTTCATTACGTAAGCTCCGTGGATCGAATGGGGTCCGCCGATTGCGAGGGATGATGCTGCAGCCACGCCGGCGACGTCTCGCGCAGCCTGGCGACGATGTCGGGCAGCACTTGGAGCACGCGCATGATGTCGTCCTCCGTGGAGTCGCGCGACAGCGAGAAGCGGACGGCGCCGCGCAACAGATCCGGCGGCACGTTCATCGCCCGCAGCACGTGCGACGGCTCCATCGAGCCGGACGCGCAGGCTGAGCCGAGCGAGGCGGCGATGCCGGCCTGGTTCAGGCGCATCACGATCGGCTCGCCTTCGAGATGCTGGAAGGCGATGTTCAACGTGTTGGGCAGCCGGTGCTCGATATCGCCCAGCACGGCGCAATGGCCGACGCCCTCGATGATGCCCTGCTCCAGCCGGTCGCGCAGCGCGCGCACCCGGCCCTGCTCGTCGCCGAGGTATTGTCCAGCGAGCTCGGCCGCCTTGCCGAGTCCGATGATGGCGGGAACGTTCTCGGTGCCGCCGCGGCGGCGGCGCTCCTGCGGGCCACCGCGCACCAGCGGCGCGAACGGCGTGCCCTTCTTGAGGTACAGCGCACCGACGCCCTTGGGGCCATGCAGCTTGTGACCCGACAGCGACAGCATGTCGACATCGGCGGATTTCAGATTGATCGCGATCTTGCCGACGGCCTGCACGGCATCGGTATGGAATAGCGCACCGGCGTCATGCGCGAGCTTCGCCAGCTCCGGAATCGGAAACAGCGTGCCGGTCTCGTTGTTGGCCCACATCACCGAGGCGATCGCGGTGCGCGGCCCGAGCGCACGCATGTAGGCGTCGAGATCGAGGCAACCGGCCGCATCGACGCCGATCAGATGCACCTTGATGCCGCGCTTATCGCTGAGATATTCGACCAGCGACAGGATCGCGGGATGCTCCACCGCCGTCGTGACGATCTCGTCGCGTGCGTCCTGCGTCTCCAGCGCCGACAGGATCGCGCTGTTGTCGGATTCCGTCCCACCGGAGGTGAAGACGATCTCATGATCGAAGACGGCGCCCAACAGAGCCTGCAGGCTCCTGCGCGCCTGCCTCACGGCACCGGCCACCTCGCTGCCGAAGGCATGCGAGGACGAGGCATTGCCGAACTGGTCCGAGAAGAACGGCAACATTGCCGCGACGACTGCGGGATCCGCACGGGTCGTCGCGTTGTTGTCGAGATAGACCGGACGCAAGACCGCTCCTTAATGCCGCGCCTTGGGTGCGCCGGCCACCGGAACGAGGCGAACGAACTCGCCGAGCTTCTCGATCATGCGGGCCTGGATGCCCTCCAAGGTCGCGCTGGCAAGCTTGCAGAAGATGCAGGCACCTGCGAGCTTGACCATGACCTTGTTGCCGTCGATCTCGACGAGCTCGCAATCGCCGCCGTCACGCTTGAGGTTCGGACGGATCTCCTCGATCACGGCCCGGATGATCCGTTCGCGCTCGCTCATCTGGGCCGGCGCTTCGACGATACCCTGGGATTCGACCAGCATGATTTCAGTTCTCTCGAATGTTTAAGGGATCAAGCAAACGACTTGCCGCAGCCGCAGCTGGACTTGGCATTCGGGTTCTCGAAGGTGAAGCCGGAGCCCTCCAGCGCGACGACGAAATCAATCGTCGTACCCTCGAGATATTCGAGACTCTTGTGATCGACGAGCACGCGCACACCCTCGCGCTCGATCACGGTGTCCTCCGCCTCGCTGCCGCTGACGAGACCCATGTTGTATTTGAGCCCGGCGCAGCCGCCGGCCTCGACCATGATCCGCAAGCCATCGACCGGCTTGTCGGAGGTCGTGATCGCGTTGCGAACCGCATTGATTGCGCTGTCGGTCAGGTTGATCATCATCGCTTCGCCTTTCCCATTCGGCTGTTGCGAACAGGATTGGCAAGTCCCGTGCCACGCAGCAATTGGCTGAAAGCGCTCGACTTTTTGCTTTGCCGCTGTGGCGTTTCCGACGTGTGTCGGATTTCCGACACGGGCGGTTTACGCCGCGTCGCTGGTGTGTCGGCAGGATGTCAGGGCGCAAACCCGACAATGCACCTGCGCGACGGGCACAATCACCAACCAAATCAAGGCGAGAAACGCAGCGGCAGACAATTTGCATCACGTCGCCATGACCGCGCCGTGCGGCGAGACGGCTCATGACGACATGCGAGGGGATTGCTGATGACGACATTGGAGAAGACGGTTGCGATCGAGACCACCGCGCTCGCGCAGCTCGACAAGGACGGACGGCTGCTCAACGCTGTCCTGAAGGCGCCCACCACCAAGCCCGGACGGTTCGGCTTCCGCGGCGACATCGCGCTGAAGTTCCAGACCCAGGTCGCCGATGAGAAGCGTCCGCCGGACTTCTCGATCGAGCAGGTGCTGACGATCGTCAACGACGGCGAGGCGACCATTCCGGTGCTCGTCGGCTACATCCACTCGCTGGCCTATCTTGAGACCGCGGTCGAGGTGCTCAAGACCCTGCTGCAGCCAAACGGCAAGTACTTCATGTTCTGCAACAACATCGACCTCTTGGCGAAGTACCGCATCAAGATGGGCGACGTGACGTTCTATGTCCTGCCCTGCGACGAATCGACGGTCTGGAAGGAGATGCTGGACCTGTTGTCGATCGACAAGAACGACATCAAGAAGCTCGATACCGCGGGCAAGCTCGACTACGTGCTGGATGCCGCCAAGGAGTTCAGCGAATCCTACGAGCTCATTCCCTATGCGGATGCACTGGCCAAGATGGAGCCGGTCAAGAACCGCAACGAGAACCGTCCGGTCTGACATCGTCCCGCTCGATCATCGCTTTTCGAAGCTGATTCTGAAAAACAAGGTGAAGTCCCAGCATCCGTCGCGGGGACTTCACTTCAGCTCACAGCCTCAACCTTCCTCACACTGCAGACCGGTTTCGTCCTCATCTTCTTCGTCCTCGACCAGCGTCACCCCGGACACGCAAATGTCGTCGTCCAGAACGGTGAGCGCGACCGGCGTCAGGCTCTCGCCCTTGCACGGACCGTCGACGCACAGCCCGGTGCCGATCTCGAACAGCGAGCCGTGCTTGCCGCAGAGGATGCGCAGGCCGTTGCCATCCAGGAACTGATTGCGCTCCCAGTCGAGATTGACCTTGTCGTGCGGACACATGTTCAGATAGCCGAATACCTGCTTGCCCCAGCGGATGACGACGATCGGCCACGGACGGTGGCTGCCGTCCTCGGCCACGATCATGAGCTCGAAGCCCATCGCACGGCGGCTTGGGATGTCGTTGAAGCTGCAGATGGCGTAGGCGACGTCGGTCGTCATGTCGGGCCTCATCGATGTCTGGCGCATGTCCGACATTGCCGCTTTCAGCACATCGAAAGCGACGGTCGGCTCGCTGAGGAGACACGTTGCAAGATTCGCGCAACTCCGCCGCCCCAGCGAACTTTCTTCGCTTCTGCGAGAGACTGGCACAGAACTTGAAATTTTCTCCAGCAAACGCGCCTTTGTAAGGAGATCGACATGAACGTGACACTGGACTTCGTCGAAAGCTCGCTCGACGACATCAAGGCGGCCTTGGACGGCGGCACGCTGACGGTCTACTCGGTGGCGCGCCCGACCACCGCGGACAAGCCGGTCGACCGCAGCGGCGTGCTCGCGACCTTCACCTTCGCCTCGCCCGCCTTCGGTCCGGCCACGGATGGCCTGGAGCAGCCGAACTTCGTTGCAGCCTCCGTGCCGGCGGCCACCGTCGGCACGCCCGGCTTCGCGCGCGCCCGCAAGGCCGACGGCACCACGGTCGCCGATTTCTCCGCCGGCCCGGGCGAACGCGAGATCAAGTTCACCGAAGTGTCGTGCTCGCCCGGCGCGCCGGTGACCGTCGCGACGTTCAAGATCATTCCCGACGGCGGCTGGCCGGAGCGTCCGGAATATTACGACACCCGTCCGCGCCCGGGCTACCCGATGCCGAAGACGCTCTGACGGGCGACAGCCGTCAGTCATCGGATCGCCCTTCCCGTTGGCTTCACAACAATCGCGAGCGCATGCATGAGCACAGACTTCTCTGACGCCCTGGTCAGCTCCGACTGGCTGGCGCAGCACCTCACCGATCCTGATATCAAGATCCTCGACTGCACCTGGCATCATCCGAGCACCAACCTCGATGGCCGCACCCAATATCGCGGCCGGCATCTGCCGGGCTCGGTGCATTTCGACATCGACCAGGTCGCCGACAAATCGACCCCGCTGCCACACATGCTGCCGACTGCGGAGGAATTTGCCCACAAGGTCGGACTGCTCGGTATCGGCAATTCCGACCGCGTCATCGTCTATGACCGCCACTATGGCGGCTCGGCCGCCGGCAGGGTGTGGTGGACGTTCCGCGTGTTCGGGCATGACAATGTCGCCCTGCTCGATGGCGGCTTCGGCAAGTGGACCAAGGAGAAGCTCCCGGCCGAGATGACGCCGGTGCGCCCGGCGCCGGCGAGCTTCACCGCGAGCTTTACACCCGGCTTGATCGCGACCTCGGCCGACGTGCAGAGCCTGCTGCAGAGTGGCGGCCAGCTGATCGACGCGCGTGGCCCAGGCAAGTTCGACGGCACGCAGGCAGACGTGTTCACCTTCAAGCGCCAGGGCCACATCCCCGGCGCGATCAACCTGCCCTGGGCCGATCTGGTCGATCCCGACACCGGCGTGCTCCTGGCGCCCGACGCGCTCGCCGCACGCTTCACGGCGGCAGGCATCGACCTCAGCAAGCCGATCGTCACCACCTGCGCCTCGGGCATCACCTCATGCATGCTGGCACTGGCGCTGTATCGGCTCGGCGTTCCCAATGCCGCCGTCTATGACGGCTCCTGGGCGGAATGGAGCCAGCTCGACGATACGGCGGCGGCGGCGTGATTTGCGCAAAACGAATGACGGGAGCACGAGCATGGCAAAGACCCTGGTCAAGACCACGCAGGACGGTCGCAAGGTCGAGGTGATTGGTCTCGCAATCTGCCTCGACGGCGAGCTCGAAGCGTTCGAGCTGGTCGAGGTCAAGCTGCATCCAAACCGTCGCAAGATCTGGGAGGCTGCACCCGATGCAACCCACATGGCCGGCCGCATCACCCTGACCAAGGACGAGGCCGCGATTGTCGAGGGCGCCTTTGCCGCAGCCCAGGCCGATATCCTCGCCAATCCCGCCGCGATCAACGAACGCTTCCGGATTGCAGCGATGTGGAAGGCCAGGGAACAGGGGATCGAGTAGGCATTGATTCGTAGGGTGGGCAAAGCCGGCGGGCGACGCGAAGCGGCGTCCGATGGCGTGCCCACCGTTCCCATCCGACGCGTCGAAAGATGGTGGGCACGGCGCGTTAGCTGAATCGGCGGGGAAAGACCGCCAAGGCGCCTTTGCCCACCCTCATATGGGGTCTTGTGAGTCAAGTCTCGTTCGATAGGTCGAGGTTGTTTTTTCGAGGATGCCGTTCGTTTCCTTAGAGGTGGTGTGTTCGGCGGAGCAAAGCCGACGTCCGCGCGCTCTCGATTTTGCGCCGTAGCGGACGGCGGCTTTGCGGGTGGGCAGGGCGACGTCTGGCGCCACGAACCTGCGGTCTCGGTCGAGGACTGGCTTGCGAAGATTCTGCAGCTGTCCGCTGCATCACCTCATATCCGGTCGGATGAAGTCATCCGGGCCCATGTTCCGCATGCTTGCGGCGAGAAGCCAAAGAGGATGAGACCCATCTACAAGACGGCTGGTGGTACGGCCCTAGGGTGGCACGGTCATCATCCATCCTCGCAAGACCGCGGCGAACCGCGGGCCTGATCGCGAAGTTCGTTTACGCCTTCATCAGGGCCTCCTCGGGCACGAGGCCGGTCTCGAGATAGCGCCACAGCGCCACGACGAGCTTGCGCGCCAGCGCCACGATCGCAATGCGCCTGACACGCTTGCCGGTGTTGAGCGTGCGGGTCTGGAACCAGCGGCTGAGCGCGCTGTCCGGCTGATGGCGGACCCAGAGCCAAGCCAGCTCGATCGTCTTCAGGCGGACGTGCGGATTGCCCGCCTTGCTGATGCCCTGCTCACGATCGATGCCGCCGCTCTTCCATGGGCTCGGTGTCAGGCCGCAATAGCTGGCGACCTCGCGCCGGTTGCGGAAGTCCTTGTAGAACAGCTCGCCCGCCAATGTCGTGGCGAAGGCCGGCCCGAGCCCCTTGAGCCGCTGCAGCTGCTCCCGCCGCTTGGCCATCGCCTCCGGAACGACAGCCGCCTGCGCGGCCTCCTGGCTCTGCTCCAGCGCCGCGAGCTGCTCGCGCACCAGCATCAGACGCGCGTGCTCGCGCTTGACCTCGGCCAGAACGTGGGGCGGCAGCGGCTCACCCTGCCAGTCGCGTTGCTGCTCCAGCCAGGTGAGCCAGTTGCGGCGGCGCGGCGCGCCGACCTCCAGGCCGGACAGCCGCAGCAGCGCCTTGATCCGGTTGGTGTGGGCCGTCTGCTCCGTGACCAGCCGGTCGCGCTCGCGGCTGACCCGCCGGGCGTCCTCCTGCTCCACCGTCGGCACCCGGACGATCCGGACCACCCGGGGCTCGCCGCGCAAATAGGCCATCAGCGTGCGCAGCAACAGCTCGCCGTCGATCCGATCCGTCTTTGCCCGCCGTGCGCGCTGCTCGACCGCGATGCTTGCCGGATCGAACACCAGATTGTCGATTCCGTTCGCGACCAGCAACCGGTGCAGCCAGAAGCCGTCATAGCCGGCCTCGTAGCAGCTCGCCACGCGCGGCTCCGATCCGAGCTTCTGCGCCGCCCGGGCCCGCGTCTTGGCGATCAACGCCAGCAACCCGACCTGATCGACTCCGTCGAGCTTGTGCCGCGACATCCGTCCCTGATCGGGACTGTGCAACGTGATCAGCCAGCTCTTCTGGCTGAGTTCAATTGCAACGAAAATCGTGCCAGTATCTCCGGCGGTGAGCGTGCCTTGGGTCGAAGCTTGCATCTGACTCTCCGAGGGTTCGAGTGTGGAAACCCAAACCTATCGGAAGGGCTCGCTCACCGCTCCCCCATGGAATCTACAGAATCCGATTACTGGAAAATCCGTCCGCGATACCGATAGCTGCCCTCGTCATCGACATCGAACAGCTCGCCGATATCGGGATGCTTGACCGGCTCTCCGGAGGCATCCGCCACCAGGTTCTGTTCGGGCACATAGGCGATGTAGCTGCTGTCGCCGCATTCGGCGAGCAGGTAGTAGAACGGCTGCTTCTTGTCGAGCCGGGCATCCATGGTGATGGCGCGCCAGCCCTCCTGTTCGGAGAACGACAGGTCGACGTCGAACACGACACCGCGCAGATCGTAGACGCGATGCCGGGTCACCTGGCCGATCGTGAATTTTGCATCCATTCGTACCATGGCAGCACGCTCCGGGGATCTCACGCCGCCGGCGAATGGGTCTGGCAGTTGGTCGGGCAGACGCGGGCGCAGGCACCGCAGCCGATGCAGGCACCGGTGTCGTGCATGACCATGATCTTCTTCTCGACCTCGTCATCCTCGTCGTCGTCGAGCTCGACGAACTCGCCCTCGTCGTTGATGCCCTTCAGGGTCATGACCTCGCGGCCACAGACCTTGTAGCAGCGGCCGCAGCCGATGCACTTGGCGGCATCGATGGCGACCAGATAATCCGGCCGCCAGTCGCGGCCGTCACGGGTTGCATTGGACATGATGACGGGTCCTCAGTTCGGCTCACGCAGTCTCGAGCTTCTTCAGATCGGCGCGCTTCTTTTCCAGCTCGGCAAACGCCTCATGGGCCTTCTGCGCGGTCGGGAGGATCTGGTCCCAATTGATGGGCAGTTCCTCCGACAGGTCGTGCAGATCCATCTTGGCCTGCATGGCGCGCGCCGACAGCTTCTTGATCTCGGCCTTCATCGTATCCAGGTCGCTCATCTCTTTGGTCCTCGCCGTTCAGTAATTCGCGACGTCCTTGAATTTCTCGATCATCTCGACGCCGGCGTTGACGAACTTGTCGCCCTCGTCCGCAAGCTTGCCAAGATTATCGAAACCGAAGCGGTGCACGTCGCGCAGCTGCTTGTTGACCACGATCAGCCGGCCGCCGATCAGCACCATGCGGCCGAAGCCTTCGTGGCTCATCTTCAGCATCGGCGAGATCATCACGCCGGTGGCCTTCTCGATCGACAGTGCGATCGCGTTGAAGAACAGCTCCAGCCGCCAGATCGTCTCCGGATCGGGATCGCCGATGATCGGCAGCGCCCGCCGCTTCTCCTTGTCCAGGATGTAGGGCTCGAGCAGATCGATATCCTTCTTGCCCTCCCAGGCGCCATGGGTGTCCTGGGCGCGCCAGACCTTGATGAGTTCCTTGACGAAGGGCCGCTGCTCGGCGGGCACCGTGTCGACTGCTACCGCGGTATCGGACATGTTGGTTTCCTCATTCCTCGAAATCGAGAACACGTTCCTGGCCCTTGGCCAGCGCCTTGCGCAGCCAGGGCGGCGGCGTGCCGGCCAGCACGGCCTGCAGCTTGCCGAGGAGATCGCTGATCTCCTCGGGCTGGTTGACCTTCATCGGATGGATGTTGTTGGCGACGACGCGCGCCGCGCCCGAGCCGCCGATTGCCGCGACATAGAGGATCGCGCAATCCTTGATCGCCTCGATCTTCGGCGCCAGCTTGTCCTCGTTGCCATCCTCCTTGAGATCGCCGTCGAACTCGACGGTCTCGACGAAGCGATGCCCCACGGTGTCGACATCGTAGATCGCGATGTTCTTGGCCCAGCCGAAATGGGCGTCGACGCGCTTCAGATCCTGGGTAGCAAATGCGACCTTCATGACATCGGTCCTCTCTCCTGAAACGTCAATGCAGTGGCGCCACGACGGCGGAGTCCGACGACTCCTGACGGGATTCGGCCCAGGGCTCGAGCCAGGTGTCAGGGGTCGGCTGATGGTTGTCCTCGCGATCGGCGATGATGAGATTGGCGAGCGCGAAGATCAGGTCGCGGGTGCCGCGATAGCCGACCGTCAGTAGGTGCCCTGCCCCGAGCCGGTCGAACATCGGAAAGCCGATCCGGTAGAACGGGATCTTCAGGCGCGATGCCGCCTGGCGGCCGTGCGAATGCGTCATCATGAGGTTGCAGCCGCGCGCCTTCGCGAGGGTCTCCAGGTCTTCGAGATCGCCGATCAGCACCTCCTCGCACCGCATGCGTTCGAGCACCGGCGACTGCGTCGTGGTCACGGCCACGGCGACGTGAGCGCCCATGTCGTGCAGCATGCTGGAGACGTCGAACAGCAGGTCCGGCTCGGCGCCGATCGCGAGCTTGCGGCCGCCGATGTGGAAATGCGCATCCAGCATGGCATCCGCGAGCTGACCGCGCTGGCGGCGATATTTCGCGGGCACAGGACGTCCCGAGATCTCGCTTAGAAAGGTCATGAATTCGTCGTTCGGCAATAGCCCGCAGAGGCGCTCGAACAGCCGGTACGGCACCCCCGTCTTGGCCTGCATCGCCTCCGCCGCGCGCTTCATCTGGGCGCCGATCGCGATCGTCCAGGCTGCGCTGCCCATGGTCGCGATCTCCTCGAGCCCGATGCCGCCGATCGTGGTCGGCGTGAACTCGTCGGGGATGTGACCGTCGAGCGAGCCGCCGATATCGGGCAGGAACGACGGCTCCAGGCCGAAATCCTCGAAGATGGTGCGCAGCTCCTCGATGTCGCCCGGCGTCAGGTGGCAGCCGGGCAACACGTTGACGCGCGCCGGATCGCGCCGGGTCGAGGTCGGCTTGTCGACCAGCACCTCGACCATCTTGGCGACGGTCTTATCCCAGCCGTCCTGGAACGCATCCTTGAAGTCGGGCGTCGAGACATAGACCAGCGGATAGGTCGCAAGCTCCGGATGCTTCTCGCGGATCAGCCTGATGTAGCCGTCGACGTCGTCGCCCTTGGTCTCGGTGACCCCGGTCGAGCAGATGCCGATGATCTCCGGCTTCTGCCTCTTATGGATGTTGAGGATCGCCTGCTCGACGTTCTCGTAGCCGCCGAGCACGGTGGCGACCTCGCTCATCGCCGTGGTCTGCATCGGCACCGCTTCCTTGAAGTGGCGCACGAACAGCGTCAGCCCGAACGAGGTGCAGCCCTGCGAGCCGTGCAGCAGCGGCATCGCTCCGCGCAGGCCGAGGAAGGCGAACGAGCCGCCGATCGGCTGGCTCATCTTGAGCGGATTGACCGCGCAGGCTTTCTTTCCGGTCGTGACCTTGGCCATGCGCGCCGCCTATTCCGCCGCCTGCAGCAGCTCGGCCGGCGCGCTCACGCGGGCCAGGATGTCCTCGACCCGGCCGGCGCAGGCGCCGCAGCCGCCGGAGGCGTTGGTGTGCTCGCGCACGCCGGTGACGTCACCTAAGCCGTGCGCCTTGATCGCATCCTCGATGGTGCCGAGATCGACCGACTTGCAGTGGCAGATCTTCTTGGCGCGGCGCGCCGCTTCCGCAGCGACCGGATCGGCGGCGAGGGCTGCTGCCTCCGCATTGGCCTGCGCGATCGCTCTCGCCTGCCAGTTGCTGTCGGCCTTCTCCCAGGGCGCCGGCTTGCGCAGCTGCGCCCACATCGGGTTGTAGATCGCCTTGTCGATCTCCTCGACCAGCTTCACCATGCCGATATAGCCCATGAAGGCGTGAGCGCGCTCCTGGTTGATGTCGAGCCAGGGCATCGCCGCCTTCAGCGCCACGAATTGCGACTTGCCGCCGGACAGCATGATGTCGGCCTTGGCGTCCTTGAGCATCTTGTACATTTCGCGCGGCGCCATATCGTCGATCATGTGGGCGTCCTGGCCCATCAGCTCCTTGATGCGCTCCTTGTCCTCCTTGGTGGACTTCTTGACCGACGTGCCGACCAGCTCCATGCCGGCCTCCTGCAGCGCCGCCACCACCGACCACGACTTCACGCCGCCGGTGATCAGCAGCACCTTCTTGCCCGTCAGCCGCTGCTTGAACGGCTCGATCGCGGCCCAGGCCTTGGCTTCCTCGCGCGCGATCACAGCCTCGGTCCGGTCGAGCAGATCGGCCGGCGCGCCGCGCTCGACCAGCAGCCGCGCGATCTCGCGCAACGAATCCGAGGAATCCTGGATGCCGTAGAACGAGCCCTCGAAGAACGGAATCCCGTAGCGCTCCTCCATCTTGCGGGCGACGTTGATCATCGCCTTGGAGCACACCATCATCGCCGCGCGGGCGCGGTGCGACGACGCTACGTCCTTGTAGCGGCCGTCGCCGGAGATGCAGGCGGAGATGCGGATGCCGAGCTCGTCGAACAGCGGCTTCACCTGCCAGAGCTCGCCGGACAGGTTGTATTCGCCGATGATGTTGAGGTCGTAGGGCGTGGTGACCTCGGGCTCAACGGTACCGATGACATGGTCGAGCAGCGCCTCGCCGGCGAGCTTGTTGCCGAGGTTCTTCGGTCCGACGAAGCCGGGCGAATTGACGGGAATGCAGGGCTTGCCGAACTTGGCGGAGGCCGCCTTGCAGACCGCGTTGATGTCATCGCCGGTCATGGCGGGCACGCAGGTCTGGTAGACGAAGACCGCCGGCGGATCGTATTTCTCGATGATTTCCTTGATCGCCTTGTACAGGCGCTTTTCGCCGCCGAACACGACGTCGGTCTCGTTGATGTCGGTGGTGAACCCGGTGCGCCAGATCGAGGCGCCCGAGGAGGCCGCGCCACGATTGTCCCAGGAGTTGCCCTCGCAGGCGATCGGGCCGTGAACCAGGTGAGCGACGTCGGTCAGCGGCTGCAATGCGACCTTGGCGCCGTCGAAGGCGCAACCACCGGCCGCACCACCCGGCTGCAGCTGCTTGGTGCAGCCCTTCTTGCGCTCGGCCTCGGACTTGTTGGCGTTCTTGCCGCAACCCGGCTCGTTGAAGACGTTCTGGATCGTGGCCGAAAGCGAGCTCATTGGCTTCTCCTGTTGACGACCGATTGCGCGTCTTTCGAAAGACAAGGCTCAGGCACGACATGCCTCCCCGTGAGCCCTGCTCCCAACACCGAAACGCGGCGGCCCCGAAAGGCCGCCGCGCCGTCACTCAGCGGATGATGTCGAAGCTGTAGTCCGACTTGGCCGGCACGTTGGTGTTGCGGTCGATCTCGTCGAAGATCTTGTCGAGGATCGTGACCAGCACGTTCAGGCCGCCCTGATAGCCCCACACCGGATAGCGATGCTTGTGGTGGCGATCGAAGATCGGGAAGCCGATGCGGATCAGCGGCGTACCGGTGTCGCGCTCCAGATACTTGCCGTAGGTGTTGCCGATCAGGAAGTCGACCGGCTCGGTGAACAGCAGCGAGCGCATGTGCCAGAGATCCTTGCCGGGATACACGTGGCAGTTCTTGCCGAACGGCGAGCTGTCGAACACCGCCTGCACCTTCTCGGCCCAGTGCTTGTTGCCGTTGGTGGCGAGCACGTGGGTCGGCTCAGCGCCGAGCTCGAGCAGGAACGAGGCGAGGCCGAGGCAGAGGTCGGGATCGCCGTAGATCGCGAACTTCTTGCCGTGGATGTGGGCGCTGGAGTCCGCGATCGCGTCGACCAGACGGCCACGCTCGAGCGCAAGCTCTTCCGGGATCTCCTTGCCGGTGATGCGTGACAGCGCCATGACGAAGGCATCGGTGCCGGTGACGCCGACCGGATGGTTGAATGCGACCACTTCCTGGCCGTGGTTCTTGATCAGCGGCAGGGTCTTCTCGGTGCAATATTCCTGCATCGAGATGGTCGCCTTGGCGTGGACGGCGTTGGCAGCCTCCTCCAAGGTCGTGCCGCCATCATACATGCGGAACTCGCCGTCGGTCGGCGTGTCGAACACGTTCGAATTGTCGCCGAGGATCGTGTATTCGATCCCCATCGCCTCGAAGATGTGCTTGACCTCTCGGATGTTGCCGACGGTGTAGCCGTCGAAGCCGCCGATGAAGTTGATCTTCTCGTTAGGGACGCGCTCGAGCTTCGGCGCGGTGCCGGCCTTGCCGTCCCAGAAGTGCTCCAGGATGCCCTTCATCGCGTTGTCGTATCCGGTGACATGGCTGCCGACGAAAGCAGGCGTGTGGGCGAACGGGACGTCGTACTCAGCTGGCACGGAGCCTTTCTCCTTCGACGTCTTGATGAAGGCGTTGAGGTCGTCACCGATGACTTCCGCCATGCAGGTGGTCGAGACCGCAATCATCTTCGGCTTGTACATGTTGTAGGCGTTGGCGAGGCCGTCGATCATGTTGTTGAGGCCGCCGAACACGGCGGCGTCCTCGGTCATCGACGACGACACGCAGGAGCTCGGCTCCTTGAAGTGGCGCGACAGATGGCTGCGATAATAGGCGACGCAGCCCTGCGAGCCGTGCACGAACGGCAGGGTCTTCTCGAAGCCGACGGCCACGAACACCGCACCGAGCGGCTGGCAGGCCTTGGCCGGATTGACGGTCAGCGCCTCACGGGCGAAATTCTTCTCGCGATATTCGGGCGTCTTGGCCCATTCGCGGATGCGCTCGACTTCCGCGGGATCGCGCGGATTCTCGAACATCTTCTTCTTGTTCGCCAGCATCTGCTGGTATTCGGGACCACGGAAAAGCTCGAAGTGATCGAGCACATGTTCGGCAGACTGCGTCATGGGATAACCCTCTCAATTTTCCTGTGTCGATCAGGGAGCGCTGGCTCTCCGCCGAAGGAGAGCCAGGCCGTGGGTGGTGGTGATTACTCGGCCGCCTGCAGCAACGGCTTGGGCGCCTGCTTCCAGGGCGCCTTTGCCATCTTCCAGACCGGCGAGTTGATGGCCATGTCCATGTCGCGGGCGAAGATCGCGAACCCGTCATAGCCATGGTAGGGACCCGAGTAGTCCCAGGAGTGCATCTGGCGGAACGGCACACCCATCTTCTGGAACACGTACTTTTCCTTGATGCCCGAGCCGACCAGGTCCGGCTGGACCTTCTCGACGAACTTCTCGAACTCGTAGCCGGTCACGTCGTCATAGATCAGCGTGCCGTCCTTGACGTAGTGCTGGGCGGTGCGCTGATAGTCGTCGTTATGGCCGAACTCGTAGCCGGTGCCGACGACCTCCATGCCGAGGTCCTCGTAGGCGCCGATCACGTGGCGCGGACGCAGGCCGCCGACGAACAGCATCACGGTCTTGCCTTCCAGGCGCGGCCGGTACTTGGCGATCACGGCATCCATCAGGGGCTGGTACTTGGCGATGACGCGCTCGGCACCTTCCTTGATCTTGTCGTCGAAATAGCTGGCGATCTTGCGCAGCGATTCCGCGATCTTGCTCGGCCCGAAGAAGTTGTATTCGCACCACGGAATGTTGTACTTCTCTTCCATGTGACGCGATATGTAGTTCATCGATCGATAGCAGTGCAGCACGTTGAGCTTCGCCTTCGGCGTCGCCTCAAGCTCGGCCAGCGAGCCGTCGCCCGACCACTGGGCAATCACGCGCAGGCCCATCTCCTCGAGCAGGATGCGCGACGACCAGGCGTCGCCGCCGATGTTGTAGTCGCCGATGATCGCGACGTCGTAATCCGACGGCTCGAAGCGCGGCGCGGCGTCGGCCGGGATCTTGTCGAACACCCAATCCCGGATCGCGTCGTTGGCGATGTGGTGGCCGAGCGACTGCGAGACACCGCGGAAGCCCTCGCAACGCACCGGGACGATGGTCTTGCCGTCATACTCCTTCGACTTGACCTTGGAGACCGCCTCGATGTCGTCGCCGATCAGGCCGATCGGGCATTCCGACTGCACGGTGATGCCGTTGTTCAGCGGGAACAGTTCCTGGATCTCGTCCATGATCTTGGCGAGCTTCTTGTCGCCGCCGAACACGATGTCCTTCTCCTGAAAATCGGAGGTGAACTGCATCGTCACGAAGGTGTCGATGCCGGTCGTGCCGATGTAGTAGTTGCGGCGCGCCGCCCAGGAGTACTGGCCGCAGCCGACCGGGCCGTGGCTGATGTGGATCATGTCCTTGATCGGGCCCCACACCACGCCCTTGGAACCGGCATAGGCGCAACCGCGAATGGTCATGACGCCGGGGATCGACTTGATGTTCGACTTGACGCCGCAGTCCGACTTGCCGTTCTCATGCACGTTGAGGTGCTTGGCGCGGCGCTTGGCGGTCTTTTCCGGATAGACCTTCAAGACCTCGGCGATCAGTTCCTTGTTGCGTGCCTTGATCTCGGCAACGCTTTGTTTCTCGATGACGCTCATCTGGCTTTCCTCGATGATCGGTTGCGGAGGTCATCCGGCCCTTGAAGATGATGGGCCGGATGACCGGTGGCGGTTACGCCGTTGCGGCGAGGTCGGCGGCAGTCTTTCCGATCTGGCTCTCGTCGACGGCCTTCATGATGCCGTGCTCCATCAGCATGTCCTCGAGCTCGTCCATCGTGATCGGGGTCGGGATGATGCCCTTGCCGGCGTTGGCGTGGATCTTGGTCGCCAGCGAGCGGTAGTGGCCGGCCTGAACCGAGTCCGGCGCATATTCCAGCACGGTCATGCGGCGCAGCTCGGCGTGCTGCACGATGTTGTCGCGCGGCACGAAGTAGATCAGGTGCGTGCCGAGCTTCTTGGCCATGGCCTCGGCGAGCTCGAGCTCCTTGTCGGTCTGGCGTTCGTTGCAGACCAGGCCGCCCAGCCGCACGCCGCCGGAATTGGCATATTTCAGAATGCCCTTCGAGATGTTGTTGGCGGCATACATCGCCATCATCTCGCCGGACATCACGATGTAGATTTCCTGCGCCTTGTTCTCGCGGATCGGCATCGCGAAGCCGCCGCAGACCACGTCGCCGAGCACGTCGTAGGACACGTAATCGATGTCCTCATAGGCGCCGTTCTCTTCCAGGAAGTTGATCGAGGTGATGACGCCGCGGCCGGCGCAGCCGACGCCCGGCTCCGGACCGCCGGACTCGACGCACTTGATGTCGCGATAGCCGACCTTCATGACCTCTTCGATCTCGAGGTCCTCGACGCTGCCCGCGGCAGCGGCCAGGCTCAGGATGGTGTCCTGCGCCTTCGCGTGCAGGATCAGGCGGGTCGAATCCGCCTTGGGGTCGCAGCCGACGATCAGGATCCGATGACCCATCTCGGCCAGCGCGGCCAGGGTGTTTTGCGACGTCGTCGACTTGCCGATGCCGCCTTTGCCGTAGAATGCGATTTGTCGCAGCGATGCCATGATGCTCTCCATCAACCGATTGCCAATGCCCCGCATGCACCTTGCATGGCGAGACCGCGTCCTCTCTCCAGAACCGGCAGACGGGTTGTTGGGAAGGATTGCATCGCTCGTCCGAAGCGTCGGCGTGCACTCAGCCCTCAACCTTTGCCTGATCGGAAGTTTTGCAACGGCTGTGCCAGAGCTTTGGAATCGTTAAAAAGGCCATCTTTTGAAGGAGATGCGGACAACCTCGAAGCTAGACTACGCTTGTTGCAAACCCGACATCGGGGGTTTTCACCCGACGCACCCGCGCCGTGCTGTCCGAAACGACACACGGCGGCGCGGCTCGAAGCGGCGCTCCAGCGAAAAACGTTCGTAGCGCCAGCGCCGAGCCGCCTCGGAGCGCGGTACGGAGTTTGCTTGATCGAATCCAAGCCGTTTCCGAACGGGCCAGCAGGAGTACTTTGATGTCGAGCAAGGCGCGCATCTTTGTCATTGAAGCCGATCAGGTGATCCGCTCGGCGCTCGGCTACATTCTCAGCGAGCGTCATGAGACCTTCACCTTCGCAGAGACCGCGGACGCCCTGACCAAGGCCGCGCGGGCCACGCCCGACGCCGTGCTCGTCGGGATGAGCATCCTGGAGGACGACGGCGCCGAGACGGTCGGTATGCTCGCACGGAAGCTGCATCAGGCCGGCATCATCGTGGTCGCAGGATCGACCAAGTCACCACTCGCGCTGGCGGGACTGCGACAGGGCGCCGAGGCCATCATCGCCAAGCCGATCACCTTCGACGGCGTCACGCACGCGGTCGATTCGGTCCTGGCGCGGCGCGGTACGGAACCTGGCCTGGCGGCATCGCCGCGGCTGGCGCCCAGCGAGATCAGCAGATGACGAGGAGAGGATCATGTTGAAGATGACCCAGACCACGACAACAGGGACGCCCGACATCGAGGACATCGTCGAGAATTTCGCCCTGCTGGACGACTGGGACGATCGCTACCGCTACGTCATCGAGCTCGGCCGCGGCCTGTCGCCGCTGCCCGATGCGGACCGCCGCGACAGCAACAAGGTCCAGGGCTGCACCAGCCAGGTCTGGCTCGCCACCACCGTGCGGCGCAGTGCAGCAGCGCCGGCGCTCGATTTCATCGGCGACAGCGATGCGCACATCGTGCGCGGCCTGGTTGCCATCCTGCTCGCGATGGTCTCGGGCCGCACCGCCAGCGAGATCCTGGCCGCCGATCCGATCGCATTGTTCGAGAAGCTCGGCCTGCGCGAGCACCTCACCCCGCAGCGCTCCAACGGCTTCCGCTCGATGGTCGCCCGCATCAGGGCCGATGCTCAGGCCGCGTTGGCGGCGGCGGCGTAGTCTTGTTTGTCGATTTGATTAGACTCGCTTAGCACGGCGCACTCGGTGCACCCTCTCCCCTTGTGGGAGAGGGTGGCGGCCGAAGGCCGCCGGGTGAGGGGTTCTCTCGGCAAACACAGGCGATAGTTGTTCGCGGAAACATACCCCTCACCCGAGCGAGCTTGGGGCTGACAGCGGCGCTGCCCTCTCCCGCAAGGGGAGAGGGCACATGCATGCGCACCGCTTCTTCGTGATCTGCGCGTAGGAAACGCCGCCTCTAGGCAAAGAACTCCTGCGCCTTCCTCAGCGCGCGCACCAGGGCATCGACCTCTTCCCGCGTGTTGTACATCGCGAACGAGGCGCGGCAGGTCGCGGTGACGCCGAAGCGCTCCAGCAGCGGCATGGCGCAATGGGTGCCGGCGCGGACGGCGACGCCCGCGCGGTCGATGACGGTGGCGAAGTCATGGGCGTGGGCGCCCTGCATCTCGAACGAGACGATGGCGCCCTTGTCCGCGGCGTTGCCGATGATACGCAGCGAGTTGATCTCGCGCAGCTGCTCCGTCGCGTAGGCGACGAGATCATGCTCATGCGCCGCGATCCGCTGCTTGCCGATCGACGCGACGTAGTCGATTGCGGCCCCCAGCCCGGCGGCTTCGACGATCGGCGGCGTGCCGGCCTCGAAGCGATGCGGCGGGTCGCCATAGGTGACCCAGTCCCGCGACACCTCGCGGATCATCTCGCCGCCGCCGTTGAACGGCGGCATCGCCGCCAGCAGCTCGCGCTTGCCGTAGAGCGCGCCGATCCCGGTCGGGCCGTAGATCTTGTGGCCGGTGATGCAGTAGAAGTCGGCATCGAGGTCGCGGACGTCGACCTCCATGTGCACGGCGGCCTGCGAGCCGTCGATCAGCACGGGAATGCCGCGCGCATGCGCGATGCGGATGACCTCCTTGACCGGGACGACGGTGCCGAGCACGTTCGACATCTGCGTCATCGCCACCATCTTGGTGCGCGGCGAGAGCAGCTTCTCGAATTCGTCGAGCAGAAAGTTGCCGTCGTCGTCCACCGGAGCCCATTTGATCACCGCGCCCTGGCGCTCCCTGAGGAAATGCCAGGGGATGATGTTGGCGTGGTGCTCCATGATCGAAAGCACGATCTCGTCGCCCGGCCCGATGCGTTCGCGGCCGAAGGTCTGCGCCACCAGGTTCACGGCTTCGGTGGCGCCGCGGGTGAAGATGATCTGCTCGGGGCTTTCGGCATTGAGGAAGGTCGCCACCTTGGCGCGGGCGCCCTCATAGGCCTCGGTGGCGGCGTTGGCGAGATAATGCAGCCCGCGATGCACGTTGGCGTATTCGGACGTGTAGACCTGGTTCATCCGCTCCAGCACGGCCTGCGGCTTCTGCGCCGAGGCCGCGTTGTCGAGATAGACCAGCGGCTTGCCGTGCACCTGCATGCCGAGGATCGGAAAATCCGCACGGATGCGGCCGACGTCGTAGCCGCTTCCGTTCACCGCTGCATGCATCACCTACTCCCGTTGTCCGAGCCAGCCCAGCATCGCCTCGGTCAGCGCGCCCCTGACGCTCTCATTGGCCGCCCCCTCGATGATCTCACCGATGAAGGCCTGGATCAGCAGGGCCCTCGCCTCCTTCGGCGGGATGCCGCGCGCCATCAAATAGAACAGCAGCTCATCGTCGATGGCGCCGGTCGTGGTGCCGTGACCGCACTGCACGTCGTCGGCAAAGATCTCGAGCTCCGGCTTGCTATAGGCTTCCGCCTCGTCCGACAGCAGCAGCGCCCGCGACATCATCTTCGCGTCGGTCTTCTGGGCGCCGGGGCTCACCGTGATCTTGCCCTGGAACACCGCGCGCGCCGTATCGCCGACGACGGCCTTGAAGGTCTCGCGGCTCTGACAATCCTCAGCCGAATGCTCGATCGCGAGCGTGGTGTCGGCATGCTGGGTGCCAGCCAGCAGCGACGCGCCGCGGATGTCGGCAACGGTACCCTCGCCCGCGATGCGAACGAACAGCTGATTGCGAACCAGGCTGCCGCCGGCCACGAAGCCGAGCTGGTTGAAGGTCGCGCGCGCGCCGATATTGGCCAGCAGCGACGAGACGTGCAGCGCGCTATTGCCTTCGCGCGTCACCTTGACGTGGTCGATCCGGGCCTCATCGCCAACCACGAGCTGAAGCGCAGTGTTGACCTGATACTCGGTGCCATCGGGGCCCTGATGCGTCTCCACGACGGTGGCACTGGCGCCGGCGCCGATATTGACCAGCGAGCGCGTGTACATCGAGGTCGCGACCCAGTTGGTCGTGACGAACGCGACATGGATCGGCCGGCTCAGGGCCGTGCCCGGCGCGACCAGGATGACGACGCCGTTGGCGGCGAGCGCGGTGTTGAGCGCCAGCGCCGGATCATCATCCGGCACCACGGGGCCGAGACGCTGCGACAGCAGCGGCTTGTCGGCGGCGAGCGCATCGGCCATCGGCTGGATGGTCAGACCGGGTTCGAGATCGGCCAGATCCGACAATTCTGGCACGAACGCGCCATCGACGATCATCAGCTTGCGGAAGCCGGCGCCAGCAAACAGGTCCTGCGCGTCGCGCGCCTTCGCCTTGGCGGCATCGTCCGGCAGCGAGGCCAGCCGCTTGGCCTCCTTCATCTGCGTGCGCAGATCGGTGTAGCGCCAGGCCTCGACGCGCCGGTGCGGCAGGCCGACCGTGTTGAAGCGGTCGAACGCCGCAGCACGTACGGCGGTGATCTCCTCACCGCCCGGCAGGTATCTGCGGGCGCCCTGATACAGATCGGCCAGTCCGAGCTCGGCCTTGGTCTTGCGGATCGCGACGCCCATGATCGTACTCCCCGGCCCTTACGCCGCTTCGCTCTGGTACTGGGCGTAACCGGTGGCCTCGAGCTCGCGCGCGAGATCCTTTCCGCCGGTGCGGACGATGCGGCCCGCCGCGAAGACATGGACGATGTCGGGCACGATGTAGTCGAGCAGCCGCTGATAATGGGTGATCACGATCATGCCGCGCTCGGCCGAGCGCAGCGCGTTGACGCCATTGGCGACCACCTTCAGCGCGTCGATGTCGAGGCCCGAGTCCGTCTCGTCGAGCACGCAGAGCGAAGGCTGCAGCAGCGCCATCTGCAGGGTCTCGTTGCGCTTCTTCTCGCCGCCGGAGAAGCCGACATTGAGCGGCCGCTTCAGCATGTCGGCATCGATGTTCAGCGTCTTGGCGATCTCGCGGACGCGCTTGATCAGGTCCGGCGAGGACAGCTCCGCCTCGCCGCGCGCCTTGCGCTGGGCGTTGAAGGCGGCACGCAGGAAAGTCAGCGTCGCGACGCCCGGGATCTCCATCGGATATTGGAAGGCGAGGAACACGCCCTTGGCGGCGCGCTCGTCGGCCGACATCGCCAGCAGGTCCTCGCCGTTGAGATAGACCTCGCCGGCCGTGATCTCGTAACCGGGCTTGCCGGCCAGCACATAGGACAGCGTCGACTTGCCGGCGCCGTTCGGCCCCATGATGGCGTGGATCTCGCCCTTGTTCACGGTCAGATCCAGGCCCTGGATGATCTTTCGTCCGCCGGCGATCTCGGCATGGAGCCCCTTGATTTCGAGCAAGGCCGTCATCGAACACTCCTCCTCATGATGTCGCGAGGCGACACGTTCCTATCCGACCGAGCCTTCGAGCGAGATCGAGATCAGCTTCTGCGCCTCGACCGCGAACTCCATCGGCAACTGCTGCAGCACGTCCTTGACGAAGCCGTTGACGACGAGGCCGACTGCCTCCTCCTGGCTGAGGCCGCGCTGGATGCAGTAGAACAGCACGTCCTCGGAGATCTTCGACGTCGTGGCCTCATGCTCGAACACCGCCGAGGAATTCTTGGCCTCGATATAGGGCACGGTGTGCGCGCCGCATTTGTCGCCTATCAGGAGCGAATCGCAGGCGGTGAAGTTGCGCGCGCCCGACGCCTTGCGGTGCGCACTGACCAGGCCGCGATAGGTGTTCTGCGACTTGCCGGCGGCGATGCCCTTGGAGATGATCCGGCTCGACGTGTTCTTGCCGAGATGGATCATCTTGGTCCCCGAATCGACCTGCTGGAAGCCGTTCGAGATCGCGATCGAGTAGAACTCGCCGCTGGAATTGTCGCCACGCAGGATGCAGCTCGGATATTTCCAGGTGATGGCAGAGCCCGTCTCGACCTGGGTCCAGGAGATCTTGGAATTGGCGCCGCGGCAATCGCCACGCTTGGTGACGAAATTGTAGATGCCGCCGACGCCTTCGGAATTGCCGGGGTACCAGTTCTGCACCGTCGAATATTTGATCTCGGCATCGTCGAGCGCGACCAGCTCGACCACGGCGGCGTGCAGCTGGTTCTCGTCGCGCTGCGGCGCCGTACAGCCTTCGAGATAGGAGACGTAGGCGCCCTTGTCGGCGATGATCAGGGTGCGCTCGAACTGGCCGGTGTTGCGCTCGTTGATGCGGAAGTAGGTCGACAGCTCCATCGGGCAGCGCACGCCGGGCGGGATATAGACGAACGACCCGTCGGAGAACACCGCCGAGTTCAGCGTCGCGAAATAGTTGTCGGTGGTCGGCACCACCGTGCCGAGATATTTCTGCACCAGGTCAGGATGCTCGCGCAGCGCCTCGGAGATCGGCATGAAGATCACGCCGGCCTTCTTCAGCTCCTCCTTGAAGGTGGTCGCGACCGAGACCGAGTCGAACACCGCATCGACCGCGATCCTGCTGCGTGGCGCGACGGCTTCGCCATCGGCATCTCCGGCCGGGCGCTCGACGCCTTCGAGGATCTCGACCTCGCGCAAGGGAATTCCGAGCTTCTCGTAGGTCTTCAGGATCTCCGGATCGATCTCGTCGAGCGAAGCGACCTTCTTCTTCGGCTTCGGCGCGGAGTAGTAATACAGATCCTGATAGTCGATCCTGGGGTAGCCGACCCGCGCCCAGGTCGGCTCCTGCATGGTCAGCCAGCGGCGATACGCCTCCAGCCGCCATTCGAGCATCCAGGCCGGCTCGTTCTTCTTGCCCGAGATGAAGCGGATGGTGTCTTCGGAAAGCCCCTTGGGCGGCTTCTCGGACTCGATGACGGTCTCGAACCCGTAGCGATACTGATCGACGTCAATGCCCTTGACCCGATCAATGGTCTCCTGAACCGCTGCCATCTCTCACTCCGCTTCCAATGATATCCTGCGCGCGTCCGCTTCAGGCGGGGACGCAGGTGTCCGGCACCGGACAGACGGCAGCGCATTGCGGGGCGTCGAAGTGGCCTTCGCACTCGGTGCACTTCTTCGGATCGATGATGTACATGTCGTTCTTCAGCCGGATGGCCGCATTCGGACATTCGAACTCGCAAGCCCCGCAGACCGTGCATTGTGAGGCGATGATCTTGTAGGTCATGTGCAGCTCCCCGCGATCCCTGCGACATCGGACGACGTCATTCACGCGCTATCTTTCAAGCCGCGTGCCAGAGCTCACTTGGTTGATTTCTAAGGACTATTCTAAACTTCGCGGGCGACGGCCAGCTGTCGCTCTCCCGACAGCATGTCGCAAGTGCGACAGGGCGGGAGGGCGTATCACCAGCCGGCTCCCGCCGCGATGACGCTCAACTCTTCTCCCCATGCCGCACCAGCCCGAGATGCTCGCCGATCGCTCCTCCGTCATTCCGGGGCGTGCGAAGCACGAGCCCGGAATCCATCGTGTGGCAGAGCGCGCGGCGAAATGGATTCCGGGCTCGCCGCGCTGGCGCGCGTCGCCCCGGAATGACGCCGAAGTTTGAAGCTGGCGCAATGTCCAAAACGCAAAAAGGGCGCGCCGAGCGCGCCCTTTAGCAGCTGCGAGCAAAGCCCGCTCAGAACCGCTTGACCTCGATGTTGTGCTTCTTCAGCGCGTAGCCGATCTGGCGCGGCGTGAGCCCCAGGAGACGCGCGGCCTTGGCCTGGACCCAGCCGGACCGTTCCATCGCCTGCACGATGCGATCGCGCTCCGGCACTGCGCCGCCGTCCATTGCCTCGGAGAACTCCTGATCATCGACATCGACCGCCGGCAACTCGGCGGGCGCATCGAGCGGCGCCGAGTTGCGCGGCAGGATCGGCAGCGGCACCATCGGCTGCGCGCGCGGCGGCGGCGGCGTCACCGTGTTGCCCTTCCACAGGATCGCCGACATGCACTCGTTGCGGCTGCAGGCGAAGTCGTCCATGCCGATCGAGGAGCCGGTCGCCATGGTCGCGGTCCGCTGCACGCAGTTCTCGAGCTCGCGCACATTGCCGGGGAAGCCGCAATGCATCAGCACCTCGATGGCGCTGACATCGAAGGTGAGATCCCGCTCGTTCTCGCAATTGAACCGGCGCAGGAATTCGCGGGCCAGCTGCGGAATGTCGCTGCGCCGCTCCCGCAAGGGAGGCAGCTTGATCGGGACAACGCT
Organism: Bradyrhizobium ontarionense; assembly: GCF_021088345.1. Taxonomy (NCBI): domain Bacteria; kingdom Pseudomonadati; phylum Pseudomonadota; class Alphaproteobacteria; order Hyphomicrobiales; family Nitrobacteraceae; genus Bradyrhizobium; species Bradyrhizobium ontarionense. The sequence goes on along the minus strand of NZ_CP088156.1, from coordinate 7,795,709 downwards.
GATCCGATAGTAGAGGTCGGCGCGAAATTCGTTGCGCGACACCGCCTCTTCGAGATTGCGGTTGGTCGCGGTGACGATGCGGACGTCGACCTTGATGGTCTGGTTGCCGCCGACGCGCTCGAACTCCTGCTCCTGCAGCACGCGCAGCAGCTTGGCCTGGAACGCGGGCGAGATCTCGCCGATCTCGTCGAGGAACAGCGTGCCCTTGTCCGCCAGCTCGAAGCGCCCCTTGCGCGAATTGATCGCGCCGGTGAACGCACCCTTCTCGTGTCCGAACAGCTCCGATTCCAGGACGGTCTCGGGCAGGGCCGCGCAGTTGATCTTGATGAAGGGCCGCTTGGCGCGGTTCGACAATTCGTGGATCGCCTTCGCGACCAATTCCTTGCCGGTGCCGGACTCGCCGCGCAGCAGCACCGGCGCGTTCGACTTGGCCACGACGTTGATCTTGTCGAGCAGCGCGCGCAGCGCCGGGCTGTCGCCGACGATGCCGTCGACCAGCACCTTCTTGCGATCCTTCGGCACAGGCTTCAGCTCGGACAGCTCCTTCTGCAGCCGGTGGCTTTCCGCCATCAGCCGCTCGCGGTCACGCGCCACGACACGGTGCAGCTTGATGGTCTGGCCGATCAGGTTGGCGACCATCGTCAGGAAGCGGACGTCGGAATCGAGCCGGAACACGGCGCGGCCGTCCCAGACGCGATCGATCGTCAGCGTGCCGACGACGCGCTGATCGATCCGGATGGGAACGCCGAGGAAGGACACCCGGACGTCGGCACCGGCGCCGAGCGTAGCCGCGTCGGCCAAGCTGAAGGAGGGATGATCGGCGACGTTCTCGGCGATCAGCGGCACGGCGGTCGCCACGATCTGATCGATCGCCTTCTGCGGAAGGCGTTCGCGATAGCGCTGATCGCTGCCCTCGCTCCAGCCTGCCCCGACCGCAAGATCGGGGATGCCGTCATCGGCGAGCAGCGAGACGACGCCATGACGCATCTGCATGAACGATTGCAGCAGGTTGACGACGTTGGCGAGGGTGATCTCCAGCCGCGTCGGCGCAGCGAGAATCTTCGAGATCTCGAAGATCCCGGTCAGCGCGATCTCGCTGAGCGGTATCGGGGCTGCGTTGGACCTGACGTCCTGAGCTTCGACCTGACGTGTTTCCATGTGGACCATGGTCGCTTCTCTGATAGTCACGGACGCTCCTTCAGACCGCTCGTGTTTGTACGCGTTCTAACATCCTCCCCCAACTGCGGATGATTGTCGTGCCTAACTTTGCTGCATTGCCGCAGAAGTAGTGGGCACGAAAGGAATAGAAAAGCTGCAGAACTTCATGGTGTTAACAAATTAGTTTGCACCCCGCGCCGCGCGTGCGGCGCAGGGCCAGCCGAGGAGCCAAACGGCCCCTGCAATTCGTGTTGTCTGACCGACACCTAACCGTCGAACGCCGCGCGCGCTGTTGCGAGATGATCGCAAGCGGTAAAGCTGAACAGCAACTTTCCACCCTTCCGTGGAACTCGAGTGGTGCAGCAGCCAACCCCGCGCGCCTCTTCACATCAACGTGTAGACAGCGCCGTGCTCCGATCGACCTACAGGTGCTGCCCTCCGTTGATCTGGATCTCCTCGCCGGTCACGTAGCTCGCGGCGTCCGAGCAGAGGAAGAACAGCACCTTGGCGACCTCTTCCGGCGCACCGATCCGGCGCATCGGGATCAGCGGCGAGAACCGCGCCTCGGTCTCCGGCGACACCATCTCGGTCTTGATCTCGCCGGGCGCGATGGCGTTGACGCGAATGCCATGCGGCGCGAAGTCGTGCGCCATCTCGCGGGTCAGGCAGGCGAGCGCCGCCTTGGAGGTTGCGTAGGCCGTGCCGGCAAAGGGATGGACGCGGGTGCCGGCGATCGACGTCACGTTCACGACAGCGCCCTGCCCGCGCTTCAGCTCCTCGAACAGCCCGCGCGCCAGCAGGATCGGGCCGAGGAAATTGACATGGAAGACGGTCATCCAGGTCTCGACCGGGGTCGAGAGCGAGTCGAGCCGGCCGCCGTCGCCGGTTTTCGGCGAGATCGCGGCGTTGTTGATCAGGGCATGAAGCGGCGCACCGTCGAGTTTGCCCTTGATCTCCGCAATCGCGCGCGGGATCGCCGCGCGGTCACTCAGGTCGAACTGGACATGGTTGTCTGCACCCGAATCCCACGGACAACGAGCGCCGTCGAACGGCTGGCGCGAGCAGGTGAGGATGCGCCAGCCGGCGTCGGAGAACAGCCTGGCGGTGGCATGACCGATGCCGCGCGAACCGCCGGTGAGCACCAGCGTTCTCTGCTCAGTCCGCCCCGGCCGCTCGGCGGCCGCGAGATCCCGGTGAAACGGACACGACTCGATCGCCGCAGCCGCTTCGGCGGCAGGCTCGCGGACGTCCTGGTCGAGATCGAGGCTCACCTCATGCGGTCCTGATCATGGGCCGATGCACCAGTTCCGGCCCCGGCTGTCGATAATCGTCTGCTGAACTCGCCCATCCGGGATTTGCGGGCTCTCGGCATCCGCAGATTGATCTGAGCAGCCTGTGGTATCGCCATGCGGTGGTTGTGCAGAATCCGGGCCAGCGAAAATCACGCGCAAAGCCGCATCTCATTGTCGCGTTCCCGACAAGTTGGCCGATTCAGCACCATGTCCAGCGTCGGCTTTCCGCCGCGCCGGTCGCAAGGCCTTCAAACCGCGGCTCTTTTTGAAGAGCCTTGGCGATGGTCCAACTCTTGCTCGACGAGCAGGCCATCCGAACTGGAATCAGGCTTTCCAGTCTCAAGAAAGAATCAGCCGCGAGACCCAACGCTGTATGGACCAAGACATGGGGACGAATGCAGCACTCGGCTTCGCGGTGGTGCTGGGGACCAACGAGACGGCTTCGGCGCTCGGCGTCCACCTGCATCGCGCCGGCTATTGCGTGGTGCTGTCGCACGATCCCAATCCGCCGGTCATGCGCCGCAAGATGGCCTTCCACGATGCCCTGTATGGCGACTACACCTGCATCGACAACGTGATCGGTGAGCGCATCGAGAGCACGATGGAGGTGTTCAAGGCGCTGCGCGCCCCGCAGCACGTGCTCGTCACCTGGCTCGGGCTGCTCGATCTCTTGCCGGTCCGCGCAATCGACGTGCTGATCGACGCGCGCATGCAGACACGCGATGTGACCCCCGACCTGCGCGGCATGACGCGGCTGTCGATCGGCATCGGCCCGGGCTTCTCGCCGTCGGCCAATTGCGATGTGGCCATCGAGACCCGGCCGGACCGGCTCGGGCAGATCGTGCGCGACGGCTGGACCCTGGCGAAGGATGATGTCGGCGAGCTCGGCGGCGTCGGGGCCGAGCGTCTGGTGCATTCGCCCTATGAGGGCCGCTGGCACACGCCGGTCGAAATCGGCACGCGCATCTACAAAGGCTTCGTCGTCGGCCATCTCTCGGGCGCCCCCGTCACCGCGCCCTACGACGGCATCCTGCGCGGCATCGTCCGCGACGGCAGCGACGTACCGGCCGGTATCGCGCTCGGCGAGATCGACCCGCGCGGCCGCCACGCGCAATGGACCGGCATCGACGCGCGTGGCCAGGCGCTCGCGCAGGCCACACTCGCTGCAATCCGCCAGCACGCGGTTGATCGCGCCCGCAAGGGCGCGACCGGCGCCGCGCCGGCCCGCTCGCGCTGATCCCAGCAGTTTCGAACGATTCTGATTAGCCGCTTTTCCGCGCGGCGCCGTTGGCATCCCGGTTGCTTATTGTTTGCAGAAGCGAGCAACAGCCATGATCATTTGTTCCTGCAACGTCATCAGCGACACGGCCATTCGCGACATCGTCACGACGGCCGACATCACCTTCGGGTCGCCGGCACAAGTCTATGACTGTCTCGGCTGCGCGGTTCAGTGCGGCCTCTGCTCGCGCTCCGTGAAGCGCATTCTCGACGAGCGGCAGGGCGACACGGCCGCCGCTTCCATCTGGCCGGTGCAGGTCGAGCCCGCGCCGTGCGAGCAGATGTCCTTTGCATGACGAGACGACGGAGCGCGCGACGTGTCGCATCGCGCGCTGTCGGACATCCGACAAATCCGACGCGAGCTCTCGTCACGGGTGATCATCAGCGGATGCCCTTCTCGACCAACAACTGCGCGCGCCAGCCGGTGAAATCCCGGATTGCGCCCTTGGTGACGGCAGTCCGGCAGACCAGGGTTGGCCAATGGGCTCGCTGACGCGCAAAGCACGCGCACATCAGTGGGTCTTGGTCTCAGCCCACTTCTCCAGGTCCTTGGCGGAATCGGAGCGCTGTTCCTTCTCCGGGTTTCCGGCCCAGGGCTTGTCGGTCTGCTTCACCGATCCCTCGTCGGTCTGCTGGCGCGGATCATCCTTCGGTGTTTCCTTGCTCATCAGTTGGTCCTTTGATCGCTTGAGGATCGCTAGCCGTGCCCACGCGCTACGCACGGCATTCAACCCGGCAGCATCGTCGGCGGGGGTGCGGTGGCCTCCTCGTGCAACTGCTCCATCTCCTGGATATCGTGCTCGGCCTGGTGCCAGAACTCATCCTGACGGCCCTCCGGCCGCCCGGACTGCTCCCACAGCGCGTGGGCGCGGTCACGGATGCGTTGCTGCAGACCCAATTCGTCGATTTGTCCCATGGCTCGTCCCTGTTTGCCGCAGCTCTGTTCTCCTCGGACGCGAGGAAGGCGAGAACGTGCAAACCGCAGCCGGCGCACGTCCCGCTTTGGCAATCGTGAAGGTGAGGCGATGTTCCAACCCGAGGCCGTGCTGACGACGATGCACCGCAGGGGCGCAAGCTGGATGGCCCGACGCGCCGTCAACGACGAGGACGACAGCTGTACCGGTCCGGCCTACGCCGCATCAGCCGGCACCATCGCCTCGATCGTGACGCCCGCGCCGGTCGAAGCCACGGTCAATGTGCCGCCGAGCGCCAGCAGCCGCTCGCGCATGCCGACGAGGCCGAAGCCGAGCTTGTGCTCGGGCTTCAGCCCGCGGCCGTCGTCGCGCACGCGCACCCGCGTGTAGCTGCGGCGGTGGCCCGCCATGGTCTGCTGCAGCGGCTCGATGGTGACGTCGACCGCGGTGGCATCGGCGTGACGGAACACGTTGGTCAATGCTTCCTGCACCACGCGGTAGATCGTCAGCTCGGCGGTCTCGTTGCTGCGCACGACGGTGTCGGTAAATCTGGTCTCGATCACGATCTCCGGCCGCGACTCCCGCCACAGCCGCACCAGCGCGCCGAGCGCCTCGCGCAGGCCGAGTTCGGCGAGCCCAACCGGGCGCAGCCGTTCCAGGATGCGGCGGTTGAACTGCTGCACGGCGTTGACCTGGTCGAGGATCGCCTGGCCATGCCGGCGCAGCGCCACCATGTCGGGCGGGGTGTCGGTCTCGGATAGCCGCATCAGCGCGCTGGCATGCGCGCGCAGCGCGAATAGATGCGGCCCGAACTCGTCATGCAGCTCGCGCGCGATCTCCTTGCGCTCGATGTCCTGCAGCGACACGGTGCGCTCCGCGAGGCGCCGCTTCTCCTCGACAGCCTCGCCGAGCGCGCCGGCGAGATGGTTGAGCTTGCCACAGAGCGCGGCGAGCTCCGGCGCGCCGCCCGGCTTGACGCGGGAATCATAGGCGCCGGCCTCGATCCGGCTCATCGCATCCGACAGATCCGCAAGCGGCGCCAGGGCGCGACCGACCACGAGCATCGTGATCCCGAACAGGGCCACGCCGATCAGCGAGCCGACGACGAGCTGGGTGACGATCCCGTCCCAGATCTCGGCGATCTCGTCGTCCGGGTGCGACGTGATCACCAGCGTATCGCCCTTCCCGGCGACGATCACCGGCATGCTCACCGAGGTCTTGTCCGGATGCACCAGCGCGATGAACCAGGCCGGTGCCGCGCGACCCGCGCCCGGCGACGGCCGCATCGGCTCCGGCATCGCCTGTCGCGTCACGCTGACATGCCGCAGCTGCCCGAGATCGCCGACGATCCGGTTCAGCCGGGCATCCGGGTCCGGCGCGTCATTGACCTCGTCCATGATGGTTTCGACGAAGGCGCGGGCGAGGCGGATGACGCTCTGATCCTCGGCCAGGACGCGGGGCGCGGCTTCCAGCGCGAGACGACCGATGTTGATGGCGAGCCCCAGCGCCAGAACCAGCGCCAGCAGCAGGTTGATGCGCGCCCGCAACGATAATTTCTGCCACATTTTCTTCGCCTCGACGCCACCGTGTTTCCTGCGCGCTCACATTGACAGACAAATCCGCGAGCGATCTAATCGCAGCATGACCCAACATCGCGCAGGATGCATCTTTGATGCACCGCAACAATGACGCGATGCAGACGTCAGGGACCCCAAGGCCATGCGCGTTCTGATCGTTGACGACCATCCCATCGTGGCATCGGGTTGCCGTGCCCTGCTGTCGACCGATCCGGACCTCGAGCTGCTCGAAGCATCCGATGCCGAGAGCGGCGAGGCGAGCTTCATCGCGCGCCGGCCGGACGTCAGCGTGGTCGACATCAACCTGCCGACGGTCTCAGGCTTCGAGCTGGCGCGCCGCATCCTGGCACGCGATCCGACCGCCCGCCTGATCATGTTCAGCATGAACGACGATCCGGTGTTCGCGGCGCGCGCCATCGACCTCGGCGCCAAGGGCTACGTGTCGAAGAGCGGCGACCCGAACGACCTCGCCGAAGCGATCCGCGAAGTCGCGCGCGGCGGCAGCTATCTGCCGCCCTCCATTGCGCGCAGCATCGCGTTTGCGGGCGCGGCCGTCGCGCAGAGCCCGCTGACCAAGCTGACCTCGCGCGAGCTCGAGATCCTCAGGCTGCTCAGCGCCGGCAAGAGCCTCTCGGAGATTGCCTGGCTGATCCACTCGTCCTACAAGACCGTCGCCAATACGTCCTCGATCATACGCCAGAAGCTCGGCGTCAGAACGTCCGGCGAGCTGGTGCGTTTGGCCATCGAGAACGGCGTCGCTTGACTCGCGACCTGGCGGCGCGGTGCTTTCCGCCGCTCCCATATCTTTTCTGACAGGTGATCCCATGACGCTCACGACCGTCTCCCAGAACAAGTCCCATGGCGGCGTCCAGGGCGTGTACCGGCATGCCAGCCAGGAGACGAAGACCGAGATGACGTTCTCGGTGTTCGTGCCGCCGCATGCCGACGGCACGAAGCTGCCCGTCGTGTGGTATCTGTCGGGCCTGACCTGCACTCACGCCAATGTCACCGAGAAGGGCGAGTTCCGCGCCGCCTGCGCCGAGCTCGGCCTGGTCTTCGTCGCGCCCGACACCTCGCCGCGCGGCGACGGCGTGCCCGGCGATCCGAACAATGCCTATGATTTCGGCCTCGGCGCCGGTTTCTATGTCGATGCGACCCAGGAGCCGTTCGCGAAGAACTACCGCATGTGGAGCTATGTCACCGAGGAGCTGCCGAGCGTGGTCGCGGCGAACTTCCCCGTCGACCCGCGAAGGCAATCGGTGATGGGCCACTCGATGGGCGGCCATGGCGCGCTGACGGTGGCACTGCGCAATCCGAGCCGCTATCGCGCGGCAAGCGCGTTCTCCCCGATCGTGGCGCCCTCGCAGGTGCCGTGGGGCGAGAAGGCCCTGGGCGGCTATCTCGGCGCCGACAAGGCCGCCTGGCGCAAGCACGACGCGGTGGCGCTGATCGAGGATGGCGCGCGCGTCTCCGACCTGCTGGTCGATGTCGGCGATGCCGACCAGTTCCTGGTCCAGCAGCTGCGCCCCGAGTTGCTCAAGGCCGCGTGCGAGAAGGCCAACATCCCGCTGCTGCTGCGCAAGCAGGAGGGCTACGACCACAGCTACTACTTCATCTCGACCTACATGGCCGATCACCTGCGCTGGCACGCGGCGCGGCTCGGGCGCTGACGACGGCCTGCTTCAGAAGCTAGAATTGACTGATACTATAAACTGAGAATCTACCGACGCCCTTTCAGCCTCAAAATATCAACGGAGAATACTATGGAAGTGAGGATCAAAGATTTTAACGTGGAAATGGAAGTTAAGACTAAAGGTATTGAGTTCGAGGTTCGCGATAACGACGGAAGCTTCTTGGGAGACTGCTATATTACCAAAACAGGATTAGAATGGTGCAATGGCAAAATTAGTCAGGGTAACGGCAAGAAAATCTCATGGACAAAATTTATCGAGGAAATGAAGAAAATGGATTGATGAGCCAGGAAGCATTGGCTGGTTGATCAAACTCACGGAGCTACGACGTCTACAATCTTTTCTCAGTTTCTACCCTGTCTGTGCGGCCATCCGCTACGGCTGATTACACGCTGCCCGTCGGGTTCATATGTCGCACCCCGACAGCCATTGCCCTGTCGAGAAAATCAGACGTACATTTTCGTGCATCCCGCCTCATCGAGAGGGCGTATCGCGGTCGTCACGAACGTGGAGGTGGGATGCGGTGGACGCCGGCGGCGCGCAGCATGCATTGGGCATAGATGCCCAGAGCATGCGGACGAACGCGCCACGGCGTACGGCCAAGTCGCGTGGTCCTGGCATCCCGATGCCGATGTCCCGCGGCGGCACGTGAGAAGCGTGTTGTCGCGCACGGTGACCAGAAAGCCCGGCGCACCGGGGAGAACGCGAAGCAACCGTGAAAACCATCGCGCAGGGAGGGCCGGGATGTCCCAGCCGAACCTGTGGTACCTGCCGCCTGCATTCTTTTCTGCAGGCGGGCCATGGGGGCGGCAGGCTCCCGGCCTTCCCTGCGCCTCTCTGTTTTTCGAGAGGCGATCGACAAGCAAAGCTCGGGCGTCGTCCGCCGCGAGAATGCGCCGTCATGCCTGACCGAGCGCATCTGAGTCGGGCGACAGCTTATGAGGCCGACGCAGCATTCCGGGCCTCATGGTTCGAGACGCGCCGTCTGATGAATCAATGGCTTGGCTGGCGTCGGCGCACGGCGCTCCTCACCATGAGGGTCTCGAGCGGCAGTCTCGACGAGGAGAGTCTTGGATCTCACCACGCATTCAGCCCTCATCCTGAGGAGCCCGCCCTTGGGCGGGCGTCTCGAAGGATGGCCGCGGGCACCATCGGCGCCACGCTCCTCGCATGCCAGTCGACGGCTACTGCGCCTGCGGCGCGCCGTAGTTCGGCGCCAGCAGGCGGTTGCGGATCAGCCAGGCCATGGTGCGCGTCCAGGACTCGTCGGTATTGCCGCGCATGTCGGCGGTAACAGCCGCGACCGGCTTACCGGTGCGAACGTCGTGCAGATAGATGTTCATGTTGAGGATGAGGTTGGAGGCCTTCTGCACCGTGCCGGTGATGGCGAGATCAGCGCCGATGTCGGAAGCCAGCTTGACGTCGCAGCCGCCGCAGGCCTGCAGATTGCTGTGGTGCGCCGCATCGTTAACGGGCGCGATGTCGAGCACGCGAAATTGTCCGGACTCCTGCAGCGCCGACCGCAGCTGCTCGGCCGCATGCGCCAGCCGCGCCTGCTCGTCCTTGCGCGGCCCCTGCATCTCGCCCTGCAGGCTGGTGTCGATCAGCTCGAAATCGAACACCGCCACCTTGGGCGGCTCGGCATGCAATGGTGTCGCAAGCAACAGAACCAGGGACGCGAGCAGACGAGCGAGTTTCAAGGTCGTGATCCGAAATGATGCGAGCGCGTCCAAAAGTGGGGTTGAAAGCTAGGCCAATTCGGTCATCTTGCAAGACGAAACCTCGTCCGGCACGTGATGAGGGAACAATGGGAGGACATGTGGTCCTGGGAGTTCTGGCGCGATCTCTGATCGGCGCGATCGGCCTCATTGCTGCCGCAACCGCTGCTGGCGCTGCGGAGCCGGTCGACATTGCGATCGGCTATCTCGGCCGTGCCGGCGTGCCGCAGACATTGTCGCCGCTCGACCAGCCGGCGCCCGATGATGGCGTGGCCGGCGCCCGGCTCGCGATCGAGGACAACAACACCACCGGCAAGTTCCTCAACCAGCGCTTCACCCTGATCGACCGCCGCGTCAAGGACGACGAGGACGCAGCTCAGGCCGCCAACGAGCTCGCCGGCCAGACCGGCTTCATCCTCGCCGATCTGCCCGCGGATACGCTGTTGAAAGTGGCCGATACCTTGCGCCCGCGCGGCATCACCTTGCTCAATGTCGGCACCACCGACGACCGCCTGCGCGAGCAGGACTGCCGCGCCAACGTGATCCATGTCGCGCCGACGCGCTCGATGCTGGCCGATGGCCTCGCGCAATATCTGGTCTGGAAGCAGTGGAAGCGGTGGCTGCTCGTCACCGGCTCGCACGACAACGACAGGCTGTTCGCCGACGCACTGCGCCGCGCCGCCACCCGCTTCGGCGCCAAGATCGTGGAGGAGCGCACCTTCGAGGACACAGGCGGCGCGCGCCGCACCGATAGCGGCGTGACCTTGATCCAGCGCCAGATGCCGGTGTTCACGCAGAAGGCGCCGGCCTATGACGTGCTGGTCGCGGCCGATGAGAGCGAGGTGTTCGCGTCCTACCTGCCCTATCGCACCTGGGATGCGCGGCCCGTCGCCGGCTCGGCCGGCCTGCGCCCCACGAGTTGGGACCCCTCGCAGGACCAGTGGGGCGCCACCCAGCTGCAGAACCGCTTCATGAAGCTGGCGTCTCGCCGGATGGATGCGTTGGACATGCAGGCCTGGATGGCCATCCGCATGGTCGGCGAAGCCGCCTCGCGCACCAACTCCGGCGACGCCAAGACGATGACCGACTACCTCAAGAGCCCGAACTTCACCATCGCCGCCTTCAAGGGCACCCGGCTGTCGCTGCGCGACTGGAACCTACAACTGCGCCAGCCGATCCTGCTCGCCGACGGCCGCATGATCGTCTCGGTCTCGCCGCAGGAGGGCTTCCTGCACCAGGTCTCCGAGCTCGACACCCTCGGCGTCGACCGCCCCGAAACCAAGTGCAAGCTGCAATGATGTCGGATCTGATCATGCTGATGACGATGCCTAATCCGACATGTGAGATTAAAGCGGCCGCAGGTCTGTGGCCTCATGGTTCGAGACGCGCCGAAGACGGCGCTCCTCACCATGAGGGGCGAGATCACGGGGGGCTTCACCAGAGAGGTCTCAAGCACGCGTGGTTTCGATCTCACCGCCAACACAGCCCTCGTCCTGAGGAGCCCGCCGGAGGCGGGCGTCTCGAAGGACGGCTACAACTTCGCAAGCACTTCGGCGGAGCAGCCTGCCTGCTCACCGCCGCCCTCTCACTGGCCCACGCAGCACCCGCCGCCGCCTTCGTCGCCTTCGTCTCCAACGAGAAGGGCAACACGGTCTCGGTGATCGACACCGACACCTGGACCGTGACCAAGACGATCAAGGTCGGCCAGCGTCCGCGTGGCATCGCGTACACGCGCGACGGCAAGTTCGTGATGGTCGCGGTCGGCGACGACGACACCATCCAGCTGATCGACGCCAGGAAGCAGGAGATCGTCGACACCCTGCCCTCCGGCCCCGATCCCGAGCTGTTCGCGCAGGACGAGGCCGGCAAGACGCTCTACGTCGCCAACGAGAACGACAACACGGTCACCGTGCTCGACCTGCAGAAGCGCATCCGCATCGGGGACGTCCAGGTCGGCGTCGAGCCGGAGGGCATGATGCTCAGCCCTGACGGCAAGACCCTGATCTGCACCTCCGAGACCACCAACATGGCGCATTTCATCGACACCGCCTCGCGCCAGATCGTGGGCAACGTGCTGGTCGACGCGCGGCCGCGCTATGCCGAGTTCAAGAGCGACGGATCGGAGCTGTGGGTATCCGCCGAAATCGGCGGCACGGTCTCGATCATCGATCCCACCAAGCGCGAGGTCACCGGCAAGATCAAGTTCGCCGTTCCCGGGCTGCGCAGCGAGGCGATCCAGCCGGTCGGCATCAGCCTGACCAAGGACGGCAAGACCGGCTTCGTCGCACTCGGCCCCGCCAACCGCGTCGCGGTGATCGACGGCGCCACCCATGAGGTGAAGAAATATCTGCTGGTCGGGCAGCGCGTCTGGCACATGGCATTCACGCCGGACGAGAAATATCTGCTCGTCACCAACGGCGTGTCCAACGACGTGTCGGTGATCGACGTTGCCGCGCAGAAGGTGATCAAGACCATCCAGGTCGGTGAGCTGCCCTGGGGCATCACGATTGCACAGCCATGACCACGCTCAACGCCCCCGCTCTCGATTCCACCGCGCCAGCGCAACAGCCGGACGCCAGCCAGGTCCCGGCGCTGTCGATCGCCCACGTCAGCCATTCCTACGGCGCCCGCAAGGCGCTCAACGACGTCAGCTTCGCGGTGAGGCCTGCGAGCTTCACCGCCCTGCTCGGCCTCAACGGCGCCGGCAAGAGCACCTTGTTTTCGCTGATCACGCGGCTGTTCGCGGTGCAGACCGGCCATATCGGCATATTCGGCCATGACATCGGCCGCACGCCGGGCGAGGCGCTGCGGCTGCTCGGCGTCGTGTTCCAGCCGCGCACGCTCGATCTCGATCTGTCGCTGACGCAGAACCTGCTCTATCACGCCGCGCTGCACGGCATCTCGCGCCGCGAGGCCCGCGCGCGCAGCGCGGAGCTGCTGGCACGGATCGGGCTCGCCGACCGCGCCGGCAGCAAGGTGCGCGATCTCTCCGGTGGCCAAATGCGCAGGCTCGAGATTGCTCGCGCGCTGCTGCACCGGCCGCGCCTGCTGCTGCTCGACGAGGCCACCGTCGGGCTCGACGTCAAGGCGCGTGCCGACATCCTCAGCCACGTCCGCCAGCTCGTCACCGAGCAAGGCATCGGCGTGCTCTGGGCGACGCATCTGTTCGACGAGATCGCAGCGACCGACGACCTCGTGGTGCTGCATCAGGGCCGCGTGCTGGCGCGCGGTCCGGTGCCGCAGGTCGTGGCCGAGGCCGGCGCCTCCGACGTCAACGCGGCGTTCGCGCGACTGACGACGCAGGCCAGTCCGGCGCGGAGTTCCGAGCCATGACCCTCACCACCGTGCACGCGCCCGCTCCGCCACGCAGCGGCTTCTCGGCCGGCGAATACATCACGTGTCTCACCGGCATCGTCTGGCGCGAAGGGCTGCGCTTCCTGCATCAGCGCGAGCGCTTCGTCTCGGCGCTGGTCCGGCCCCTGGTCTGGCTCTTCATCTTCGCCGCCGGCTTCCGCCAGGTGCTGGGCATCTCGATCATTCCGCCCTACGAGACCTACATCCCCTACGAGGTCTATATCGCGCCCGGCCTGATGGCGATGATCCAGCTGTTCAACGGCATGCAATCGTCGCTGTCGATGGTCTACGACCGCGAGATGGGCAACATGCGCACCCTGCTGGTGAGCCCGCTGCCGCGCGGCTATCTGCTGTTCTGCAAGCTGCTCGCGGGCACTGCCGTCTCGGTGCTGCAGGTCTACGCCTTCCTGGCGATCGCCTGGTTCTGGGACATCACGCCGCCGCCATCGGGCTATCTGACCGTGCTGCCGGCGCTGATCCTGTCCGGCCTGATGCTCGGCGCCTTGGGCATGCTGATCTCCTCCGGCATCAAGCAGCTGGAGAATTTCGCCGGCGTCATGAACTTCGTGATCTTCCCGATGTTCTTTGCCTCCTCGGCGCTCTACCCGCTCTGGCGCGTCGAGGAAGGCAGCCCCTGGCTCGCTTATCTCTGCGAGGCCAATCCTTTTACCCACGCGGTCGAGCTCATCCGGTTCGCGCTGTATGGCAAGATGAACTGGGTTTCGTTGGCCGTGGTCGCGGGCTGCACCGCCGTGTTCATGATCGGCGCGATCATCGCCTACGATCCTTCGCGTGGTTTGGTACGGCGTGGTCCCGGAGGCGAGGCATGATGTCGAGATATCTGTTGGCGGCAATCGTGCTGTTGTCGGCATCTACAAGCGCAGCACTAGCCGCCGATCCCCGCTATCCGGACTGGCCCTGCCCGCAGGCCAAGGTACCGGAGATCTCGATCGCGGCGGTGTGGGCCGGCCCGGCCATCGATGACGTCGGCGCGAGCTGGAAGGACGATGCAAAGGTTGCAGCCCTCGTCGCCAAGCTCGCCGCGCGCCGCGTCCCGCTCGAAGAGGCGCAGAAGGACGCCGCCGATTTCCTCACCGGCACGGCCGAGGAGAAGGCGCGCAAGGGCAAGCTGCTGTTCGCCGGCCTGTTCGATACGCTGAATGCGCAGCGCACCTCGGTCATGAACGGCCTCGAACGCGTCATGCGCAAGCAGCGCGAGGCTGTCGACAAGGTGCGTGGCGACACCATCGCGCTGCAGGAGTTGCAGAGCGGCGCGACGCCGGATCAGGCCAAGGTCGAGGAGCTGGCCAACCAGGTGAATTGGGAGACGCGCATCTTCGAGGACCGCCGTCGCGTGATGAAGTTCGTCTGCGAAGTGCCGACCGCGATCGACCAGCGCCTGTTCGCACTGGCCCGCGAGATTCAGCAAGACATGGAGTAGGTCTACGGATGTCGCTCGCTCTGGACCATGAACGCACCGAGAGAGCGCTCCGCTGTATCAGCATCGTCATGGCCGAGCCTGTCCCGGCCATCCACGTCGTGCCACGCGGCACCACGTGGATGCGCGGGTCAAGCCCGCGCATGACGAGCAAAATAGTTAGGAGCCGCGTTCGCGGGTGTGAGCGACAGCGATCACTCTTCCGGCCGCGGCTCTGGCTGCGTCTGCTGCAGCGGCAGGTCGGCGCGGCTCCAGCCGTCGGTGCCGTCAGGATACCAGGCGACGTTGCGATAGCCGTAGGTCAACGCCCGCCTGGCGGCGTTCCACGACATCCAGCAGTCTTCGAGGCAGTAGAAGACGAGGAGACGACCGGGATCGCCGCCCGACGCCTGGGCAAGCCCGCGCTTCAGATAGTCCTCGGTCGCCGGCGCCAGCACGCCATAGCCGGTATCGGGCAGCCAGATGCTGCCGGGAATGTCCTGGCGCGGCTGGTCGCGCCAGACCGTCCCTTCCGGCAGCTTCTTCGGCTTCGGCGGCCGCGGCAGCACATCGATGAAGGCGGCAGATTTCGCGCGCCAGATTGCTTCGGTATCTTGCGTCGACAGCACGCGCGCCCCGGCCAGCGTCGTCGGCACGGGCGCGCGGTAGTTCTCGGTGCGATAGCTGTCCGGCTCCGCCACGAGATCGTCGGCTCGCGCCGCCGGGACAATCAGCAGCGCGCCTGCCAACGCCACGACGGCGAGCCGAACCGTCATGGCGACGTCTTGGCCGCAGCCTCGGCGGTGATCAGATGATTGCCCTCGTCCAACAGCGGCACGCCAAAATCGAGCAGGATCTTGTTGATCTCGCCCTGGTTCTCCTGGATCAGCTTGTTGAGCTGGCGCCGCCAGTTCTGGTCGGCGCCGCGCACACCCATCGCGATGCGATAGATCAGCTTCGGCCCGCTGGTCTCGCTGACCAGCGGCGTCACGTGCAGCTGCGGGCTCGCCTGCTTGGCGTAGTAGCCGGCCATCGGGCCCCACAACACGCCGGCGTCGATCTCACCCGATTTCAGATCGTTGATCATCGCCTCGGCCGAGGAATCGACGCGGGTGTCGATCATCAGCGGATAGGGTTTTGCCGTCGTCATCAGCCCGGCCAGCGCCATGTTGGTGGCCGGCGGCGTGCCCGCCACGATGCCGATGTGCTTGCCCTTGAGCTTGGCATCTTCCAAGGTCGTGACATCGGCGAGATCGGAGCCCGGCTTGGTCACGATCGCGTAGGACGTCCGGTAATAGGGGCTGGTGCTCTGCACCAGATCGTCGCCTTGCGGGAAGCCCATGATCACGTCGCAGCGATGCGAGCCGAGCGTGAGGCGCACGAAGCCGGTCGCCTGCGGGAAGAAGGTGTAATCGACCTTCTTCTGCAGCTTGGCGGCAAAAAACTCGGCAAGCTTGTTTTCGAACCCCTCGCCTTTTTCGTTGGAGAACGGCAGGTTGCGCGGATCGGCGCAGACCCTGAGCACCTTGGGATCGACGAGCTCGATCGACAGGTCCAGGCCGTCATTGCTTTGCGCGTGAGACGTGACCGGTCCGATCAGGGTAAGCCCCGCGGCGAAAGCCAGCGAGCAGGCAAGCATGTGACGCTTCGTCATCCGTATTTCCATCCCTATGGAGCGCATCGAGGTATTTTTGAAAATGCTAGGCCGCCGGCCTCGCGGGCGCAACAGCTGCTGCTATCGCGAAGAGTTGACCGGATGTTGCGCCGCAGCGCTCGCAACGGGATGAGCCCGTCAAACACAAGCGAGGCGAGCCGATGGTAAGGCGGATCGTGGTCGGTTTCGCGCTCAGTTGCGCCTTGCTTCTCGGTGCCGCCCTGCACGCCGCACAACGGGAACTCGAGGTCGAGGAGATTGCACCCGGCGTTTTCGTCCATATCGGGCAGACCGCGCTGATGAATGCCGAGAACGAGGGCGCGATCGCGAATGTCGGGTTCATCATCGGCTCCGACGCGGTCGCCGTGATCGATACCGGCGGTAGCGTCCGCGAGGGACGCGCTTTGCTCGCGGCGATCCGCGCCCGCACCACCAGGCCAATCCGCTATGTCGTCAACACGCACGCTCATCCCGACCATGTGTTCGGCAACGCAGCGTTCCAGAACGACGGCACGACCTTCGTGGGTGCCAGGAATCTGCCGCGCGCGCTGGCGTTGCGCGGGCCGCACTATATCGAGGCGTTCCGCCGTCTGATGGGCGCCGAGCTGATCGACGAGGTCCGCCTCGTCGCGCCGTCGATCGTGGTCGACGGGGAGATGCCGCTCGACATCGGCGGCCGCACCCTGACGCTGAAAGCCTGGAGCACTGCTCACAGTGACTGCGACCTGACCGTCTATGATGACCAGAGCCGGACCCTGTTCGCCGGCGATCTCGTCTTCCTGCGTCACGTCCCGGTGATGGACGGAAGCCTGCGCGGCTGGATCGCGGATATCGGAGCTCTCGCTGAGATGCCTGCCGATCGCGTGGTACCGGGCCACGGGCCCGTCAGCCCCTGGCCGCTGGCGCTCACCGACGAACGCCGCTACCTCGACACATTGGCCTACGACGTTCGCGGCCTGATCGCGGCCGGCAAGCCGATTGCCGATGCCGCGGCGGCTGCGGACACGGAACGCGGCAAATGGGAGCTATTCGACGACTACAACGCCCGCAATGCGACCGCGGCGTTCTCAGAATTGGAATGGGAATGAGGGGAGCGACGCGTTATGATGATGTCAACAGCCGTCCTGGGAGGACTGCCATGATCCGGTCCCGTCTGTCGTTGTCCCTGCTCTTGAGCTTCGCATTCGCATCTGTGTTCGCACCTGCGAAAGCCGCAGATAGCTACGATCCCTGGCCAGGACTGGTCCAGGACATCTTCAACAACAAGGCGATGCAGGACGGCGCCGACATCATCGCGATCGAGATGCCGACCCGCGCCGAGGATGCCTCGGTCGTGCCGGTCACCCTGCGCAGCAAATTGTCTCCTGCCGACGAGCGCCGGATCAGGACGATCACGCTGGTCATCGACCAGAATCCGGCGCCGATGGCCGCCAAGTTCACGCTCGGCGCTGACGCCAACGTGACGGCGATTTCGACTCGCGTCCGCGTCAACAACTATACCGACGTGCATGCCGTGGCCGAGCTCACCGACGGTCAGCTCTATGTGGTCAAGACCTTCGTCAAGGCCTCCGGCGGCTGCTCGGCGCCGGCTGCGAAGAATCCGGACGAGGCCAAGGCGCACATCGGCCAGATGCGCTACCGGCAGTTCGCGCAAGCCGGCAATGGCGCGACCAGCGGCATGCGCGAGGCGCAGGTCATGATCGGGCATCCGAACAATTCCGGACTGCAGATGGACCAGGTCACGCAGCTCTACATCCCGGCCTTCTTCATCGACCGGCTGACGCTGTCCCAGGACGGCAGCCTGGTGCTGTCAGTCGAAGGCGGTATTTCGATCTCCGAAGACCCCAACATCCGCTTCAGCTACGTGTCCAACGGCGCCAAGCAATTCCGCGCTGAGGCCAAGGATACGCAAGGCCACGTGTTCGAGCACGATTGGCCGGCGGACGGTTCAGGAACCTGATGATCCGCGGGAGTGTCAAGGCTTCAGAAACATCTGACTTCGGCTTCGGCCTGCGCCCGGCGCAGGTCGTTCAGCGCGCTGGTGGCCTGCTCGGAGGTGCGGAACTGGGTCCCGAGGGTGCTTCGCACCTGGGACATGCTGAGCACGGTTTCTGCCGTCACGTACCGCTCATACGGGATGATCGACGCGATCACGTCGATCGAGCACGAGCATTGCGAGATCGCCTGGCGGGTCTCGCCATTGGCCTTCATGCAGCCGAACACATATTCGGCGCGCGCCGACGTCGGATAGTCGTTGAGGTCCTCGGCGCTGACAGGGCCGCTCATGCCGATCAACGCAAGACAAATGGCGACAATCGGTCCTACCGGAACAGCACAACGCATGACAGTCCTCCGCAGCATCGCAGCCAAAGCTATGCTAAGAAAATGAGGCTGAAAAGAACACATCTCGAGGAAACGCATACGGGCCCATGACGCAGATCGGTCGATGGTTGATCGCGATACTCGCCTGTGCAGTGCTGCCGGTGTCGGCATGCTGCGCCACCGAGACCGTCAAAGTTGCGGTGCAAAAGACCGGCACATTCGCCTGGGAATTGGCCGTGATCCGCGCCCATCAGCTCGACAAGCAGGCTGACATCGCGATCGACGCTGTCGAGCTTGCTAGTCCGGAGGCCGGCAAGATCGCGCTGCGTGCCGGCAATGCCGACATCATGGTGTCGGACTGGCTGTGGGTGTCGCGCGAGCGCGCGCTCGGCGCCAAATTGACGTTCTATCCCTATTCGAGCGCGCTCGGCGCCGTGATGGTGCCGGCCACGTCATCGATCAAGACTCTCGCCGATCTCAAGGGACGCAAGCTCGCAGTGGCCGGCGGTCCGCTCGACAAGAGCTGGCTGCTGCTGCAAGCCACGCTCAAGCGCAACGGCGTCGACCTGAAATCGCAGGCGACCATCACCTATGGGGCCCCGCCGCTGCTTGCCGCCAAGCTGGCGGACGGCGAGATGGATGCGGGTCTCAATTACTGGAATTTCTGCGCTGCGCTGGAGGCCAAAGGCTTTCGCCGTCTCGCCGGCGTCGAGGATCTGTTGCCGCCGTTCGGCGCCAAGGGTCGCACGGCCATGATCGGCTACGTCTTCGATGAGGACTGGGCCGGTACGCACCGCGATCTGGTCGCGCGCTTCTTGTCCGTCACCGCCAAGGCCAAGGAGATCCTGGCGACCTCGGATACCGACTGGCAGGCGATCGCCTCGCTGACCGGGGCACAGGACGATGCCACGTTGCGCGCCTATCGCGACCGCTACCGCGAGGGCATTCCGCGCCGGCCGGTGGCCGAGGAAGAGGCCGACGCCCGCATTCTCTATGGCGTGCTCGCCGCGATCGGCGGGCGCGATCTGGTCGGCCCCGCCGCTGAGCTCAGTCCCGGCACCTATTACAAGGCGGATGCGAGGGACTAGAGGTGCTGCGGCTGTTGTCTTTCGCGCTGTTCGTCGCGACGTGGTGGATTGCCGCCGCGATTGCCGGCAGTGCCAAGCTGCCGCCGCCGGCGGCCGTCCTGGCGGTCACCATGACCGAGGCCCAATCCGGCGCCTTGTTCCTTCACCTCGGCGCGACGCTCGCGCGGGTGGCTCTCGCCTTCACGCTCGCGATGACCCTGGGATCGGCCCTCGGTTACCTCATGGGACGCAGCCGGCTCGCCAACCGCCTCGGCGATCCCTGGCTGATCCTGCTGCTCAATTTGCCTGCGCTCGTCGTCATCGTTCTCGCCTATATCTGGGCGGGGCTGACTGAGGTCGCGGCCATCGCCGCCATCGCGATCAACAAGCTGCCGACGGCGGTCGTGACACTGCGCGAGGGCGCCCGGGCGCTCGATCCCGCACTCGACGAGATGGCGAAGGTGTTCGCTTTTCCGCGCGGGCGCATCCTGCGCCACGTCCTGCTGCCGCAACTCGCCCCCTATATTGCGGCCGCTGCGCGCTCCGGCCTGTCGCTGGTCTGGAAGATCGTGCTGGTCGCCGAGCTGCTCGGACGTCCCAACGGCGTCGGCTTCGAGATCGGCGTCGCCTTCCAGCTGTTCGACATCCCGCTCCTGCTGGCCTACTCGCTGAGCTTCGCCGCGGTGGTTCTGGTCTTCGAAACCCTCTTCGTCCAGCCGTTCGAGCAGCGGGCATCCCGGTGGCGGCTCCGTGCGGCTTGAGGTCGACATCCGCGCCAAGAGCTACACCGGCGCCAACGGCAAACGCCACGAGGTGATCGCCGGCATTGCGTTCGCGCTCCAATCAGGAGAGGTCGGAGTCGTGGTCGGGCCCTCCGGCTGCGGCAAGAGCACGATGCTCAGAATCCTCGCCGGTCTGGATACCGACTATCAGGGCCACGTGTCGCAACCCGCCGGCGCGCGGCTGGCGATGGTGTTCCAGGAGCCGCGATTGCTGCCGTGGCGCTCCGTGGAGGACAATGTCCGGCTTGCAGCACCCGGCATCGCTGATGCGAAGCTCGCAGCGATCTTTGGCGTGCTCGAACTCGACGCCCATCGCAGCCATTTTCCGGGTGAATTGTCGCTCGGCCTGGCCCGCCGCGTGGCGCTGGCGCGGGCGGTCGCGGTCGAGCCGGATTTTCTCATCCTGGATGAGCCGCTGGCCTCGCTCGACGATGCACTCGCCGCGCGGCTGCGCGAGGAGATCGCGACCCTCGTCGCCAACCGGCCGATGATCACGCTTCTGGTGACGCACAGCGTGGACGACGCCGTGCGGCTGGGCGACCGCATCTTCCTGCTGTCCTCGCGCCCTGCCCGCCTGCTCCACACTGTCCCGATCGAGATCCCGCGCGTGCAGCGCACAGATGCCATCGTCGCCGCGCTGAAGGCTGATCTGGCGCAACTGGATTTGTCCGTGTCATAGTCATGGCAATCAATGAACATTCGGCCACAGGGAAACGCCATGAGACCCGCACTTACCGTGACGGCAATCATTCTATCAAGCCTGCCGATCATGGCCTTCGCACAGGGCAAGGGCATTCGGCTTTGGAATTTGACCACCGCGACCATGACCGGCTTCCAGCTGTCGCCTGCCGGACAGAACAATTGGGGGCCCAACCACACGCTGAACGACAAGGACAAGGAGCTCGATCACGACGAACGGCTGCGGCTGACCGGGGTCGAACCGGGACGCTACGATGCCAAGGTGAGCTATGCCGGCAGCCGGCAGTGCATCGTTCGCGACCTGGACATCAAGGTCGACGCCGTGGTCTCGGTGGCGGACAAGGACCTCAAGGAGTGCACGAAGTAGGCAGCCACCGCGCCGCCTTTTCGCAGGTCGGCGCTGCGATTCAGGCCTTGTCGTTGGCGTGCGGATATTCGCAACGCCACCGCACCGCAGTCCATTTCGGGTGCTCACCGATCCACTGGGCGATGTACGGCGGCGCCTTCATCGCACATTGCTGCAGGGACGCGCCGCCATTCTCGAAAACGAGATGTTGCTCCTCGCATGTGGTTGGTGACAGCACCGCGCAGACCGTGATGACGAGATCGATGGGGCTCATGGCTCTGTGTCCTTCGATAAGCCTGATGTCGGAGACTACCTGAAACTACGACATCAGGCTGCATCGGTTTCTCATCGCGCCCCGCTTTATGGGCTGGAACCACGACAGGAACGACCATCATTAGGCGAATCGGGTCCCGACGCTTGATCCGAACCCGCAGATCGGCTGCAATGGCGTTGGTCGATCGACCTCAAGAAAGCGAATGCGGAGGAAGCAGATGCCCAAGGTTCTCGTACTCTACAAGACCCCGAAGAGCGCCGAGGCGTTCGACAAGCACTACATGACCATCCATGTGCCGCTGGCGAAGAAGATTCCGGGCCTGAAGACCTACGACATCAGCCGCGGCCCCGTGAATGGGCCGGCCGGCGCCACCAACATCCACCTCGTCGCCACCCTGACGTTCGATTCGATGCAGGCGCTGCAAGCGGGAATGGGCTCGCCCGAAGGCAAGGCGGCGGCGGGCGATCTGCCCAACTTCGCCGATGGCGGCGTCGACCTCTACCTGTTCGACACGCAAGACGTCTGATCGTTTCGCGGTCTCTGGTCGTCACCCTGATCGACCGAAGAGCCGACCATCGGGACCATCTCACGGATCGTCCCGAACACAAGAATGGATCCGCCAAGCCACTCGGTAGCGAATATCGCTCTTAAGGGCTTGGCAGATCGCTAGTCGTTACTTGCGCGCCGCGCAGGCATACATGTTGATTTCCATGCCAACGGGCACTTCGACAATCTTCGGTGTCTTCCAGGCCATTTCAAGCTCCCAAGTTCAGACTATCATTGACTGGCGCATTGCTCGCACCAGGACGGAAGCTAGGGCTGCGTACGATAGAACGCAAGGCTCGACGGGCTCTCTGCGCTTCTCGGCAGCTGTCGCTCAGTTGCACAAAGCGAAATCCGCTGTCTGAAGCGACGCCGTTCCGCCTCAATCATCGCATCGCTTGACTCAAGCTCCTCACCGGGCAAACGCAGCATGATCCGTGCGCGAGAATCGCCTGGCCGTCATTGACGATGATCCGGATCGGCAGCGCTCAGGCGCCGCCC
Source organism: Bradyrhizobium ontarionense (assembly GCF_021088345.1). Lineage (NCBI taxonomy): Bacteria > Pseudomonadati > Pseudomonadota > Alphaproteobacteria > Hyphomicrobiales > Nitrobacteraceae > Bradyrhizobium > Bradyrhizobium ontarionense. The sequence continues at coordinate 7,773,122 of NZ_CP088156.1, read as the reverse complement.
GGCTGCACATAGCAGAACACATACCGATTGCGGCTCAAGAAGATGACACCGTGACCGGTCGGATTGCCCTTGTCCCACTTCAACTTATGATCAGGGACTTCGATTTCTGTGCCGACATCGATGTGCGGACGACCGCGCGGCTCATCAGGACGGTCATCCGTGATGATCACGTACGTCCGGCCGTCGCGGACATGGACTTCATCGGCAAAGTAGGCGTCGGCCTCGCCGCAACAGGACGCCGTCGGCACATCCGGCTGCATCAAGGCCTCATACCATTGGCGCAACGCGGGATCAGCCGATCCCCACTGACCGAGATCTCGCGCGCTCGCACTCACCCCCAGGCAACAAAGCATGCCAAGCCAAAGGATGGTTCGTCTCATCCACCTACTCCTCTGTTGACCCGGCATGTTGCAGTGAAGCAATGATCATGCCGCAAAGCAGCATAGAAGAGGTGTCATCATGCCGGTATCAATGAGCAGTAGCTGCAAGGTCTTAGTGGGACCTTCCATCTCCAGGGACAGCAATTCCGCCGTCGTGGGTGGACCCTGCCAACGTCTCCGCGTGGACGCTTCTTTATCGGGCGGCGTGCTGGTTCCGCAGCGCCACTCTTACAGCGACTGAAGGTACTTGAATGGATGGAGATGGAGACCGCGCCGACTGCCGCCGCACCTGCTCGCCCCACGCGGCGCAAGGCGAAAAGCGGCGACCATTCGGTCAGGCCGCCGCGCAAATCGGTAGCGGGAGCCGGCTGACCTTCTCGGTGACCTTCGACAGGGTGCGTTTTGCCGCGGGCGCGCGGCGCAATTCATGCCTCTCGGACCGTGCCGAGTGATCAATCCGAAATCAACGCGAAGCCGTCTTGTGGACGGACGACGGCATGACACCGAAATATTTCCGGAATACGCGACTGAAATGCGACGAACTCGAAAAGCCCCATGAGAAGGCCACGTCAGTGATCGTCTTGCCGCTCTGCGTTTCGAGTTCCTGCCGGCAGTGTTGAAGCCTGGCCCGCCAGATGTAGTCGCTGACGGTCATGCCGCGATCGCTGAAGACCATATGCAGGTAGCGTTTTGTACAACCTAAAGATGCCGATATCTCATCGATGCAAAGATCGGGATCGCGGAGATGCTCGCGGATGAAGGCTTGCGCGCGGACGTAGACGGCCTCGGGCCCTGCGCGATCCAGCATCCGGTCGGCTTCCCGTAACGGTAAGAGCAAAAGATCGATCAGCGACTCGGCGACGCTGGCCGCGGAGTTCGGCGACAGCCGGTTCGCTTCGTCGAAAGCAGCATGCGTCACATCATGCGCGATCCGGCCTGTTCCGCTTCGCGCCGACAATTTGTAGGCGGCCATCTTTTCCGAACGAAAGCCGCGCTCCTGCAGCAGCTCCTTGGGCACGATGACCACGTCGTGCCGGGTGAGCGCCGGACTGACGATGGTATGGGGCGTCGATACATCGTAGGCGAGGCAATCGCCGGGACCGATCTCGATGTGGCGCCCATCCTGTTCAAAATACGAGATTCCATACGTCTGGAACAGAATCTTGATGTAGGGGTGATTCGTCTCCCGCGAACGTGCGTAGCTGTGTGCAATGCGATGCTGGCTGGCCTCGATCTGGCAGAGTTTCAGGCGCGAGACCGTGGTGAAATTGATACGTCCTTCGAATGATGCTCCCTCCAGCGGGTCGACATCGAAGCGTCCGCAAAGATCGGTCAGCGCATCTGACCAACGTTGGATCTGGCTCTTCGGCGAGAACCCGGTAGTGCTGAGCGAGCTGATCGTATCGGACATGTCCATCCACCGATTCATGATCGAAACGCAACGTCCCGCCAAGGAGGGCGGGCGTGAGTGGAGCGGAATTACTCCCTTTTTGAGGCCGACCAAATTCCTGGCGCATCAGCTCAGGCAATGTCCCTGTTTGATCCTCCGCCTTCACCTCTGTGACGTCAAGCGAAACGTCAACTCCCAGTGGAACCGGGATGGTGCAAATTGATGCTGTGCAGCAAGAACGTGTTTCATGTTGCGGGCCAGCAAAGCAAAAATCTCCTTCAAAAACTTCTCCGCGCTTCACTCTTGAGCAAGCGTCTTTCTCTTTTGGGCAAGTTTCCCGGTTGGGAAGTGGATAATGAATGATGCCGAAGAACCAATACTGGGCCGCGCCATGCGGAAGCTCAGTTGAACCCGGGAGGAAAAGACGATGCGAAAGGTACTACTCGCAACTTGTCTGACGTCAGTCGCGGCACTTGCCGCGGGTGGCGCATTCGCCAGCGAAGAGCTGGTCAAGATGTCGGCAAACCCGAAGGACTGGGTGATGCCGGCGGGAGACTACGCCAATACGCGTTACTCCAAGCTGAACCAGATCAACGCCCAGAACGTCGGCAAGCTGCAGGTCGCCTGGACGTTCTCGACTGGTGTGCTGCGCGGTCACGAAGGCGGACCGCTCATCGTCGGCAACATGATGTATGTGCATACGCCGTTCCCGAACAAGGTGTATGCGCTCGATCTCGCCCAGGACAACAAGATCGTCTGGCGGTACGAGCCGAAGCAGGACCCGAACGTCATTCCGGTGATGTGCTGCGACACGGTCAATCGCGGCGTGGCCTATGGTGACGGCAAGATCTTCCTGCATCAGGCCGACGACAAGCTGGTCGCGATCGATGCCAAGACCGGCGCCCAGGTCTGGACCGCAGTCAATGGCGATCCGAGCAAGGGACAGACCGGCACCTCGGCTCCGCTGGTGGTGAAGGACAAGGTCCTGGTCGGTACGTCCGGCGGTGAGTTCGGCGTTCAGTGCAGCATGACCGCTTACGACATCAAGAGCGGCAAGCAGGTCTGGAAGGCCTACTCCGAAGGTCCCGATGACCAGATCCTGTTCGACGCCAACACGACGGCGCTCGGCAAGCCGGTCGGCAAGGACTCCAGCCTGAAGACCTGGCAAGGCGACCAGTGGAAGACCGGCGGCGGTTGCACCTGGGGCTGGGTCTCCTACGATCCGCAGCTCGACATGGTCTATTACGGTTCGGGCAACCCCTCGACCTGGAATCCGAAGCAGCGTCCCGGCGACAACAAGTGGTCGATGACGGTCTTCGCGCGCAATGCCGATACGGGCGTGGCGAAGTGGGTCTATCAGATGACGCCCCACGACGAGTGGGACTATGATGGCGTCAACGAGATGATCCTGTCGGACCAGGCGATCAACGGTCAGCCGCGCAAGCTCCTGACGCACTTCGATCGTAACGGCCTCGGCTATACGCTCGACCGCACCAACGGCGAACTGCTCGTCGCCGAGAAGTACGACCCGAAGGTGAACTGGACCACCGGCGTCGACATGGACAAGAGCTCTGCGACCTACGGCCGTCCGAAGGTTGTCGATCAGTACTCGACCGACAAGCAGGGTGAAGACGTCAACACCAAGGGCATCTGCCCGGCGGCGCTCGGCACCAAGGATGAACAGCCTGCGGCCTACTCGCCGGATACGCAGCTGTTCTACGTACCGACCAACCATGTCTGCATGGACTACGAGCCCTTCAAGGTGAGCTACACCGCAGGTCAGCCCTATGTGGGCGCGACTCTGTCGATGTATCCGCCGGCGGGTGAGACCCATATGGGCAACTTCATTGCCTGGGACGGCAAGACCGGCAAGATTGCCTGGTCGAACAAGGAGCCGTTCTCGGTGTGGTCGGGCGCGCTCGCCACGGCTGGCAACGTGGTGTTCTACGGCACGCTGGAAGGCTACCTCAAGGCGGTCGACGCCAAGACGGGCAAGGAACTCTACAAGTTCAAGACCCCGTCCGGCATCATCGGCAACGTCACGACCTACGAGACCAACGGCAAGCAGTACGTCGCCGTGCTCTCGGGTGTCGGTGGCTGGGCCGGCATCGGTCTCGCGGCAGGTCTGACGGATCCCACTGCCGGTCTCGGTGCGGTCGGCGGCTACGCGGCGCTGAGCAACTACACCGCCCTCGGCGGCGCGCTCACCGTGTTCTCGCTCCCGCAGTAAGCTAGGCACCATGGCCCGGCGCATGGACAACGTCCATGCGCCGGTTCGCCTACCCCAAAAAATTAAGGGAAAACGCCCTTGCGTAGAATCTGTTTTGCGGTCGCCGCGGCTCTGAGCCTGGCAACCGGCGGGATGACTGTCGCCGAGAACGCCTGGGCCGAAGGCCCCGGAGACCCTACGGCTGTCAAGTCCGAAGAAGGGAAGTACTTCGATAAGGATGGCAATCCGACCTACAAGGTAGGCGCCGACGGATCGGTCGACTGGTACACCTACTCCGGATACCGCCGTTATCACTCTGAATGCCACGTCTGCCACGGCCCCGACGGCATGGGATCGACCTATGCGCCTGCGCTCAAGGACTCGGTCAAGAACATGAGCTATGGCGATTTTCTCGGAGTCGTCGCGAGCGGCCGCAAGAACATAAGCACGGCCCAGGAGAACGTCATGCCGGCCTTCGGCGACAATCCGAACGTCGCCTGCTACATGGATGATCTCTACATCTACCTGCGCGCCCGCAGCAATGATGCGGTGGGACGCGTTCGCCCGGCCAAGCACGAGGATAAGCTGCCTTCCTACACGGAGGCGGAGAACTCCTGCATGGGCAAGAAGTGACTGAAGGGGACCGCGACCAGGACAGCGTCGCGGGCCCGCGAGAATGAAACAGGAGTTGAAGAGATGAAGACGCGCGCCGCGGTGGCTTTCGAAGCCAAGAAACCGCTGGAGATCGTCGAGGTTGACCTCGAGGGCCCGAAGGCGGGTGAAGTGCTGGTCGAGATCAAGGCGACCGGCATCTGCCACACCGATGCCTACACGCTGGATGGATTGGACAGCGAAGGCATCTTCCCCTCGATCCTCGGCCACGAAGGCGCCGGCATCGTCCGTGAGGTTGGCCCTGGCGTGACCTCGGTCAAGCCCGGCGACCACGTCATTCCGCTGTACACACCGGAATGCCGCCAGTGCAAGAGCTGCCTCAGCCGCAAGACCAATCTCTGCACCGCGATTCGCGCCACGCAGGGCAAGGGCCTGATGCCCGACGGCACGTCGCGCTTCAGCTACAAGGGCCAGGCCATCTACCATTACATGGGCTGCTCGACCTTCTCCAACTTCACCGTGCTCCCGGAGATCGCGGTCGCGAAGATTCGCGAGGACGCGCCCTTCGACAAGAGCTGCTACATCGGCTGCGGCGTCACCACCGGCGTCGGTGCTGTCGTCAACACGGCCAAGGTCACGCCCGGCTCGAACGTCATCGTATTCGGCCTCGGCGGTATCGGTCTCAACGTGCTCCAGGGTGCCAGGATGGCCGGTGCCGACAAGATCGTCGGCGTCGACGTCAATGACAGCAAGGAGGAATGGGGCCGCCGCTTCGGCATGACCCATTTCGTCAACCCGAAGAAGGTGACCGGCGACATCGTCCAGCATCTGGTCGCGCTTACCGACGGCGGCGCCGACTACACCTTCGACTGCACCGGCAACACCACGGTGATGCGCCAGGCGCTGGAAGCCTGCCATCGCGGTTGGGGCGAATCGATCATCATCGGCGTCGCCGAGGCCGGCAAGGAGATATCGACCCGTCCGTTCCAGCTCGTCACCGGGCGCGTCTGGAAGGGCACTGCGTTCGGCGGCGCCCGCGGGCGCACCGACGTTCCCAAGATCGTCGACTGGTACATGAACGGGAAGATCGAAATCGACCCGATGATCACCCACACGCTCAAGCTCGAAGAGATCAACAAGGGCTTCGACCTGATGCATGAGGGAAAATCGATCCGTTCCGTCGTCGTGTTCTGACCCCAAGCACGCAAAACTGAGGAGGATTGCGCCATGACTGTCCACATCCACCCGTCCGTTGATAACGGCGTCAAACAGGGAAGCGGCCACTTCGCCGGCGGCACGCTGGTCTGCAAGTGCCACGACCGGCCGGTAAAGGTCGGCATCAAGGGCGATGTCGCGCACAACCACGCCTGCGGCTGCACCAAGTGCTGGAAGCCCTCCGGCGCAAACTTCTCGGTCGTGGCCGTGGTGCCGCGGCAGAACGTCACGGTGCTGGAGAACGGCGACAAGCTCAAGATCGTCGATGCCTCCGCCGTCATCCAGCGCTATGCCTGTACCGGCTGCGGCACCCACATGTACGGCCGGATCGAGAACACGGGTCACCCGTTCTACGGCCTCGACTTCATTCATCCCGAGCTGTTCCAGGAGCAGGGTTCGGCGGCGCCGGGATTTGCGGCCTTCGTCTCCTCGGTGATCGAGTCCGGAGTGAAGCCGGAGCAGATGGGTGAGATTCGGGCGCGACTGAAGGAGCTGGGGCTCGAGCCCTATGACTGCCTGTCGCCGGCCCTGATGGATGCGATTGCCACCCACGTGGCGAAAGCAAAGGCGGCCTGAGGGCCGCAGCGCTCGAAGCCTATCAACTAAAGCGTTCCTTCCTGAAGACTTGGTGCCTCGCCTGCCCTCACGCCGGCGAGGCATTTTTTTTCGCGATGTTTTTCTTTTCGCGCGTGAATTTTTTCGCAGTGCGTTAGCTGACGTGCCCAGCCTACGATGCAGCGCCGCACGCTGCTCCCGGGAACACACGCGGCTGTGTAGACCGATGCCCATCGCGGTCTGCTATCATGCGTGGCTTTCCAACAACTCTCAATTGAGCCGGCGCGCGCATCCAGGACATGTGGTCCTGCGCGCGTCCACCAGAGATCAGAACTGACGACCATTGGTCCGACAGAACGAGGGCAATCATGATCAAGGTGAAAATCAACGGACAGGAGCAGGCCTGGGATGGCGATCCGAGCCTGCCGCTGTTGTGGTATCTGCGCGACGAGCTCGGGCTCACCGGCTCCAAATATGGCTGCGGCCAGGCGCTGTGCGGCGCCTGCACCGTATTGGTCGACAAGGAGGCCGCACGCGCCTGCATCACCGCCGTGTCGGACGTGGCGGGCCGCGAGGTCACGACCATCGAGGGCCTGCACCCGACCGGCGACCATCCGGTGCAGAAAGCCTGGCGCCAGGTCAACGTGCCGCAATGCGGCTTCTGCCAGGCCGGGCAGATCATGCAGGCGGCCGCGCTCCTGAGCGCGAATCCGAAGCCGTCGCATGACGAGATCCGGGACGCGATGTCCGGCAACATCTGCCGCTGCGGCTGCTATCAGCGCATCGAGAATGCGGTCCATCTGGCCTCGACGGGGGTGTGATCATGAGCATCATTGCAAATCCCGACATCGCGAAGTCGTCGTCGCGCCGCGGCTTCGAGCGGCACCTCAAGGTCGAGAACGTCTCCCGCCGCGCCATTCTGCAGACGCTGGGACTCGCCGGCGGCTTCGTGCTCGCCGCGCCGCTGTTGTCGCGTCCGGCGTTCGCCACCTATGAGACCGGCGCCGGCAAGATGCCCCACGGCACCGTGGTCGATCCCAAGGTCTTCGTCGCGATCGCGCCCGACGGCATCGTATCCATTCTCGCCCATCGCTCCGAGATGGGAACCGGCGTGCGCACCAGCCTGCCACTGATCGTGGCGGAGGAAATGGAAGCCGACTGGTCGCGCGTGCGCGTCGTGCAGGCGCCCGGTGACGAGGTGAAGTTCGGCAACCAGGACACCGACGGCTCGCGCAGCACGCGACACTATCTGCTGCCGATGCGCCAGATCGGCGCCATGGCACGTAGCATGCTCGAAGCCGCAGCGGCCAAGCGCCTCGGCGTGCCGGCGAGCGAGGTGAAGGCGGTCAACCACGAGGTCGTGCACAGCGCAAGCGGCCGACGCCTCGGCTTCGGCGAGCTCGCCGCCGACGCCGCCAATGAGGCGGTGCCCGCAATCGACACGGTGCAGCTGAAGTCGCCGAAGGATTTCCGCTATCTCGGCAAGGGCCAGGTCAGCATCGTCGACCTGCACGACATCACCGTCGGCAAGGCGCGCTACGGCGCCGATGTCCGCCTGCCCGGCATGAAATACGCCGTCATCGCGCGACCGCCGGTCACCGGCGGCAAGTTGAAGTCGTTCGACTCGGCCGAGGCGCTGAAGGTCCCTGGCGTCGAGCAGGTGCTCGAGGTCAAGGGTTGGCCCTGGCCGTCGAAGTTCCAGCCGCTCGGTGGCGTCGCTGTGATCGCACGCAACACCGGTGCTGCGATCAAGGGCCGCGACGCGCTCAAGATCGAGTGGGACGACGGTGACAATGGGAGCTACGACTCGGTCGGCTATCGCGCCGAGCTCGAAGCCGCCGCACGCCAGCCGGGCCTCGTCGTGCGCCAGGAAGGTGACGCGGAGGCGGCACTGAAATCGGCCGACAAGGTCATCACCGGCGAGTACTATCTGCCGCATTTCGCCCATGCCAGCATGGAGCCGCCGGTCGCGGTCGCCGACGTCAAGGGCGACAAGGCGGAGATCTGGGCGCCGGTGCAGAGCCCCGGCGGCACCCACGAGGACGTCGCCAAGACGCTGCAGATCCCACTTGAGAACGTGACCGTCAACGTTACGCTGCTCGGCGGTGGTTTCGGCCGCAAATCGAAATGCGACTTCGCACTCGAGGCCGCCCTGCTCTCGAAAACGCTGGGCGCGCCGGTGAAGGTGCAGTGGACGCGCGATGACGACCTCCATCACGACTTCCTGCACACGGTGTCGGTGGAGCGCATCGAGGCCGGCCTCGACAAGTCCGGCAAGGTGGTGGCCTGGCGTCACCGCAGCGTCGCGCCGACGATCCTGTCGACCTTCGCGGCCGGCGCCGATCATGCGGCGCCGTTCGAACTCGGCATGGGCCTCGTCGACATGCCGTTCGAGATCGCCAACATCAGCTGCGAGAATCCGGCGGCCAAGGCGCATACGCGCATCGGCTGGTTCCGCTCGGTCTCCAACATCCCGCGCGCCTTCGCGGTGCAGTCGATGGTCGGCGAGATCGCCCACGCCACCGGCCGCGACCAGAAGGACATGCTGCTCGAACTGATCGGCAGTCCGCGTATCGTCAAGCTCGCCTCGGTGAAGGATCTCTGGAACTATGGCGAGCCCTATGAGAGCTACCCAATCGATACCGGTCGGCTGCGCCGCGTCGTCGAGTTCGTGGCCGAGAAGGGCAATTGGGGCCGCTCGGTTCCCAAGGGTCACGGCCTCGGCATCGCCGCGCATCGCAGCTTCGTCAGCTACATCGCGACCATCGTGGAGGTCTCGGTCGACGACAAGGGCAAGCTTTTGGTGCATCAGGTCGACAGCGCGATCGATTGCGGCACCTTCGTCAACCCGGAGCGCATCCAGTCGCAACTCGAGGGTGCTGCGATCATGGGGCTGAGCCTCGCCAAATACGGCGAGATCAGCTTCAAGAACGGCCGGGTGCAGCAGCGCAACTTCGACGACTTCCAGGTGGTCCGGATCGACGAGGCGCCGCTGGTCACCAACGTGCACATCGTGCCCGCCGATGCCGACGCGCCGCCGAGCGGTGTCGGCGAGCCGGGTGTGCCGCCGTTCGCGCCAGCGCTCGCCAACGCGATCTTTGCCGCCACCGGCAAGCGCCTGCGCGCGCTGCCGATCGGCAACCAGCTCGCGACCTGACATCGCTGAAACGAGCATGCCATCGGCCGGAGCGATCCGGCCGATGACGCAACGACCCGAATGTCGGCTGGTCAGCGCCCGTAGCGCACCGAGGCATAGCGGCCGATCACGGCGCCACGTCCCTGCCCCGGCGCGCCGGCCACACCGTGAGGCGTGCTGCCGCAATCCTGGCGCAGCGGCCGCGGTGCGGCTTTCACAGAAGCCGGCGTGTTCGGCTGGCCCCCGACGAGCTTCGTCACCAGCGAACGCAGCCGCTGGTTCTCGATCTCCAGCTCCTTCAAGTGGCGCAGAGCAGGACTGCTGAGACCGCCATAGCGCTTGCGCCAACGATAGAACGTGCGCAGCGACACGCCCGCGGTGCTGCAAATTTCGGCAATCGGAACACCCGACTCCGCCTCGCCAAGCAGAACCAGAATCTCGTGCTCGGTGTGCAGGGAACGACGCATGATCAGAGACCCCGACGCGGCCATCACGCGTATTCTCGCATGAATTCCATGAGCTTGGTAGTGGCCCGGCGCCTCGGCCTCGCGACGGCGCACTGCATGCGCAAGCTGCGAGCGTCGCCGGCCGTGCTACCGCTGCGTCATGGCGGCTAGATCGCTTGCGCCGGCCAATTGGCAAAATTGACGTGACACGCCGGAGCAACGCGGCTCTGCCGGTGCGATGAGCAAGGCTGACCAGTTTTTGGCATTGCCGGCTATCGCATCCTGCCTTGAAATCACCTGTAAGAACCAAGCCCCACGGAGCCAGCCCATGTCGAAACGCCACGAAATTCCCGCGACGCATGAGAGCATGGTGTGGGGCTATCTCGACAGCGCCACGCCGCCCGTGCTCGAAATCGCCTCGGGCGACACCGTGACGCTGCATTCGTTCCCGGCCGGCGGCAAGGAGACGCTTCCCGAGGACCGCAGCCTGGTGCCGGCCAACTACCTCACCGCGCTCGACACCATGATCCAGGGCCCGGGACCGCATTTCATCACCGGCCCCGTCTACGTGAAGGGCGCGCAGCCCGGCGATACGCTGCAGGTCGACATCCTCAATGTGAAGGTCAGCCAGGACTGGGGCTTCGTCTCGATCCTGCCTTTGCTCGGCACCCTGCCGGACGAGTTCACCGACTACGAGACCATCCATCCGAAGGTCGATCACGAGCGCCAGGTCTGCATCATGCCATGGGGCACCGAGATCGCGCTCGACCCGTTCTTCGGCATCATCGGCACCGCGCCGCCGCCGGCGTGGGGGCGCTGCGGATCGCCGGTGCCGCGCAGCTTCGGCGGCAACATGGACAACAAGGAGCTGCGGCCCGGCACGACGCTGTATCTGCCCGTGTTCAACGAGGGCGCGCTGTTCTTCGCCGGCGACGGCCACGGCGTGCAGGGTGACGGCGAGGTCTGCATCACCGCGCTCGAGACCGGCGTCACCGGCAGCTTCCGCCTTACCGTGCGCAAGGACATGGACATCACCTGGCCGTTCGCCGAGAACGCCACGCACCTGATGTCGATCGGGCTCGACGAGGATCTCGACGACGCCGCCAAGCAGGCCGTGCGCGAGATGGTCAAGCACGTCTGCGCCCGCACCAACCTGTCGCGCAACCAGGCCTACATGCTGTGCTCGCTGGCCGGCAATCTGCGCGTCACCCAGCTGGTCGACGGCAACAAGGGCATCCACATGCTGCTGCCGAAAGCCTATCTCTAGGCCCTCCTCTACCGATTGACGAAGCGGTCGTGCGCGGACAGCACGGCCTGCCCGCTCGGATCGACCGCCGAGAACATGACATCACCATCGCGCGGCTCGGTCATCGTGAGCGTCACGCGCAGGGTTTCCGAACCCTCCGGCTCGACCGCGATCAACGCCCCCTGCGCATGGCCGACGATGGCGAGCACCGCATCGACGCCGCTGAGCGCGAGCCTGAAGCTCTGCGGCGCGGCCGACTTGTTGAGCAGCTTCACCGTGTAGGCATTGCGCACCGAGCCGTCGGAGAGCCGCACCGCGAGGGGATCGCGATCGTGCTGCACCGAGAGCACGGCCGTGGTCTTGGTTGCGAACGACACCGCGATCACCGCAGCCAGCGCCACGCAGGCGAGCGCGAGCCCGACCGTCTTCGGCCGCACCAGCCGCGACACACGCGTCTCCCCGACGCGGCCGCGCTCGATGTTGCGCCAGCTCTCGTAGTCGATCAGGCCGCGCGGGCGGTCGAGCTTGGCCATCACGCCGTCGCAGGCATCGACGCAGAGGCCGCAATTGATGCAGGCGAAGCTCGGCCCCTGGCGGATGTCGATGCCGATCGGACAGACCGCGACGCAGGCGCCGCAATCGACGCAATCGCCGGCCGGCAGGCCGTGCGATCGCGCCTCGGCGGCCTTCTTCGCCGACATGCGCGCTTCGCCGCGATAGTCGCGATAGTTGACGGTGAAGGCTTCCGGATCCCAGATCGCGCCTTGAAGACGCGGCCACGGACACATGAAGGTGCAGACCTGCTCGCGCGCGAAACCGGCAAGGCCGTAGGTCGTGCCGGCGAAGGCGAGCGTCCAGGTCAGCGCGGTCGCCGACATCTCGCCATGCATGACATCACGCACGAGCTCCGGCGCGTCGGTGAAGTAGAAGATCAGCGTGCCGCCGGTGCCGAGCGCGATTGTCATCCACAGCACATGCTTGGTCGCGATCTGCGCGATGCGCCGCGCGGAGAGCGGCGCGCCGATGTTCTTCAGCCGCTGCCGCCGATCGCCCTCGACCAGTCGCTCCACCAGCAGGAACAGGTCGGTCCACACCGTCTGCGGACAGGCGAAGCCGCACCACAGGCGGCCGGCGAGCGCATTGACCAGGACCAGGATCAAGGTCGCCAGCAGCATCGCCGCGGTGATGAGATAGAGATCCTGGGGCCAGATCTCGATCGGGCCGAGATAGAGCCGACCATGGGCGAAATCGAGCAGCACCGCCTGGCCCGGCGCGTTCGGCCCGCGGTTCCAGCGCAGGAACGGCGTGACGTAGTAGACGCCGAGCGTGAGCACCAGGATCAGCCATTTCAGCCGCCGGATCGGTCCCTTGACGCCCTGCGGAACCACCGGACCGCCGGCGCTGCGCGGTGACCGCACCGGGCTGCGCGCCTGCGCTTGGCCCTGGCTTTGACCCACGCCCTGCGCCATGCGGCGCGTCCTGGCGTGATCGATCTCGATGGTGATGGCCACGGCTGCCCTCGTTCGCTTGCCTGTTGCAGGCGACGGTACGGGGCGCGGCCGGACGGCTCTTTGTCGGCCGACAAACTTGCGAACGGGTGGCAGTGCTTGTTTGCGCGGGAACAACGATGTTCCGCGTCCGGCAGGCGATGAGGGACCCGGCACCGCGAGTGCCGTGGCGGTAGGCGCACCATCCGGTGGGATGATTGCGTCTGCCGCCCTTCTGGCGACGGTGCGCGGGGCGATCGCAGACCGTCGCGCCGATACTCTTTTCGCGGCCCATCCTTCGAGACGCCCGCCTTCGGCGGGCTCCTCAGGATGAGGTCGGAATCCGCAGAGACGTGTCAGTCCCTCATGGTGAGGAGCGCCGCTTGCGGCGCGTTCAGGCGATGCTCTCGCATCGCCTTGAGAACCACGAGGCCCACATCGACCCGATACGGGAGGAATGAGCAATCGCCTCACCTCTCCGGACCACCTCGTCAGACGATCTTGATCGACATGTCCGGCAGGCCCTCGAGCTTGCACAAGAGCACGTCGCCCTTGACCACCGGGCCGACATTTTCCGGCGTGCCGGAATAGATGATGTCGCCGGCCTTCAGCTCGAACGCCTCGGACAATTTCGCGATCTGCTCGGCGACGTTCCAGATCATCTTGGTGAGATCCGAGTTTTGCCGGATCGTGCCGTTGACCGCGAGCGAGATCGCGCCCTTGGTGAAATGCCCGACCTTCGCCACCGGATGGATCGGGCCGAGCACGGCGGCATGATCGAAGCTCTTGCCGATCTCCCACGGCTTCTTCTCGGCGGCCATGCCGTTCTGCAGATCGCGCCGGGTCATGTCGAGGCCGAGCGCATAGCCGTAGACGTGGTCGAGCGCCGCCTCGACCGGGATGTTGGTGCCGCCGGATTTCAGCGCTGCCACCAGCTCGACCTCGTGGTGATAGTTCTTGGTCAGCGACGGATAGGGATGATCGGCAACCTCGCCAACGGCGACGTTCTGGATCGCGTCGGTCGGCTTCTGGAAAAAGAACGGCGGCTCGCGGTTCGGATCAGAGCCGCGCTCGATCGCATGCGCCGCATAGTTGCGGCCGATGCAATAGATGCGGCGGACCGGGAAAACGCCCTGCTCGCCGACGATCGGGATGGTCGTGGCCGGAACGGCGAAGATCGGCGTCGGGCCGGCCTGCGCGGCGGCGGAGCGCGTCTCCGTCATGATCGCGGCCGCCGCAGCAAGGCTGCCGGCACCGACGAGAAGATTGCGACGTGAGGTGTCTGCCATTGGTTCCTCCTGAAATCAGCCGTTGCGACCGGCCGGGTTTATTTTGTTTTGTGCGCTGGTTCGGCGCCCTCAACTGATAAGCATATCCAGTATGCCAGCGCCACCATGTGCTCACGCGCCGTCCGTCTCGCGGCGCAACATGCGTCCGAGGGGATGCTTCGAGACCCTCGCTCGAGCTGCGAGGGCGCAGGGAAGACCGGACCTCGACTGAGGCCCGTGGCCCGCCTGCTCAAAAAAATGCAGGCGGCAGGTACCACAGGTTCAGCCGGACGACCCGGCCCTCCCTGCGCGATGGGTGGAACGTCTGCTCCGTGCTCTCCCCGGGGGACCGGCTGTCTTGCCCCCGTCACCCGCGCGACACGTCATGTCGCAGCAGGCTTGGCGCCAGCATCGGGGCGCCAGGACCACACGGCTTGAACGTCCGCAACGCTTCCAGTCGTCTTGCGCGTCAGCGCCTGGACTCGTGCGGCCACCGCTCCCCGCCCCTACGTATCGTGACGACGCGTACGCCCCTCAGCATGAGGCGGGATGGAGCGGATCAGATCATGATTTCCGATAAAACGAAATAAGAAAATTTTTACAGGAAGGTCTGGACAGAGGTGATCGTGCTGAGGATGCAGCGGAATTTACTTTTTCGGCGAATCTGCAATTGGGCTATGAAGGACGTCCGCGAACTGCGTTCAGCGATTCCATTCGTTGATTGCGCCCGGGCCTGAGTTGCCCGACGAGGCTAACCGGCCCATCAGCAAGACGTCGTATCCTGGAGCAGACGTCGACGCACACGGAAAAAAGTTGCCCACTCGAAAAAGTGGCCTCATGGTTCGAGACGCGCCGCATCTTGCACCGTTCGCGACTGCTCTACGCGTCGCGCGGCGCTCCTCACATGAGGGTCTTAGATTTTGCAGCGAAGTCCGACCTCATCCTGAGGGCCTGCAGGCGGGCGTCTCGAAGGAGCACGTCACTTGCTGATCCGATGAACCCCTGCCCTCGTTCACCCGTTGAAACCATCAAGCAGCACACCGCCATGACTGAGCCGACACGACCGGGGAGACGCCGCATGCTGATCTGGCTGGCTGGCATTGTCGTGCTCGTCCTGGCCGGCGCCGCCATTGCCGCAGGGCCGATCATGAGCCGGGTCGAACATCCGAGATACGAGGTCGTCAGCCGCGACGGCGAGTTCGAGGTCCGCGCCTATGCGCCGATGATCATTGCCGAGGCCGATGTGCACGGCGCGCGCAAACCTGCGATCGAAGAAGGCTTTCGCATCATCGCCGGCTACATCTTCGGCGCCAACCAGGGACGGATGAAGATCGCGATGACCGCGCCGGTGCAGCAGCAGGCCAGCGCGGCTTCGACGACGCACGATATGACAAGCAGCGACCGCTGGACCGTCAGCTTCGTGATGCCTGCGAGCTGGTCGCTCGATATCCTGCCGCCGCCGGCCGACGCCCGTATCAAGCTGACCGCGCTGCCGGCGCAGCGCCTGGTCGCGATTACCTTTGCGGGCTCGACCTCCGACGGAATCATCGCCGAGAAGACGCGGGAGCTGCGTGACTACGTGCAGCGCAAGGGACTGACCGTCACCGGGACACCGCTGCTCGCATTCTACAACCCGCCATGGACGCTGCCGATGCTGAGGCGGAACGAGGTGATGCTGGCGTGTAGTTGTTAGCCAGGCTTTCGCCCGGACATCGGTGCGCTCCCTCTCCCCGTTCTTACGGGGCCGCGACGAGCTTCGCTCGCGCTGAGAGGGTTGGGGTGAGGGGCAGCCGCACGGGAAGTGCACGTGGAGAGACCTGTACCCGCTCACCCGGATTGCATCTTCGATGCAATCCGACCTCTCCCCGCAGGCGGGGAGAGGTGAAGAGCGAGCAAGCCGCGCGACCGGTGATCAAACGTCCTGCCGGTCAGAGCTAACTCAGATCTTCGCTCGCCTCACCCGTCGATGATCGCGACCGCGCGGGTCCAACCCGCCGACGCCCGCTCGATTTTCACCGGGAAGCACGACACGGTGAAACCCGTCGACGGCAGCTGCTCCAGATTGTGCAGCTTCTCGAGGTGGCAATAGCCGATGTGGCGGCCGGCCTTGTGGCCTTCCCAGATCAGGGCAGCGTCGTGGGTCTCGGCGTATTTCCGGGCGGTGAACACGAACGGCGCGTCCCAGCTCCAGCCGTCGGTGCCGGTCAGCCGCACACCGCGTTCCAAGAGATACATCGTCGCCTCATAGCCCATGCCGCAGCCGGAATTGACGTAGTTGGCCTCACCGAAGCGGGCGCCGGCGGAGGTGTTGACGACGACGATCTCGAGTGGCGACAGCGTGTGGCCGATGCGCTTCAATTCCTCCTCGACGTCCTTGGCGGTGACCACATAACCGTCTTGGAAATGGCGGAAGTCGAGCTTCACGCCCGGCTGCAGGCACCACTCCAGCGGCACCTCGTCGATGGTCCAGGCGCGCTCGCCGCGGTTCATCGTCGGATGGAAGTGCCAGGGCGCATCGAGATGCGTGCCATTGTGGGTCGAGAGATTCACCTGTTCGACCGCCCAGCCCTGCCCGTCCGGCAGATCCTCCGCCTTCAGCCCATCGAAGAATTGCAGCATGCGCGGCAGCCCCTGCTGATGATCGATGTACTGGATGGTCGGATGTGCGCCGGGCGGATCGGCCGGCACGTCGTTCTGCAGAGGCACGGAGATGTCGATCAGCTTGCGGGCCATGGGCGGTCCTCTCCTCTTGTCGCAATCGACATTGTCGCTCCGGCGCGCTCAGTGCGCCAGCCCCGCGACGCGGCCGAGCGCGATGGCCGTGAGCAGGCCGTTGCCGGAGAGATAGCCCGAGGCGTCGGCGCCCGAGACGCCGCACGCGGCGCCGCCGGCGGCGAAGAGATTGTCGATCGCGCGGCCATCCTTGCGGACGACGCGCGCGCGGTCGTCGATGACGAGGCCGCCTTGCGTATGGAACAGCGCGCCGGTCACCTTCACCGCGCGATACGGCGGCACGAGCTGCGGTACGCCGACGAAGCTGCGGCCGAAGCGATCGACGTGCTGCTGTGTCTTGGCGTCGGCCACCTCATCGCAGGTCGCCGCGAGCGCATCGGCCGGCACGCGCATGGCTGCTGCAAGGCTCGCGACATCCTCCGCTTCGAGCACTGCGCCATGGTCGACGGCATTGCGAAAATCCTCGAACTGCGCGGCGATGCCGGCGATGCGCGCGTCGAAGATGGTCCAGGCGATGCCATCCCGCTGCGCCAGCACGTGAGCCGCCTGCTCGGAATAGCCGCTGGCTTCGTTGGAGAAGCGCGCGCCTTGCGCATTCACCTGGAAGCCGCCCTCGGTGATGGTGGCCCAGCTGATGAGGATGCCGGCGGGATGCGCCACCGAGCCGTGGCCCTGATGGCCGCCGAGATCGCGCGTCGCGGCGCTCAGTTGCTCGCCCCAGGTCAGTGCATCGCCCTGGTTGCCGACGTGACCGAAGTAAGTGGCGTCTGCCATTTGCGGAATGTGCCGCGCCACCAGCGCCGGATTGCCGCCATAGCCGCTGCAGGCGAGGATCAAACGACCGCAGCCGATCTGGTCCGTGGCGCCGTCGGGCCTCGTAAAGCGCACGCCGACGATGCGCTGCGTAGGATCGACCAGCAAAGTCGTCGCATGCGCGTCGCAGAGAATGTCGATGCCGGCGGCCTCGGCGGCCGTGCGCAGCCGGTCGATGAGCTCGCGGCCCGAACGGCTCGGCAGGCCGTGCATGCGCAAGGCGGAATGGCCGGGATAGGTGAAGTTGTCGACCAGAGAGAGCGGCAACTGATGGCGGTCAGCGAGCCATTCCAGCGTCGGACCGATCGTCCGTGTGACGAGCCGGACCAGATCAGGGTCGGGCTCAGCATGGGCCTTGCGCGTGATGTCGATCGCAAACAGCGACGGACAATCCTCGATGCCGAGCGCGGCCTGCCAGCGCGTGCCCGCCGCCGGGATCAGTCCCGCCGACAAGGCCGTCGAGCCCTGCGGAACGCCGTCACGCTCCAGCACCAGCACGCTCTCGCCATTCTCGACCGCCGACAGCGCCGCGACGAGCCCGGCGGCACCGGCGCCGATGATCAGGCAGTCGACCGCGACCTCGGGCGCATGGTCGATGGTCTCGACCCTGCTCATGGCGCCGCCAGCTCCGTCATGGCCTCCGCGATCGCGGCGACGCGGCACACCGGCTTCAGCGCTGCAATCGCTGTATCATGCGTCTCCGCCGTGAATGCCGCACAACCGTCCTCCAGCACCACCGTCTCGAAATCGCGGATATGCGCGTCGCGCACCGTCGAGGCGACGCCGCCATTGGTGACGATACCGGCGACATAGAGCTTCTCGATGGCGCATTTGCGTAAGACCCATTCCAGCCGCGTCATGTAGAACGCGGAATAGGCGATCTTCTCGATCGTGATGTCGGCCGGCTGCAGTGGATCCACCAATTGGTGGCCCCAGGCGCCCGGCAGGAAATCGCCCTTGGCGAGGAAGGGCCGCAACTGCTTCAGATGCGGCGAGATCAGGGGCTCACCGCCCTTGCCCGGCACCAGCGTGAACTGCGTCGAGATGACGAAGCCTCCCTTGACGCGCATCAGGTCGGCGAACGGCTTGAGTCGCGGCGGCAGCGCCGCGATCGATGCAGCGGTCTGCCCGGCGCGCCCATAGGCGCCCTTCGGATCGAGAAAGTCGTTCTGCAGGTCGACGATCAGCAGCGCGCTGTGCGTGGTCGGAATGACGTGATCGCTCATGAATGACGCTCCACGATGACGTTGCCGAACGAATCCACCCGCGCCTTGAAGCCCGGCGCGATCACCGTGGTCGCATCGGGCTGCTCCAGGATCGCAGGTCCCGCGATCTCGCTACCGACGGGCAGATCGAGCCGCGCATGGATCGCCGTGCTCCACCATTCGCCGTCGAACCAGACCTCGCGCATGCCGAGCCGGGCCTTGGCGAGATCGGCGCTGGCGTCGGGCGCGAGCGCCGAGAGATCGAAGCGCGGCCGCACGCCGATCGCCGCCGTGCGCAAATTGACGATCTTGATCGGCACGCCCGGCAACAGCCGGCTGAAGCTCTTCTGATAGGCGGTCTCGAATGCGGCGCGCACATCGTCCGCGGTCAGCGCGATCATGCCGTCCTTGATCTCGACCGGGAGCGTGGCGCGGATGGTGTGAGTCTGGCCGACATAGTGCATGTCGAGCTCGAACATGATGTCGATGCGCTCGACCGCTAGCCGCGCGTCCTTCACCACGGCCTGCGCATGCTCCGCCTCGGCCAGCATCCAGCGCGTCAGCGCTGCGATGTCGAGACCATCGACGAACATGTTGAGCGTCTGCACCTGGTCGTGGCGGATGTCGGCGATGACGCAGCCGAGCGCCGAGGTGACACCGGGATAGCGTGGCACCAGCGCCGCCTTGAGCCCGACATCCTTGATCAGCGCCGAGACGTGCAGCGCGCCGCCGCCGCCGAACGGCACCGCCGCGAAACGCGCCGGATCATGGCCGCGCTCGATCGACATCAGCCGAATGGCGCCGGCCATCTTGCTGTCGGCGATGCGCACGATCGCTTCCGCCGCTTCCATCACGCCGAGGCCCAAGGGCTCGCCGACGTGCTTGGCAATCGCACGCTTGGCCGCCTCGACGTCGAGCGCCTTCAGCTTGCCGCCGATCGGCCTGTCCGCATTGATGCGGCCGAGCACGACATTGGCATCGGTCAGCGTCGGGCGCTCGTTGCCGCCGCCATAGCAGACGGGACCCGGCCGCGAGCCTGCGCTCTCCGGGCCAACCTGCAGCAGGCCGCCGGCATCGACATGGGCGATCGAGCCGCCGCCGGCGCCGATGGTCGTGATCTCGATCATCGGCGTGCGCACGACGAGGCCGAAATCGATCGTCGTCTGCGCGGCCAGCGAGGTCGCGCCGTCGACCACCAGCGACACGTCGAACGAGGTGCCGCCGAGATCGCCGGTGATGACGTTGGGGAAGCCAGCAGCCTTGGCAATTTCCGCCGCAGCGATCACGCCCGCGGCGGGTCCCGACAGCGCGGTGCGGATCGGGAAGCGCCGCGCTGCCGCGGTCGACATCACGCCGCCATTGGACTGCACGATGTGGAAGCGGCCATCGAAGGCCTCGCCCGCCAGCGCGTTCTGCAGCTTCTGCAGGTAGGAGCCGACGACGGGCTGCAGATAGGCGTTCAGCGCGGTCGTCGAGGTGCGCTCGAACTCGCGGATCTCCGGCAGGATCTGGCTCGAGCAGGCAACATTGTCGTTGGGCCAGATCGCCTGCACCGCGTCGAGCGCGCGGCGCTCATTATCCGGATTGGCAAACGCGTTGATGAACACGATCGCCAGCGCCTGTGCCCCCTTGGCGAGCAGCTCCTGCGCCCTCGCGGTGACCTGCGCGACGTCGACAGACACGCGAACCGTGCCGTCCGACAGCACGCGCTCATCGACCTCGGCGCGCATGTCGCGCTCGACCACGGGGATGAAGTCGCCCCACAGGCCCCAGGTGTTGCGGCGGTCGCGCCGGCGCATCTCCAAGACGTCGCGGAAGCCTGTCGTGGTGATCAGGCCGATGCGCGCGCCCTTGCGCTCCAGCAGCGCGTTGGTGCCGACGGTGGTGCCATGCACGATCGAACTCAGATCCGATATCTTGCCGAAGCCCTGCAGACCTTCGAGGAAGCCCACCGCCTCGTCACCGCGGTTCGACGGCACCTTGTTGGTGCGGAACGTCCGCTTCGCCTCGTCGAAGTAGAACAGATCAGTGAAGGTGCCGCCGACATCGACGCCGACGATGGTGCCGAGCTTGCTCATGCCGTACCTCCCGCGCGCAACGCGCGTGTGGCGGCCTCGTCGATGGCGCCGTCGGCCGACAGCGCGACCTTGTAGACATCGCGCGCCTGTTCGCACGAGACGAAGCCAAGCGCGACGTCGTGCGCAACCGCCGCCGCGGGCCGCGCCTCCGGCGGGCCCCAGCCGCCGCCTCCCGGTGTCTCCAGCCGCACGCGCCGGCCCGCCTTCAGGTGCAGATCGGTGATCTTGGAGACCATCGGCGGGCTCGCCTCGCCGTCATCGGTCTGCCAGGAGAAGCGATTGAGCGCAGCGCTTCCGCCCCCGGCGACGCCGAACGGCGCCGCCTTGCCGCGCTCGCCGAGCAGCGCCACATCGGCGTCGGCCAGCAGCTCGACCTCGTAGATCGCGCCGACGCCGCCGCGATGGGTGCCGGCACCGGCGGAGTCCGGGCGCAGCGCCCATTGCGTGAACATCACCGGATAGGCCGCTTCAAGAATCTCCACCGGCGGAATGGTCGCGGTCGAGATCGGGTTGTTGGCGTGGTTGAGGCCGTCGGTTTCCGGATTGCCGCCGAGGCCGCCGCCGAAGAAGGAGAACATCACGAAGCGGCTATTGTCCTTGCGATGGCCGGCGATCGACAGCGCGTTGATGGTGCCGAACGGCGCAGCGGTGGCGCGCGACGGATCGGCCTTGGCGAGCGCGCCGAGCACGACGCCGATCAGGCGGAGGATGGTCTCGGTATAGCCCGCGACCGGCTTCGGCGGCCCCGCCGCGAGCAACGAGCCCTCGATGATCTCGAAGCTAATCGGCCTGAGGCAGCCGGCATTGGCGGGCACCTCGGTGAAGATGTGCTTGAGCGCGACATAGCAGGCCGCGATCGTGGTCGAGCGCGAGATATTGATCGGGCCCTTGCAGGCGCCGGACGAGCGCGTGAAGTCGAGCGTCATCGTGTCGCCGGCAATGGTGACGTCGAGCGCCACCGTCAACGGTTCGTCGACGATGCCGTCATTGTCGAGCACGTCCTCGAACGAATAGGTGCCGTCCGGCAGCGAGGCGATCGCAGCGCGCATCAGGGTCTCGGCGCGATCGGAGAACGCCTCGAAGGCATCCGCCACGATGCCGTCGCCATACTCGTCGAGCAGCGCGCGCAGTCTGATCTCACCGAGATCGAGCGCGTTGAGCTGGCCGTTGAGATCGCCCCAGTTCGACATCGGCACCCGCGAATTGGCCTCGATAATCCCCAGGATGTCGTGATTCATGCGCCCGGCCGCGATCAGCTTCACGGGCGGAATGCGCATGCCCTCCTGAAAGCTCTCAACCGCCTTCGGATTGTAGCCGCCGGCGACGTTGCCGCCGATGTCGAGCCAGTGCCCGACCGAGGCGATCCAGCAGAACACACGACCCTCGCGGAACACCGGGCGGACGAGACGGAAGTCGTTGAGATGCGTGCCGCCGTCATAAGGGTCGTTGAAGATGAAGGTGTCACCCTCTTCGAGCCCGCCATCCTTCTCGACCTTGGCGATGACCGCGCGTACGGCGAACGCCATCGCGCCGACGAAGATCGGCAGGCCGCCCTGCCCCTGCACCAGCGTGTCGCCCGTGGTCGCATGATAGATGCCGTGACAGGCGTCGCGCGCTTCGGCGATGGTCGGATTGAACGCCGAGCGATACAGCGTCGCGTCCATTTCGTCGGCGATCTGCTCCAGCCGGCCCTTGAGCACCGCGAGCGTGATGGGATCGAGCATGGTCATGCCTGGCCCTCCGCATCCAGATTGGCGGCCTCGTAGCGGGCGCCCTTCGCCAGGATATCGGCGGTGCCGAGCATCGCGTTGAGGCCGGTGAAGTCGAGCATACGGTCGGCGAACGGCCGGGTCGAGCCGGCCTCGGCCAGCGACGCGTAGTAGGCACGCGCGGCGAAGGCGAGCGCGCGTACGATGCCGCCAGGAAAAATCACGAGCTTGAAGCCGAGCGCGCCGAGCTCGGCCGCGCCGTGAATCGGCGTCGAGCCGCCCTCGACCATGTTGGCGACCAGCGGCCGCTTGGACGCGAGACGGCCCGCGATCGCCGACAATTGCTCGCTGCTCTTGGGCGCCTCGACGAACAACACGTCGGCACCGGCCTCGGCATACTGTTCGGCGCGCGCGATCGCGGCTTCCATGCCCTCGGTCGCCAGCGCATCGGTGCGCGCGATGATCAAGGTCTCCTCGGATTGGCGCGCATCGAGCGCGGCCTTGATCTTGCCGACCATCTCGCCGGCGCCGATCACGGTTTTGTCCGTGAGATGGCCGCAGCGCTTTGGCGTGGTCTGATCCTCGAGCTGGATCGCGGACGCGCCCATGCGCTCGAACAGCCGTACCGTGCGCTGCACATTCAGCGCATTGCCGAAGCCGGTGTCGGCATCGACAACAACAGGAAGGTCGACGCGGTCGCGGATGACAGCGACGGTGTCGGCGACCTCCATCATCGACACCAGGCCAATGTCGGGGCGGCCGAGCTTGGTATAGGCGATGCCGGCGCCGGTGAGATAGAGCGCCTTGAAGCCGGCTTCGGCGGCGATGCTCGCGGTCAGCGCGTCGTACACGCCGGGCGCGATCGTCGTCTCGGCTGATGCCAGAGTGGATCTCAGGCTCATTGTGGTTTCCTTGTTCTTCTCAGTTTCGCTGATGCGCCGATCTCTAGAGACCGAGATAGGCGCGCTTCAGCTCGGCATTGGATTTCAGCTCAGTCGCGAGCCCCGACAGCGTGATGAGGCCGTTCTCCATGATGTAGGCGCGCCCCGCGAGCTCCAGCGACTGCACCACGTTCTGCTCGACCAGCATGATCGCGAGCCCGGATGCCGCAAGCCGCGCGATCAGCGCGAACATCTCCTCCACCATTAGCGGCGACAGGCCGAGCGACGGCTCGTCGAGGATCAGCAGCTTCGGCTCGCCCATCAGGCCGCGCCCGATGGCCAACATCTGCTGCTCGCCGCCGGAGAGCGTGCCGGCATATTGGCGCGCGCGCTGCTTCAGCTTCGGGAACGTCGCATAGACCTGCTCGATTTTTTCAGCCCGGCCGCGCCGCGGCCGGCAATAGGCGCCAAGCTCGAGATTTTCGCGCACCGACAAATTGGGGAAGATCTTGCGTCCCTCCGGCACATGGATCAAGCCGGCCGAGACGATCTGCGGCGCAGCGGCGTGCTCCAGCGCCGCACCGTTGAAGCGGATGGAGCCTGCGGTTGCCGGCACCAAACCCGAGAGCACCTTGTTCAAGGTGGTCTTGCCGACGCCGTTAGAGCCGAGCACGGCGACTACCTCGCCCGCCTTGACGTCGAGGCTGACGCCGCGCAGCACTTCCGTTCCGCCATAGCCGGCGCGGAGATCGCGGACCTCAAGCATGGGCCTGCTCCGCGCGCAGCCGCTCGGCGGCGCCGTGACCGAGATAGGCCTCGATCACCTGCGGATCCTCGCACACGGCCTTGGGCTCGCCTTGCGCGATCATCCGCCCCTGCGACAGCACATAGACCTTGTCGCAGAGATTCATCACGGCCTGCATGATGTGCTCGATCATCAGGATGGTGACGCCCTGGTCGCGGATCGCGCGCACCAGCGGCAGCACGTCGCGGATCTCCGATGGATTGAGCCCGGCCAGCACCTCGTCGAGCAGCAGCAGACGCGGCTTCGTCGCGAGCGCACGTGCCACTTCGAGCCGCTTGCGCCCGGCGACGGTGAGATCGGACGACGCCTTGGTGAGATCGCCGCCGAGGCCGACACGCTGTGCGATCTCGGCCGCCTGCCGCATGGCCTCATCAGCGTGCGGCGTGTGCAGGTAGGCGCCGACGGCGATGTTCTCCTGCACGTTCAGACCTTCGAACGGCTGCACGATCTGGAAGGTGCGCGCGATGCCCTGCCGTGCCCGCACATGCGGGGCCAGCGCGGTGATGTCGCGGCCGTCATAATGGACCGCACCGCCATCGGGCTGCAGGAAGCCCGCGACCATCGCAAACAGCGTGGTCTTGCCGGCGCCGTTCGGCCCGATCAGGCCGGTGATCGATCCCTTGGCGACCGACAGCGAGGCCTGGTCGACCGCCACGAGGCCGCTGAAGCGCTTCGTGAGTGCCTTGACCTCCAGCATCACGCCTCCTTCGCCTTTGCTGGCGCGCGCAGGCCGAGACTCTTCATCAGCATCACCAGCCCGTTCGGCGAGAACGCCACCGACAGCACGAGGATGACGCCGAACACCAGCAGGTCCATGCCCGGAATGCCGCCCGAAACGCACTTCGTGAGTTCGCCTAAACCCAACAGCACAATCGCGCCGATCAGGGGACCGAGCACGGTGCCGGCGCCGCCGACGATGGCCGCGAACAGCGCCTCGATCGAGATCCAAGAGCCGAACGCGACGTTGGCGTCGATGAACAGATAGTTCTGCGCATAGAGGCAGCCGGCGGCCGCGGTCAATGCGCCGGAGATCGCGATCGCCTTCATCTTGACCGCGAACACGTCGACGCCGAGCGCCTGTGCCGCCTGCTCGTTCTCGCGCAGCGCCACGAGATAGGCGCCGAAGCGCGAATGCTCCAGCCACCAGCTGACCAGCAGGCCGATCGCGACGAAGCCGATGGTGATCAGCAGGAAATAGCGGCGATCGGCGAATTGCAGATAGGGCAGCCCGGTCTGCAGCTTCAGCAGGATGCCGGCGGCGCCGCCGGTGAAATCGGTACTGTTGGCAAGGATGCGCGCGACCTCCGCGAAGGCCAGCGTGATCAGCGCGAAATAGGAGCCCTTGAGTCCCGAGCGGAAGCTGAGAAAGCCGATGACGGCGCCGACCAGTGCGCCGAGCGCGATGCCGACGACGAGTGCAATCCACGCGTTGATACCAAAGCGGGTCTGCAGCACCGCCATCGCATAGGCGCCGGCGCCGAAGAAGGCGGCGTGGCCGAACGACGACAGGCCGGCATAGCCGCCGAGGATGTTCCAGCCCTGCGCCGCCAGTGCGATGATCATCATGAAGATCATCAGGTTCAGCAGCGCGCCGGACAGGCAGGCGAAGGCAATCGTGGCGAGCGCGACAACGATGATGGCGAGCGTCGGCAGCCTGGGCCTCATCATGTGCGCGCTCCGAACAGGCCGGTCGGGCGCACCAGCAGGGTGACGATGAAGATCAGGAAGATGCCGATCTGGCCGAGGCTGTCACCGAGAAACAGGCTGGAGGCCGCCTCGACCACGCCGATCAAGAGGCCGCCGATCAGTGCGCCGGGAATCGAGCCCATGCCGCCGAGCACGACGATGGTGAAGGCCACCAGCACGAAGGCCGCGCCGGTCTTCGGGCTGACATAGAAGGACGGCATCAGGAGGCCCGCAGCGACCGCGAGGCAGGCGCAGCCGATCGCAAAGGTCATGGCGTAGACGTGCGGCACACTGATGCCGACGAGGCTGGCGCCGAGCTTCTCCTTCGCCACTGCACGGATCGCCTTGCCGATGTCGGTCTGGTGCAGCACCAGCCAGAGCAGCAAGGTGGTGGCGATGGTGACGCCGAAGCCGACCACGCGCGGGAACGACAACAGCAGCGGACCGAGCTCGACGACCTTGAATGAATAGTCGCTGGTGATCGTCCTCGTGTCCGACTGGAACGCGGCGAGCAGTGCGTTCTCGATGATGATCGACAGTCCCAAAGTGACCAGCAGAATGCCGTTGTCCTTGCCGTGGCTGGCGGGCCCGATGATGAAGCGCTGCAAGGCATAGCCAAACGCGAACATGACTGGGGCGACGACCAGGATCGCCAGATACGGATCGAGCCCGAAGCGCGCGCAGGCGAGCCACACCATGAACATCGCCACCGTCAGCAGCGCGCCGTGGGCGAAGTTCACGATATGCAGCACGCCATAGATCAGCGTCAGGCCGAGCGCGATCAGAGCATAGATCGCGCCCAGCATCAGCCCGTTCAACAGCGCCTCCACGACGATCTGGGGCGAGTACATCACATCCTCTGTTTCAGCAGACGCTGTATGCGATCCACCTGGTACGCGACCCGATTGCCGCTTGCTCGATCTTCACCTCTCCCCGCCTGCGGGGAGAGGTCGGATTGCATCGACAGATGCAATCCGGGTGAAGGGGGTACAGGTCTAGCCGCAGACACTTCCCGTGCGGCTGCCCCTCACCCCAACCCTCTCAGCGCGAGCGAAGCTCGTCGCGGCCCCGTAAGAACGGGGAGAGGGAACGCACCACCGTCGCGGCGAACGCTCGGATCCAACGTGAGCGAGCACTGGGCTGCAGCGTTCTACCGCAGCTCGTGCCTCATCCCCCCGCCCAATCAGCCGTTGATCGGGAACACCGGCTTGGCGTCGGCGTAGTCGGCTGGATAGATCACCTTGATGTCCTTGCCCTGCACCTGCGTGTTCAGCGGCAGCGCGCTCAAGTTCTGGCCCTTGGCGTCGAACTTGGTCTTGCCGTAGGGCATGATGCCGCTGTCGAACTCGCCTCCGGCCAGCGCCTCGATGATCTTGGCGCGGTCGGCGCTGCCGGCCTTCTCGACGGCCTGCGCAAACACCTTCATCAGCGAGTAGTTGATCGGCGTATTGTAGGCGTAGAACTTGCCGGCCGCGGTCACCGTCTCGCGCAGCTTGGCCGTGATCGGGCTCTTCGGATCGCCCCAATGATTGCAATCCATCACGCCCTGAGCGGCTTCCGGAAACTCGTTGACGAACCGGTAGCTCGACGCGGCGCCGCCGAACACGGCGTAGATGCCCTTCGGACGGACGCGCTGCTGCTGCAGGGTGCGCGCCATCAGCACGAACTCGTTGAAATAATGCGACGGCACGATCAGGTCGGGATTGAGCGCGCGCAGCCGCAGCACGACGTTCGACATGTCGCGCGCGGGGGTCGGATGCGCGATGGTCTCGACGATCTGGAAGCCGAGCGACGGCAGCTTCTGCTGCATGATCTTGGCAAGGCCCGAGCCGAACAGGCCGTCCTCGTGCACGATCGCAACCGTCTTCACCGGCTTGCCGGCGTCGTCATTCAACTTGACCAGGTTCTTCAGCGCGACATCGGTCGCCATGCTGAAATTGGGATTGAAGCGGAAGGTGTTCTTCAGGCCGCGCTCGGTGATCGTATCGGCCACCGCACAGTCGACCACGAAGGGCAGATCATAGCGTGCCGCGGTCTGCGTCGCGGTCAGCGCAATCCCTGAAGCAAAGCCGCCGAGCACGGCGGCGACGCCGGCCGACTGCAGCTCCTCGGTCGCCTGCGCGCCGGCTTCCGCATTGGAGCGGCTGTCGCCGAGCACGAGCTCGAGCTTGGCGCCGCCGAGCGCCTTGATGCCGCCGGCGTCGTTGATCTCCTTGACGGCATATTCAGCGCCGATCCTGGCGAGATCGCCATCGAGCGCAAAGGCGCCGGAGATCGGCTGCAGCAGGCCGACCTTCACCGGCGCCGGCTCGGCGCGGAGAAGACCGGGTGCCGCCAGCATCGAGGTGAGCGCAACACCGCTCTTGAGCACGGTGCGGCGTGACAGTGACCTTGAACGACGCGTCATGACTTCCCCACTTTCCTGACTGGCGGCCGCCGGCGCGGGCGCTCCCTGCGGTACACCTCGGCGGTCGGACTCCAGTGCCGGTGCCCTTCGTCGCCCGTCCGTTCGAGGTTCATCTGCAATGTGTAGCGGTCGGGCCGGTAGAGCGCCTGCAGATGCTCCATCGGATGACCTTGCTTGTCGTAGACCGTGCGGCGCAGGGCCACGAGCGGCATGCCGACGTCGACGGCGAGCGCCTCGGCCACATCGGGGCCCGACAGCACGGCGCTGATCTCCTGCCGCGCTGATGCACTGGTCAGCCCCGACCGCTCGATCAGCTCCAGCAGCGGCATGCGTGCAAGATCCTCGCGCGAATAGAGGCGACCGATGCGCTCAGACACATGAGCGACGAGATAGGAGAACGGCACGCCGTCGACGAGGCGGACGCGGACCGAGCGCTGCGAGCGCTCGTCCGGCGCAAGCTGCAGCGCCTCGCGGATCTGGTCGGGCGGCGTGACATAGTCGAAGGCCAGGAGGCGGACGTCGGTGGAGCGCCCCATCTCGATCAGATGCGCGAACACGTTGGCGACGTCGGCCAGCACCGTCCGCACCTTCGACGCCGGGCGATGCACGAAGGTGCCAAGACCGCTCTTCTTCTGGATGAGATCCTCCCCCGCAAGCAGATCGAGCGCCTGGCGGACGGTGACGCGGGAGACGTTGTGCTCCTCCGCCAGCGCGAACTCGCCCGGCAGCCGCTCGCCATCCGCAAGCTCGCCGGATGCGATCTTGTCCTTCAAGAGCAGGTAGATCCGTCGTGCCTTCAGTGGCTCGGACGCGGCGCGCAAGGTGGGCTGGCCCCAGTGATTTTGAGCTATCTTGCTTTCAATACATGAGGTGTATAGAAAATATGACAGCTTAGGTCAACGGGATTCGGCCACCGCAATCGAAGCAAGGATCGAGCCATGGATTGAACCTTGGATCGATCGCTGGGAGGATCACGCGATTTGTCGCAGCATCAGCCATTTGCGCAGGCCCTGAGCCCGCTCGACGTCGGTCCGTTGCGCTTCCGCAACCGCATCTTCGTTCCGGCGCACACGACCAATTTCGGCTGTTATCACCTGCCGAGCCCGCAGCACCTCGCCTATCACCGCGCCCGCGCGCGCGGCGGCGTCGGCGCGATCATCTTCGAATCCATCCGCGTGCACGCCAACTCGCTCGGCCGGCCGCAGGCGGTGTGCGGCTTCGATCCCGCCTGCATCGATCCGTTCCGCCGCATCACCGATGCGGTGAAGGCGGAAGGCGCATCCATGCTCGGCCAGATCATCCATCTCGGCCGGCAGGTCGAGGGCGATTTCGAGCGCACGGTGGCGTGGGGCGCCTCGCCGATCCCGTGGTCGATCTCGGCGCTGCCGCCGCGGCCGATGGACGAGTTCGACATGGAGGAGGTGATCGAAGGCCACCTCGTCACGGCACGCAATCTGGTAGCCGCCGGCTTCGACGGCATCGAGCTGCAGATGGCGCACGGCCATCTGCTGCAGCAGTTCATGTCGCCGCTCTCCAACAAGCGTGATGATGACTATGGCGGTTCACTGGAGAACCGGCTGCGCTTTCCGGCCCGCGTGCTCGCGGCCTTGCGCGCAGAGCTCGGCACCGGCTTCTGCCTCGGCATCCGCATCAGCGGCGATGAATACATCGACGGCGGGCTCGGCATCGACGAGGTCGAGCGCATCGTGCCGATGCTGGCGCGCGGGACACGAATCGACTTCGTCAACGTCTCGCACTCGGCCTATGTCGCGAGCTATTCGCTGGCGACGCAGATGGCCGACATGGCGTTTGACACGGCACCGTTCCGCACCCTGCCCGCGCGCATCCGCCGCGAGCTGCGCGCGGATGGTTTCGACACGCCGGTGTTTGCGGTGTGCCGGTTCACCGGACTGGATGAAGCCGATGCCATGATCGCGAGCGGACAGGCGGATGCCGTCGGCATGGCACGCGCGCATCTCGCCGAGCCGGCGATCGTGAGGAAGTCCATCGGGGGCCGCCTTGACGAGATCCGCCGTTGCATCGGCTGCAACCAGGGCTGCGCCGGCATGCTGGAGCGGAACCTGCCGATCCGCTGCCTGATCAATCCCATCGCGGGGCTGGAAGACCAGTTCGAAGAGCCCGAGGCGCTGCCGCGCGCTGCGGCGAAGAGAATCCTCGTCATCGGCGGCGGTCCCGCAGGGCTGGAGGCCGCGCGTGTCGCCGCCGCGCTCGGACACGACGTAACGCTGTGGGAGCGCAGCGATCGGCTCGGCGGGCAGTTGCGCACGGCCTGGCTGATGCCGAAGCGCGCCAACTTCACGGCGTTCGTGGAGTTTCAGATCGCGGCGCTGACGCGGCTCGGCATTTCCATCGTCTTCAACACAGAAGCAGATGCCACCGCGATTGCGGCATTCGGCGCCGATCGCATCATCCTGGCAACGGGCTCGACCACCACGGCGATGTCTATTCCCGGCAGCGGACCTTTGTTGACCCTGCCCGACGCGCTCCAGGCGCCGGACAGGCTCGGCGCGTCGGTTGCCGTGTTCGACCGCACCGGCGAATGGGGCACGCTGGCAGCGCTGGAACATTTCGCCGACCTCGGCAAGGCCGTGACGCTGTTCGTGCCCGCGGCGAGCTACGCCTGGCGCACCACGGTCTATTCGACGCTCGCCAACAGCCGCCGCCTTCGCGAGCGAAGGGTGCGGATCGCGACGTTGCGCGCGGTGCGATCGTTCGACGGCGAGGTCTTGGAGGTCGAGGATCTCTCGACCGGCGACATCGAGCGCCTCGCCGGCTTCTCGGCGCTGATCGCGATCGACCACAACCGCGCCGACCAGACGCTGTATCTCTCCCTGCGCCGCGCCCGGCTGCCGGTGATCCAGGCCGGCGACAACAATGCGCCGCGCACGGCGCTGGAGGCGACGTATCAAGGCCACATGGCGGCGCGCGCCCCCTTCCCATCAGCATGACGGATGACGACATGAAGAACCGTCGCGCGCTGATGACGAGATCGGTTGAGGACCTGCAAGCATGACGGATGAAGCACGGCAGCAGCGCACGCTGTTCGACAAGGTCTGGGATGCGCATGTGGTGACGCGCCGCGAGGACGGCGCGGACCTGTTGTTCATCGACCGTCACCTCGTGCATGAGGGCTCGTTCCACGCCTTCAACAAGCTGAAGGAGAAGCACGCCAAGGTGCGTCGCCCGGACCTCACGATCGGCGTCGCCGATCATTACGTGCCGACACGGACGCGCGTGCTCAGCGAGATCGCGCCTGACATCGCCGGCATGATCAGGCAGCTCGACGACAATTGCCGCGCCAACGACGTCCGCATCTTCGGCTTCGACGATCCGCGGCAGGGCATCGTCCACGTGGTCGGGCCCGAGCAGGGTCTCACCCTGCCCGGCCTCACCATGGTCTGCGGCGACAGCCATACCTCGACGCATGGCGCGTTCGGCGCGCTGGCCTTCGGCATCGGCGCCTCCGAGGTCGCGCATGTGCTGCTGACGCAATGCCTGTGGCAGAAAAAACCGAAGCGGATGCGCATCACCGTCGACGGCGCCACCGCGCCCGGCATCACCGCCAAGGACATCGCGCTGTCGATCATCGCCGAGATCGGCGCCGACGGCGCGCAGGGGCACTCGGTCGAATATGCTGGAACCACGATCCGCGCGCTGTCGATGGAAGGCCGGCTGACGCTGTGCAACCTCGCGATCGAGAGCGGCGCCCGCTGCGGCATGATCGCGCCGGACGAGACCACATTCGCCTATGTGAAGGGACGACCGTTCGCGCCCGAGGGCGAGATGCTCGATCGCGCCATCGCCGCCTGGCATGACCTCGCGACCGATGCAGACGCGGCCTTCGATCGCGAGATCGCGCTTGATGGCCTGGACATCGCGCCGACGGTCACCTGGGGCATCAGCCCGGAGGACGCACTGCCGATCGGCGCGCACGTGCCCGACCCCGCCGGTCTCGACGATCCATCGCGCGCGAGCCATGTGCGCGAGGCGCTGGACTACATGGGACTGACCGCGGGCCAGGCGCTCGACACGATCCGGATCGACCGCGTCTTCATCGGCTCCTGCACCAACAGCCGCATTGAGGATCTGCGCGCCGCAGCCCACGTTCTCGCCGGCCGCAAGGCGTGCGTACCCGGCCTGGTCTCGCCCGGCTCTCACCTCGTCAAGCAGCAGGCGGAGCAGGAAGGCCTCGACCGCATCTTCATCGCTGCCGGCCTCGACTGGGTCGGCTCGGGCTGCTCGATGTGCGTCGGCATGAACGGCGACCTCGTCCCATCGGGTGAGCGTTGCGCCTCCACGACCAACCGAAACTTCAAAGGCCGGCAGGGGCCCGGCGCGCGCACGCACCTGATGTCACCTGCGATGGTCGCGGCCGCGGCGGTGACCGGCCATCTCACCGACATCAGACCACTGCTGAGGCGCGACGTATGAAGCCGTTCGATATCCTGCGGACCACCGCCTGCGCGCTGCCGCTCGCCAGCATCGACACCGATCAGTTGATTCCGGCGCGTTTCATGAAGCGCTCGCGCGCCGACGGCTACGGGCAATATCTGCTCCACGACATGCGCTTCGACGAGACGGGCGAGGCGCGGCCTGATTTCCCGCTCAACGCGGCGACCGCTGATGGCGCCGAGGTGCTGGTGGCCAGGCGCAATTTCGGCGCCGGCTCCTCACGCGAGGCGGCCGTCTACGCGCTGGCCGATTTCGGCTTTCGCTGCGTGATCGCGTCGAGCTTCGGCGACATCTTCGCCTCCAATGCGGTCAACAACGGCCTGCTGCCGGCGCGAGTCGGCGAAGCCGACGTGGAGGAGATTCTCGCACTGCTGCAGACTGGGGGAACCGCGATCACGGTCGATCTCAATGACTGCCTGATCCGACTCGGCAACCGCACCTTCTCATTCACCGCCGATCCGATCTGGCGCACCAAGCTGCTGAATGGCTGGGACGATCTCGACCTCGCGCTGTCGCTCACCGGCGACATCGTCGGCTTCGAAGAACGCGACAGGGGCCAACGCCCCTGGGTCCAACTGGAAGACAACCAGAGCTGACCGACCTCCAAAAAGAAGGGAGCCGCCTGCACCATCGGTCCAGGCGGCCCAAGTCCAGGGAGGAAACGCCCCAAGAAGGGCTTTGTTTGCTCTACTACACTAGGTGAGTCGCGGGTATCCGGTTGTTACCGGAGGTTGCTGCCCTCAACCGGTTCCCTAGCCAGCCAGGAATACCGCTACGGGATGCTTGCTGCACGAGTCCGGGGAAGAACAAACCACCGTGATCAGCGCCACATCGTCGGTATGACGAGCGGCGGCTTGTCTTGGTCCTCCTGGCTGATCACGCCGTGATCATCACTTGCGTGGTCCAGGCCCGCCTCGGGCTCGATTGCAGGCGACCGGTCGAGCTGGAGCAGTGGAACCGTATCGGATGG
Organism: Bradyrhizobium ontarionense; assembly: GCF_021088345.1. Classification (NCBI taxonomy): domain Bacteria; kingdom Pseudomonadati; phylum Pseudomonadota; class Alphaproteobacteria; order Hyphomicrobiales; family Nitrobacteraceae; genus Bradyrhizobium; species Bradyrhizobium ontarionense. The sequence goes on along the minus strand of NZ_CP088156.1, from coordinate 7,739,418 downwards.
AACCGCAGGGGTCCGTGTTGCAGAGTCCGGTTCACCGCCAGCCCGATGTATATCGGAACTCGGCTGATGACGGGGCTGATCAACGGGGTCGTGCATGCGACAGCTCCGAGCCCTGAAGCGACAGTTACTAATCCCCTTCGAGATTAGGCGATATCAACTGCGTTAATCCATGCGCGATCTCGCCGCGTGCGGCTGATTCGACCGCAACGTGACGGAACGCGGTCTCCATGCCATCCTTTCGTGGCCACGCGATGACGGCTTCTGCGCTGCGGCAATCAGACGGCACGGCACATGCGGCGCACACCCGTTCGGCCGCGAGCTGATGGAGATGGGTGTCATTTTCCGACGCGCAGCGCATGGAGAAGCAAGCGTTCCTGCATCGGCGACGTCGTTGGAATTCAACAAGGTCGCACAGATGCGCCGGTCAGCGCCGCGCGGTCCGAACCGACGGAGCAAGATAGGGCCTCTCTCGCGACATCAGCCGAAGCCCACGGCGCGAAAGATCAATGCTCAACGACGAACCTGCAGTGCGGAGACGATTCGAACCGAATCATCTCACTCAGGGTATGATGACTTTCAGGCCGCACGGACCTTGCTCAGGAACTGGTCCACGGCGCTGCGCAGCATGCTGGACTGACCGTCGAGGTCACGGGCATTCGACAGCACATTGCTCGCCGCCGTACCGGTTGCCTCCGCGGCGGCACTGACTCCGCCGATGTGGGCGTTGACTTCGCTGGAACCTGCTGCCACCGACTGGATGTTGCGGGCGATTTCCTGGGTCGCGGCCCCCTGCTCTTCGACGGCTGCCGAGATCCGCATGGTGATCTGGCTCATCTGAGCGATGGTGCCGGTGATGGCGCTGATCGAGTTCACGGCTTCGCTGGTTGAGGCCTGCATCGCCGAAACCTGAGCCGAGATCTCCTCGGTGGCCTTGGCGGTCTGGCTCGCGAGCGCCTTCACCTCGGACGCGACGACCGCAAAGCCGCGGCCGGACTCTCCGGCTCGCGCGGCTTCAATCGTCGCATTGAGGGCAAGCAGGTTGGTCTGCGCCGCAATGCTGTGAATCAGTTGCACGACTTCGCCGATCTTCTCGGCGCCGCTCGACAGTTGCTGGACCGTCGCGTTGGTGCGCTCCGCATCGCCGACCGCCTTGCTTGCAATCTCGCTCGATTGCGATACTTGCCGGAGCACTTCGCTGACCGAGGCGGACAGCTCTTCGGCGGCAGCCGCGACGGTGCTGACGTTATCGGACGATCTCGCCGACGCAGCGCCAACGCTTGAGGCCCGCGAGCTGGCATCGCTGGCTGTCGCCGTCATCGATTGCGCACTCGCCTGCATCCCGGTTGCAGCGGCCGACACCGAACGGACGATGCCATTGACGCTACGCTCGAACTCGTCAGCAATCCTCTGCAACGTCGCCTGACGTTCTGCAGCCGCGCGAGCTTGGTTTTCCGCCTCGAGCTGCTCAAGTCCGCGGATCCGCACGGCATTGTCCTTGAACACCTGCACCGTCTTAGCCATGGCGCCGACTTCATCGCCGCGACCGACGCCCGGGATCTCGTCATCGAGCGAGCCGTCGGCCAGCGACTTCATGCGCGCGCCGAGCACGCCCAAGGGTCGGGTGATGCTACGACCGATCAGCCAGGCGATCACGCCGGAAACGCTGCCAATCATCAGCATCGCGATACCGATCGCCGCGATGAGCGGCTGAAGCTTGAGATCGAGATCGTCCAAATAGGCGCCGACGCCAATGAACATGTTCCAGGCCGGGATGCCCCCCACGTAGGACATCTTCGGGATCGGGAGTTGCTGGCCCGGCTTGACGAAATCATACTGTACCGTGCCCTCGCCGGCTTTGGCGACCATGTCGCGGAGCATCCGTGTCACCGGCAGGCCGTTGACCAGGACCTCGAGCCGGTTGGTGCCCGGCTTGAAGCCGGGCAGGTAAACGACCGTGCCGTCCATGTTGTAGACGAAGAGATAGCCAGTGCCGTTGTCATAGGTCATCGGCTCGATTCGATTGACGAACTCGGCAACCGCCGCCTCCTTTGTCAGCTGACCGGACTCGACTTTTTTCTGCAACGACAGCGCAACGTTGCGCCCGACCTCCATCATGGCTCTCAGCTGATCTGTCCGCTCGGCCAACATCTCGCGCTTGACCATATAGGCCGCGAGAGCACCGGCTACACACAGGCCGATAATCGTCACGCTCACGAGAATGACGAGCTTCCATGTGATCTTCAGATTGAGTTTCACGGTAATTTCCTCGGTCTACAGTGACCGAAGGTTACCGGACGTAGTCTTTTGATTTAATTACTTGCGGCATCCAGCCAGCTGACGCGCCAACAATTCATTGAGCACATCCAAGGGATCGGCATCCGTACAAATACGGATTTAGGTGTCCTGATACAGAGGATGCGTGAGCAACGATGATGCCTGCCGCAACAACTTCCCTCGCGGAGAGGATGAGCCGCAGCGTGGTCAGGCAATCAATCAGCCGCGGGCTTGCCAGAGGATCGGGCCGGCGCGGCCCCCTCACCTTCTCGGCTTGAGCCGACGCGGTCGAGCAGCGCGGCCCCGGTGCGGATGCCGTTATAGAAGCAGTCGATCGTCATGTTCTCGTTCGGCGCGTGATTGGCCTCGTCGGCATTGGCATAGGGAACGACGAAGGCGGGCAGGCCCAGGATCTTGGTGAAGACGTAGTCCGGCAGGCTGCCGCCGGTGCATGGAAATTCGAGCGGCATCACTCCTTGCGCGAGCGCGATCGCATCACGAACGATCACGCCATAAGGCGTGTCGAGCGGCACGCGCGACGGCAGCATGCCCCCGCGCGGGATGAACTCGACCTCCGGAGCGTGCGTTTTCACATGGGCCTCGACTTTGGCCAGCACGTCGTCCGGCGTCATCGCTTCGACCAGGCGGATGTCGCACTTCACGAACGCCTCACAGGGCAGAACGGTCTTGCTGCCGGGGCCGCCATAGCCGCCGTGCAAGCCGTTGATGGTGAGCGTCGGGTGGAACATGAGCCGCTCATAGTAGCCGCGCTCCGCCGGCGCATCGAGGCGGCTGAGACCGAGGCTCGCCTTGGCGCCGTCGAGATCGAGCGGCAGGCGCTTGACCGCAGCGACGTCCAACTCGCTCGGCGGCACGATCGCATCGTGCAGGCCATGAATCGTGATCTCGCCGGCCGCGTTCTTCATCGTCCCGAGCAGATGAACGAGGGTCCAGATCGGGTTCGGCACGATGCCGCCGAGATTGCCGGAATGCACGTCGCGGCTGGCATGCCTGGCGCGAAGCTCGAACGAGCACATGCCGCGCACGCCATAGGTCATGGTCGGCCGCCCCGAGGGATGCATCGGGCCGTCGGCGGTGACCACGAAATCGGCCTTCAACTTTTCGCGATGCTCCGCGACGAAAGCGGCAATGCGCGGGCTGCCGATCTCCTCCTCGCCTTCGAGCAGAAAGATCACGTTGCAGGGCAATTCGCCATGCACCTTGAGATGGGATTCGATCGCCATCAACTGCGCGAAGTGCTGGCCCTTGTTGTCGCCGATACCGCGCGCATAGATGCGGCCGTCGCGGATGGTCGGCTCGAATGGCGGACTCAGCCACAGCTCGAGCGGATCCGGCGGCTGCACGTCGTAGTGGCCATAGAGCAGCACGGTCGGCGCGCCAGGCTTCTTCTGCCAGCGTCCGAGCACCATCGGATGGCCGGCGGTCGGCACCGTCTCGGCCTCGAGCCCGATCTCGCGCAGCATCGTCACCAGGAGCGCGGCGACCTCGGCGATGCCGACATTGTGCGCGCTGATCGAAGGATGACGGACGTAGTCCATCACGCGGCCGAGGAAGCGCTCCTTCTCGGCGTCGATGTGGCGGAACACGGCATCGAGGCCAGCGGAGGGAGACGGCAGATGGCGCGCATCGGTCATGAGCTATTCTCTCGTGTCAAGCGTCCGACATGTCTTGACCGAAACGGATAGGAAATCAATGACCGGAGACGCGCGGGCGTGCACCCGCGCGTCCGTCGCAATCAATGCAAGGGATTGTAATCCGCCATGTTCAACCCTTGATCGCAGTGACGACGATCTCGATCAGCGCGCCGCCGCCAAGATCGGCAACGCCGACGGTGGCGCGCGTCGGCAGATCGTCGCCGAAGAACTCGGTCCAGACCGCGTCCATCTCCTTCTTCTTCGACAGATCCGTGACGAAGATCTGGCCGGAGACGACGCGCGACTTGTCCGTGCCGGCCTCTTTCAGGAAGCCGTCGATCTTGCCGAGGATGTTGCGGGTCTGCTCGCCCATCGACACTGAGGTGTCGTCGGCGATGGTGCCGCCGACGAAGACGAAGCCGTTGGCCTCGACGATGCGGTGGTGGATAGCCGAGCGGATCTTGCGGATGATGGTCATCATGTCCTCATGCTGTTGCTGAAGTGGAAGGATTTCGGAACCGCTCGATGCTGAGCTCTCCGATCTGCGTCTGGGTGCCGCCATGGACGATCAGCTCGGCCATGACGGCGCCGGCGCCGGGGCCGAGCTGAAAGCCGTGCAGGGAGAAGCCGAACTGGTGATAGAGCCCCTCGTGCACGGCGCTTGGCCCGAACACCGGAATGTCGTCCTGCATGCGCGCCTCGATGCCGGCCCAGGCGCGCACGATTGTCGCGCTGCGCATCACCGGAAACAGCTCGAACACCGTGCGGGCGCTGATGGCGAGGCTGCGCCAGTCGAGCACGGTCTCGTTGCGATCTTGGTCAGGAATGGCAAGATGCCCGCCGCCGATCAGCACCGTGCCGTTCTTGAACTGCTTGAACGACAGCTTGCGGCCGCGCAGGATCACCACGGGATCGATGAAATGCGGGACGGGCGAGGTGATCATCAGCATCGGTGCAACGGTCGTGACCGGCACCGGCTCGCCGAGCTGCGCGGCGACGCGGCCGGCCCAGGCGCCGGCGGCGTTCACCAGGATGGGCGCGGCATAGGTGTCCCCCTCGACGTCGACATGCCACAACGTGCCCTCCTTGCGGATGTTCGTCGCAGCCATCCCTTCGCGGACGATCGCCCCGAGCTGTTCCGCCTTGCGGCGGAACGCGGTGGTGGTCTTGGCGGGCTGCGCGGCGCCGTCGCGGCGTGACACCACGCCGCCCGGACAGCTCTCCGCCACAGCCGGCACGAGGCGGCGCAGCTCCGCGCCGTCGATCAGTTCCTCATGGGTGAAGCCGCGCGCATTGAGATCGGCGACGCGGGCGCGGCAGGCGTCGAGCTCCGCGTCGTTCTCGGCGACCAGCACCTGGCCGAAACTCTCGAAGCCGCAATCATCGTCGACGAGTTCGGCGATGTTCTCCCAGATGCCCATTGAGCGGATCGACAGCGGAATCTCGGCGACGTCGCGCGCGAGCTGGCGCACGCCGCCGGCATTGACGCCGGAGGCGTGGCGGCCGGCATAGTCTTTCTCGATCAGGACAGGCTTGAGCCCGGCGAGGCAGAGATGCAGTGCCGTGGAGCAGCCGTGGATGCCGCCACCGACAATGATGGCATCCGCTCTCACCGTCATCCGCGCACCACGGCCTTGGTCGCCTCGTCGCTCTTGGGAAGGCTGGCAAGCTCCGACAGCATGATCGGCTTCACCGGCGCACGCAGGCGATAATAGCCGATCTCCTGCGGGCTCTTGCCGCGCGCCTCCGCCATCAGCTCGGTCACGGTGAGGCCGCACAGCCGGCCCTGGCAGGGGCCCATGCCGGTGCGGCGATAGGCCTTGAGCTGGTTCGGCCCGGTGGCGCCGATCGCGACCGACTCGAGCACGTCCTTGGCCGTGATCTCCTCGCAGCGGCAGACGATGGTGTCGCCTTTCGGAATGCGGAACTGCTTCGCCGGCTGGAACAGGACATCGAGGAAGGCGCGGCCGCGTTCGGCGCGCTTGAGTTCGCTGCACAGGGACTGAACAGATGGAAGCTTGGCCACGGCCTGCGGCGCCAGCGCTTCGACCGCAGCGCGGGCCGCGATACGCCCACGCCAGATTGCGGCCTGCGCGCCGCCGATGCCGGCGCCGTCACCGGCAATTGCGATGCCGGGAACGGAGCTGTTGCCGTCGGCATCGAGCACGGGAGTCCAGCACAGCTGCAGATCGCTCCAATGATGCTCGACGCCAGCGGCCATCGCCAGATTGACGTTCGGCACCACGCCCTGATGCAGCAGCAGGAGCTCGGCCGGCAGCGTCTCGCGCTTGCCAGCGGCGACATAGCTCACGCTTGCAAGCTGACCGTCGCCGCCTGCGGACAATTCCGTGACGCCCTTGATCACCGATACCTTGGCCTTGACCTCGCGCATCATCGCCAGGCCCTTCATCAGATACGGCGAGCTCATGAAGGCAAAGGCATGAGGCAGCGCTGTGATGTAGTTGGTGCGCGGCGTGGTGTCGAGCACGCGATCGATGCGGCCGCCGAGGCGCAGGATCTGGGCCGCGAGCAACCACAGCAGCGGCCCCTGTCCGGCGATCACGGTCGGACAATCCGGCACGAGTCCGGAGGATTTCAGCATCGTCTGTGCCGCGCCCGCCGTCATCACGCCCGGCAAAGTCCAGCCGGGGATCGGGAACGGGCGCTCCTGCGCGCCGGTTGCGACGATGACGCGCCTGGCCTTGATGAAGGCCGAGCCGCCGCCGACGGAAACGCCGAGCTCCAAATTGCGGTCGAGGCTCCACACCGTGGCGCGATGGATGATCTCCGCGCCGCTGTCGCGTGCAGCCTCGGCGATCTCGGCCCCGGACCAGTAGTCGGTGCCGAGCAACGCTTCGCTCTTCACCGGCGTCGAATTGATCGCGCGCCAGACCTGTCCCCCGGGGCCGGCATTCTCGTCGAGCAGCAAGGTGGACAACCCGGCACCGGCCGCCGTGGCAGTCGCAGCGAGGCCGGCCGGACCGGCGCCGATCACCACGACGTCGTATTGATCACGTTTCGGCGCCGCGCTCATTTGCCGATCTCCCGCTTGCCCTTCTGGATTTCGATTTGCATGCCCTCAACGACGGGCACCAGGCAGCCCTGCCGGTTGCCGACGCCATCGATGGTGACGAGGCAGTCGAAGCACACGCCCATCATGCAATAGGGCAGCCGCTTGGCGCCGCTGACGGCCGTAGAACGGCGGACGTCGAGCCCGGAGGCGAGCAGCGCGGCCGACACAGTGTCGCCTTCGCGCGCGGCGACCGCCTGGCCCTCGACATGGATCGTCACCGATCGCCTCGCATCCCCGTCAGTTCGTTTGAACATCGTCGTCTCCGTGGCCGTCTCGGGCCGCACACTTTCAGTAATAGCCACTGCCGCCGGCTCCCACTTCGCTATCGAAGCGCTTGGCCGTGAAGGCGCCGATCAGCTCCGGCTCCAGCGCGCCCTCTTTGACCATCCGTGCGATATCGAAGGCGTGGTTGGCCGCGAGCGTCACGCCGGAATGGCAGCAGGCGACGAAGGCGCCCGGATGCGTCTCCGACTGCTCATAGATCGGAAAGCCGTCCTTCGGCATCACGCGGATGCCGGTCCAGCTCCTGACGACGTTGAGCCGCGAAAGATGCGGGAACGTGCGCTGGGCGCGATCGGCCATCACGGCATTGATCGGATGGTTCTGGACGCGATCGTCGAGCTCGTCCTCCTTGCTGTCACCGATCATCACCGTACCCTCGTCGGTCTGGCGGATCGTCGTCAGGGGATGCGGCAGGAACGGCATCGTGCGCTCGGTCACGACGATCTGGCCGCGCGTGGGTCCCATCGGCGCCGACAGTCCGACCATCGGCGCCAGCGTCTGGTTGGCGTTGCCGGCGGCGAGCACCACCTTGGCGGCGCGCACCTCGCCATGCGCCGTCGTCAGCCTGAACTCGTTGCCGTCACGCGTGATCGCGCTGATCGGCCGCTCCGGCAGATAGTCGACGCCGAACTGCTTCATGCCGGCATGCAGCGCGCGGAAGGTGCGCAGCGAATTCACATGGCCATCGTAGGGACAGAAGCTGCCGCCGGAAACCTCCGGCCCGATCAGCGGCAGCATCTTCTTCACCTCCGCCGCCGGCAGCATCTCCATCTGATAGTCGGCGGCGCCGACCTGGTTGTGCATGCGCGCGACGAGCTGACTGCGCTGCTCGTACTCGGCCTCGCCCAATGTGAGATGAAAGCCGCCATTCTGCTGCAGCACGACGTCGAGGTCCGTCTGCGCCTTCAGCTCCTCGGCAAGCTTCGGCCACGCCTTCGAGCCGCACACGGTCCAGCCGGTATAGGCCGGCATGCCCAGGCCCTTGCTCTGCACCCATACCAGCGCGAAATTGGCGCGCGAGGCGCGCTTGGCGATGTCGCCCTCGTCGAGCACGGCGACCCGCTGGCCGAGCCGGCCCAATCCCCATGCGATGGCGGAGCCGAGCAGGCCGCCGCCGACGACGGCGACGTCATAATCCTTGTTCATCATATCTCCTATCGTCCTGCGTCGCCGCCTTTGGCGGTGAGCACCCGGTCGAGCCCGTAGACGCGGTCGAGCAGGATCAGGACGGTCATGGTGATGGCGATGACGCTGGCTGATACTGATGTCACCAGCGGATCGATGTTGTCCTGGATGTACAGGAACATGCGCACCGGCAAGGTCTCGGTGCCCGGCGTCGCCAGGAACACGGTCATGGTCAGATCGTCGAACGACTGGATGAAGGCGAGCATCCAGCCGGAGACGATGCCGGGCAGGATCGCCGGCAAGGTGACGCGGCGGAACATGGTCCAGCCGTCGGCGCCGAGCGAGATCGCGGCCATCTCGACCGAGCGGTCCATGCCGGTCGCCGACGCCAGGGTCAGCCGCAGCGCGAACGGAAACACGACGACGATATGGGCGATCACCAGTGCCGTGAACGTGCCGCCGATGCCGACGGACGTGAAGAACCGCAGGAAGGCGATGCCGAGCACGACATGCGGGATCATCAGGGGTGACAGGAACAGCGCCGACAGCGCATCGCGACCTCGGAAGCGATAGCGGCTGATCGCCAGCGCCGCCGGCACCGCGAACAACAGCGCGACGCAGGACGACAGCGCGCCGAGCCACAGGCTGACGGCGAAGGCGTGGACGAATTCCGGATAGTTGGCGAGCGCCCTGAACCAGCGCAGCGAGAAGCTCGTGATCGGGATCGACAGAAAGCCTTCCGGCGTGAACGCGACCCAGCACACGACCACGATCGGCGCCACCATGAAGACGACGAACAGCGCGTGGAAGATCAGCGCGACAGGACCGTTCCTGCTCATCGGAACATCTCCTGGTAGCGGCGCTCGATCAGCGCGTTGGAGCCGACCACGATCAGGACCAGCGCAATCAGCAGCAGCACGGCGACCGCGGCCCCCAGCGGCCAGTTCAACGTGTTGAGGAACTCGTCATAGGCGAGCGTCGCCGCGACCTTGAGCCGGCGGCCACCGATGATCGCGGGCGTCGCGAAGGCGCTCGCCGACAGCGAGAACACGATGATCGCGCCCGACAGCACGCCCGGCATGATCTGCGGCAGCACGATGCGGCGGACCACGGTCAGCGAGCCGGCGCCGAGCGACAGCGCCGCGTTCTCGATCTGCGGATCAAGCCGCTGCAGCGCGGTCCACACCGCTAGCACCATGAACGGCATCATCGCATGCGCCAGCGCGATCACCATGCCGGTCTCGGTGAACATGAAGCGGACCGGCGAATCGATCAGGCCGAGCGTCATCAGCAGCTTGTTGGCGAGGCCGTTATTGCCGCCGAACAGCAGCGCCCAGCCGAGCGTGCGCGCCACCACCGAGATCAGCAGCGGGCCGATGATGACCAGGAGGAACAGGCCCTTCCACGGCCCCTGCATGCGGTTGAGGATGTAGGCCTCGGGCACGCCGAACGCCGCCGTGATCAAGGTCGCCAGCGCCGCGACGCGGAAGGTGCGCCAGAACATCTCGGCGTAGTAGGGATCGTCAACGATCTCGATCCAGTTCTTCAGGATGAAGACCGGCTCGATGCCCTTGTACTGGCCCCAATCGTGGAACGACAGCATCACGGTCATCGCCAGCGGAAGCACGACGACGCCGGTGAACAGCATCAGGGCTGGCAGCGCCAGCGTCAGGCCCGCGCGGGTCTCGCCTGCGGACGGTGGATCGGCGCTGATGGCGGCGCTCATGCCGCGCCTCCGGCCGCGCGCAGGCTCATGTCCGCGACCTGCCAGACGAGATGCACCGCTGCGCCCTGCTCCGGCTGCCCCTGGCCGTCGTTCTGCCGGATCACGATCGCGGAGCCGCATTCGGTGTCGCACTGGAACAGCCAGTGATTGCCTTGGAAGATGCGGCTGGTGATCCGCCCGGCGAGACCTGCATCCCCGAAGCTGATCCGCTCCGGCCGCACGCTGATCGTGACGTGGCCGCCGACTCCGGCCGGCGCCGGCGCGCTCCACGCACCAGCGACGAGCTTTGCGGGCGCCGTCGTCCGATCGACGGTCGCGACGAATTCGTTGGTCTTGCCGAGGAACTGCGCAACGAAGGCCGAGGCCGGCTGCTCATAGACCTGCTGCGGCGTGCCGATCTGCTCGATCTTTCCCTTGCTCATGACGACGATGCGGTCGGACAGCGACATCGCCTCGATCTGGTCGTGGGTGACGAGGATCGTCGTGGTGCCGAGATTGCGCTGGATCTGGCGCAGCTCGATCTGCATGTCCTCGCGCAGCCGCGCATCGAGATTGGACAGCGGCTCATCGAGCAGCAGCACGCTCGGACGGATCACCAGGGCGCGCGCCAAGGCGACACGCTGCTGCTGGCCGCCGGACATGCGGCGCGGATGGCGGCCCTCATAGCCGGCGAGCCCGACCAGCGCGAGCGCCGAGCGCACACGCTCCTCGCGTTCGTTGCGCGGGATTTTGCGCATCTCCAATCCAAAGGCGACATTCTCAGCCGCCGTCATGTGCGGAAACAGCGCGTAGCTCTGGAACACGATGCCGAGCCCGCGCTTCGCCGGCGCCATCGCAACGAGATCCTTGCCTTCGAGCCGGATCGTGCCGTGCGAGGGGTCGAGGAAGCCCGCGATCATCTGCAAGGTCGTGGTCTTGCCGCAGCCCGACGGCCCCAGGAACGAGATGAACTCGCCCTTGGTGACAGCGAGGCTGAACTCTTCGACGGCCGTGTTGGGGCCGAAGGATTTGCCGACGCGATCGAGTTCGAGGAAGGACATGCGGGTTTCCGAACAATACAGGACTTAAAGATAAGAGGTGCACGGCAGCGCTGAGCCAATGCTCTCGCCATCACCGCTTCCCGCCTGCGGCGAGAGGTCGGATTGCATCGAAAGATGCAATCCGGGTGATGGGGTACAGGTCTCACCACACGCACTTCCCGTGCGTCTGCCTCTCACCCCAACCCTCTCCCCGTGAAGAACGGGGAGAGGGAGCTCACTGCTGTCTGGGTGAAGAGGCGAAGCAGACCTTTACCTCTCGACCTCACGATTCCAGCGCTTGGTCCATTCCTCGCGCTTTTCGTTCACGACAGTCCAGTCGGGTGCGTAGACCTTGGCGGCGCGCTCGCCGATCGGCGCCATCACGCCGACGCCCTCCGGGACCACGACCGACTTCACCACCGGGCCGTAGCCATATTCCTTCAGCATGGTGAGCTGGATCTTCGGATCGAGCAGCAGCTTGATGAAGCTCGAGGCCAGCGGCGAGACCGCGGCCTTGGCGATAGGACAAGCGGTCGTCAGCAGGCTGACGGCGCCTTCCTTCGGATAGACGAAGTCGACCGGAAAGCCGGTATTGGCGAAGCTCTGCACCCGGCCCGAGCCCCACACCGCGATCACGGCTTGGCCCGACTGGAACAGCTCCGTCATCTTGCCCGGCGACGGCTCGTAGGCGAGCACGTTCGGATTGATGTCGGTCTTGAAGATCTTGAAGCCCGTATCGACATTGGTCTCGCTGCCCCCGTTCATCTTCGCCAGCATCAACAGCGCGTTGAGGCCGTAGGTGTTGTTGATCGGCGGGATGACGAGCTGCTGCTTGTATTTCGGATCCTTCAGGTCGTTCCACGACGTCGGTGCGGCCCAGCCTTTCTCGGCGAACACCTTCTTGTTGTACATCAACCCCGTCGCGACGAGGCCGATCGCGACGGCCTTGTCATCCTTGAAGTGCGCGATGTCGAGGAGATCGCCGGGCAACCCGGTGACCTTGTCGCAGAAGCCCAGCTGGATCGCCTGGTACATCGGGCCGTCGTCGAGGATCGCGACGTCGATCTGCTGGTTGCCCTTCTGCGCCTGCAGCTTGGCGAGCGTATCGGTGGAGTTGCCGGCGACGTATTCGACCTTGACGCCGTTGGCCTGCTCGAACGGTGGGATCACCTCTTCGCGGACCGTCTTCTCGAACGAGCCGCCGTAGCCGGCAACATAGAGCGTCTTCTGTTGAGCGCAGACCGGCGAGGCGGAGGCCAGGACGGCGACGCTCACCGCCGTGAGAAGGTGCATTTGCTTCATGAGGACAGATCTCCCGTTTGCCTTGAATGCACGACGGTATTTCGAGACCGTCGAGGGAGGTCGGACTGGTCGGTGGTGCCGGCAGTCCAGAAGACCTGAAGCCGAACAGCCTAAAAAACGAGCCATCCCTCACCCTGCTAAAAAAGATCGCAGTCGAAGCTTTAATCGTCCAATGAATAATGGCACCCTATCCATGCCGAAATATTATGGATGGGATGATGGCGCGGATCAACTCGCGACAGGTCGAAGCCTTCCGGGCGATGATGCTGACCGGCAGCGTGACGGAAGCAGCCAAGCTGATGGCCGTGACGCAGCCGGCCGTCAGCCGCCTGCTGCGCGATCTCCAGGCGCTACTCAAGATGGAGTTGTTCGAACGGCGCGGCACTGGCCTGGTGCCGACCGCGGCCGCGACGGCGCTCTATATGGAGGTCGAGCGCTCCTTCGTCGGGCTCGACCGCATCACGGCCGCGGCCGAAGAGATCCGCGGCCGGCGCACGGGGACGCTGCGCATCGCGGCGCTGCCCGCGCTATCGAACGGATACCTGCCGCGGTTGGCCGGCGGCTTCCTGCAGGAGCGGCCGAACCTGAACCTCGCCTTCTTCGGCGTGATCTCACCGATCGTGATCGACTGGGTGCTGAACGCGCAATGCGACGTCGGCTTTGCCGAAGTGCCGATCGCGCATGCCGGCCTGCCGAGCATCAAGCTGCCGGCGCTGGCACGCGTCGCCGTTCTCCCGGCCGGTCATCCGCTGGCGGCCAAGAGATCCTTGGTGCCGCGCGATTTCGAGGGCGAGACCTTCATCTCACTCTCGGCCGGCTCGACCAGCCGGCATCTGATCGACCAGATCTTCCATCGCGAGGACATCAGACGGGTGCTGCGGGTCGAGACGACGCTGTCGGAGATCATGTGTGGAATGGTGTCGTCCGGACTCGGCGTCGCAATCTGCGATCCCTTTACGGCCCGCGAGTTCGATGGCCGCGGCGTGGTCATGCGACCATTCATGCCGCGCATCGATTTCGAATTCGCCGCGGTGTTTCCCCCGCAGCGCAGCCCCTCGCCGGTAGCGCTGGATCTGGTCGAATCGGTTCGCCGCGCGCTGGACGAACTCGACCGCGTGTCAGTTGCCGGATAAATCCCGGAAGGCTTGGTGGGCGCACCAGAGATCGAACCTAGGACCCGCTGATTAAGAGGCAGCCGCCTCCAGTTGATATTGAAGCGGATGTTTTCCTACTCAGCCAAACATCGGTCATTGCAGATCGATGGCTTGCATCGGAAATTTCAACCGCAGGACGATCGACACCCGACATGGGCGGCGGAATCAAAATCCGATGAAACGCAGATGAGATCCGAGCGCATTCTGAATCTTCTTCCTCCGTTCGCTCATTGACGAAATTGGAATTCTATCCGTTCAGAACGCACGACCAATCCGGGTCAGGAACGGGAGCGTGCGACAAGCGCGCTCGGCCGCGACCGGACTCACAAGTGAGAGACGATGACTGGACACAATCAAAGTCTCTATCGAAAATTGGATCAAATCAACTTTACGATGTAATATCTGGAGACATATGGAATTCTTGCCAGCGGGATCACGCAGATCCGCCGGCACTTCGCATATCCGATAGCACGCGTTCGGCTGCCACCGATCGTCTCGCACGGCTCGAGTGCTGAGGACCACTATTGCTTGTCTGCTGGCCGGCTGGGACTTGTGAGGGGGAACTGGTGCCGAATGACATCGATGCGCAAAGCCAAACGGCATGCCGAGGGTTCATAACAACATGTCGGTGACGGGTCCGCCGAGTGTATCGGACTGGCGACCGCTTGCTCCGTTAACCGAAGGCGTGGTCGTGGTATGGTGGATGGCAATCGAAGCCACTCCGAACGACGCGGTCGCGCGATGGTCCGCTGTCCTGGACGAACAGGAAAGAGCGCGGGCCGATCGCCTCAGGTTCGCTTCGGATCGTCAGACCTACATCGCAGCCCACGCCATGACCCGCATGCTCCTGGCGGCCGTGGGTGGTCTGCCGGCACAGCAATGGCGCTTCGTCACCTCGCCGACCGGCAAACCCGCGATCGCCTCCGTAGCCGGAGAACCGCCGCTACGTTTCAATCTCTCGCACACCAAGGGGCTCGTCACTTGCGCGGTGGGCTTTGGCCACGATGTCGGAATCGACGTCGAAGTCGGCGACCAGATCGAAGACGAACTCGGTTTGGCCGAGCGCTTCTTCGCACCCGGAGAGGTGTCCTTGCTACGTGGCGTCTCCGCCGACAGACGTCGGGAGACATTTTTGCAGATCTGGACCTTGAAGGAAGCCTACATCAAGACCACGGGAGCGGGCCTGACATGCCCGCTAGCCGGCTTTACCTTTGGCTTCGATCCGATTCATATTCGATTTGGTCCCGACATTGCCGACGATCCCGCAAATTGGCAATTTTTCCAATGGCGGCCGACCGACCGGCACCAGATCGCGCTGGCCGCGCGACACGTCCCCGCCAAGTTGCGGGTTGTTCGGCGCAGGATGAATTGGGAAGATCTGTAACCGCCCCGCGAAGCAATGGCTTGCGAACGCAAACCGACGTCTGATCGACGCTCTTGAGTCGTTAAAAATCTAGACCAAAGCTCAGTGAATTTCCCGGCGCTGGCGAATTGGCTATTGACGAGCGAATGGTGCACGCTCATGATCTACGCAACCTCTGGTTACCATTCAAACTGGAGGTGCGTTCGCGTTGTTTTAGCCGCGGCTATGCCCGTGATGAGATTCTAACGAGCAGTTCCAACCCTGGAGAGACTCATGGAAGAGAGGACAACGAACGCTGTCAAGCTGGTCGGCGAGGTCTTCGTGCCCGGTGCCAGCCAGATGATCGAAGGTCATGTCGCCCGCGGAGCCGCCCATTTTGTGATTGGCGGTCTCGTCGTGGCAGCTTTGGCCCCAGCAGCGCCATTGCTCGCCGGGTTGTTCGGACTCGGAGTGAGGCTCAACTCGTTTTCAAGTTCTATGGACGGCAAGAACCTCTGGAACCAGGTCGAGGTGCGCAAGACAAATCCCGAGCCCCACTCGAAATAGCCTCGGCACTTGCGACGCCGGTGCAGGGGACGGCGCAAGGGACTGGACATCTGCGGTGAAGAGTTGCCAGCCCTCTTTATCGACCGGCCCATTTGCATTCCCGGCCGGAATTTATAATCCCCAATCTCGTCCGGCTTCACAAGGAGGCCGTACGTCTTTGCTGGCGAGGAATTCTCGTCATTCTTCTGCTCCGGCGGAGCGATCGAACCGGTCGAGGCTGGTGCTCAGCTGATTACTCGGTTGCCGCATCAAGTTCGGCTCGTCGAATTTCTGCCAGGCACGCCCGCCGAGCTTGGCTAACACAACTACACGAAACGACCAGCTGAACGCGTTGACGAACCCGGTCTATGCGCTTGGGTGACGATGCACTTGAGCGGCATATTTTTTTGATTTTGCAGTCGGACGATTTGGCAGCAATGCCGATCTTGCTCAAGACGGGCGCGAATGCCCGTGGGGACGAATCGCGATGAGCAGAGATGACGAAGAAGAAGACGACGCCCGCTTCAAGGTGGTGATCAATCGCGAGGAGCAATATTCGATCTGGCCCGCTGGTTGCGGCAGTCCCGCCGGATGGCGCGACGTGGATGTAGCCGGCGCGAAAGCCGAATGTCTTGCCTATAACGAGCAGCACCGGACCGATCTGCGGCCACCGAGCCTGCGCGGGTTGGCCAACGGCGATGCCTGACGGCCGTAGACGCTCGACGTGACCGGTGGTGCCCGTCGCAAGATACCAAGATACAAAGAGGCGCCTATGAGCTTGCTTACACTGCGACCGTGGCGGGATTGACCTCGATGTCGACGGCAGAGAGTTTGGGTGCCGCGATCCACGAGATCTATCTTCGCGGTATCCGTCTGGGCCAACGCGGCGACATTCGTTTGCGAATGACGATGCTGTGCATGTTGATGTCCGCCGTGGTTTGGCTGGCAATCGACTCGGGACCGTCCCGATCGGTCCAGCGGCGGATGCTGCTGGCCGATCTCAAGGACGAAAGCGTCTATCGGCCAGGTGAACTGCCCGCCACGATTACATCGCAGTCCTACGGGATTTCCGCCGGGAGCGGCGGCCCGATCCGGGTGGGGATTGCTACATCGATGTTGATCAACGATCTGGCCAACCCGCAGCAGCGCCGCTGCACGGTGCTGCCGGAAGTGGTCAATTCGGCGCAAGTCGGCATCGCCGACCTGGAATTCGGACTCAACTACGTTGATGCAACCGGAAGCACGGTCGCCTCCTCGCTCCACGGCATCCGCATGCTGGGCCGCGGTGAAGCGCGGTATCTGGACTTTGCGCGACTGAACGCACCGAACTGCGAGGGTTTGCGCGCCGAGATGACCGTGAGTTTCTGCCGCAGCGAGAACGGGACCGACTGCGGCAGCAAGGCGATCGGAGCTGCATTCGGATCGATTCCAATCGTCGCCACCGGCTCGGGTCCGAGGGATTAGAGCGTGTTCGACGGGGCGGGAAACAAAAACAAGATGCCTCGCCCACGGAGCGCGTCTCCGCGACAAGCTTGCCCGACGCTCATGGCTCGCCGCGGCCCGGCCCGGGCCCATACATCGCAACCCGCAGCTGCGGCCGGCCCATTCCTTTCGCAATTCGGGGGCTCGTAACGATGGCCGCAACAAGCGTTGATATGAGTAACTGCGCTCCGTTACGGCCGCTCGCGCCGCCTGGCCGTCAGACCGTGGCATCGCGGGATTGGCAGCCGCGCCGCGAGCGAGGTCGCTTCGCCGTATCGGCTCACGTCGCACATCCATCTATGATCACGGCGGTCGGCGGCCTCGACCATTGAGCACCCATCCCGCCCTCAATCCCTATGGTCCGCTGCTCCGGCTGCTGCGCCAGGAAGGCCGTATCGACTTGCGGCGGATGCTGGTCATGCTGGCGGCGTCTGGCCTCGCAAACACCGGCGTGTTCGTCAGCATCAACGAAGCCTTTGGCCACGTCAGCTCGGGAACCTTGCACTGGCGAGAGGGGGCGCTGTTTGCCATCCTGGTCCTGTTGTATCTGATGGCGCAACGTTACGTATTGCAGACCGGTGCACGCGAGGTCGAACAGCTCATCTTTCGGGTGCGGATGGGACTGCTTGAACGGTTGCAGCGCTGCGAATTGCTCGAAGTCGAGCGGCTCGGGCAGGCGCGGATCCATGCCGCTATCGGGGCCGACACCCGGACGCTTTCGCAGTTCTCCATTGCGCTGGTTCTGGCGGCGCAGTCGATGTTGCTCGTGATCTTCACCGCCGGCTATGTCTACTATCTGGCACCGGTCGCCTTCTTCCTGTCGGGACTGTTCATCGCCGGATCGGCGGCGATCTATATTCAGAAAAGCCGGGCCGTGAATGAAGCCCTGGCGCGCGCGTCGATGCGCGAGAGCGAACTGCATAACACGGTCGGTGAGGTTCTCGGCGGCTTCAAGGAGCTGAAACTAAGCTCAGTGAAAGCTCGCCGCGTACTGGCAGATGCTAGTGAACTGACCGCAAGCACCGCCGACTTGCGCACCGAAGCACAGGGCGCGCTGGCGGGCAGCCTGGTCTTCTCTCAGACCGCATTCTTTCTGTTGTTCGGCGTTGCCGTCTTCCTGGTACCGGCCTTCGGCTCGACCTCATCGACCGCCATCGTCAAATCGACCACAGCCTTGCTCTTCATGTTTGGGCCGTTGTCCACGATGATCGGCGCGATTCCGCAGCTCGCAGTCGTCTCGGCCGCAGCAGAAAGCATCCTGGGCCTGTACGATGAACTGGATGCCTGCCTGGCGGCGGCGCCGACGCCGGCCGACCGGCCGCTCCCGATTGCGCCCAGCTTTGCGACCATCGAGCTTGAAGACGTGACGTTTCACTACCGGGACCGGGATAGCGTCGCGTTCAGCACCGGTCCGGTGCGAATGCGGATCACGCGTGGCGAAACAATCATGATCACCGGCGGCAACGGATCGGGCAAGTCGACGCTCATGCGCCTGTTGTGCGCGCTCTATCCGGCGGACGCAGGACATATCCTCGTGGACGGGCGCACGGTCGGCGTCGACGAACGCCAGGCCTATCGCGATCGGTTCGCCGCCGTGTTCTCCGATTTCCACCTGTTCCGCCGCGCCGTCTTCGAAGCCATGAGCGACCCGCAGGAAGTCGCCAGGCTGCTGGTGGCGCTGGAAGTGGACGAGAAGACCGGCATCCGCGACGGCCTGTTCGCAACCGTCGACCTCTCGACAGGCCAGCGCAAGCGCCTGGCGCTCATCACCGCATTGCTCGAGCACCGCGAAGTCCTGCTGCTCGACGAATGGGCGGCTGATCAGGATCCGCACTTTCGGCGCAAATTCTACCTCGAGATCCTGCCGCACCTGAAAGCGCGTGGGCTGACCATCATCGCCGTGACGCACGACGAACGCTACTTCCCTGTAGCCGATCGCCGATATCACATGGAAGACGGGCACATCGTCGAGATCACGCATCCGGTCGAGGGTACAGCGGATGAGCAGTAGAATCGGATTGATAACGGCCCCTGAACCGAGCCATCTCGCGCGCACCCGAGGAACGGTGCGCCGCTGGCTGGTGAAATTCATCTACGACATCACCATTGTCGGGCTGATCCTGCTGTTCCTGCTCCTGCTGTTCTTCGGCAGGATCGTCCATACCATTCCAGCCGGCCATGTGGGCGTGTTCTGGTCCCGTTTCGGCGGCGGTACACGGCTGGATCTGATGCTCGGCGAAGGCGTCCGACTGACCCTGCCGTGGGATGCAGTGTACGTCTACGATGTGCGGCTGCAGCAGCGCCATCAGGTGTTCGACACCCTGACGGCCGACGGACTCAAGGTTCGCGTCGACATCGGGTGGCGCTATCGGCTGGTGCCGCGCTCGGTACCGCTGCTCCACCAGTTCGTCGGCCCGCGCTACGAGGCGGTGATGCTGAATCCCGACATCGGCCAGCGCGCCCGCGATCTGATTGCCCTCTATCGACCGGACGACCTCTACACCGCTCGGCGTCTGAGTTTGCAAACCGAGATCCGCGACGCCGTCGCCTGGAACATGACACACAATCTCGATGTGCCGAATTTTTCCGGCATCGAATTCATTGTGATCCAGAACATTTCGATCCGCGACGTTGAGTTCCCGCCGGACGTCCAGCAGGCGATCGTTCGCAAGAACGAGGCGTTCCAGAGAATCCAGGAGAACGGCTTCCGGATCGATGCAGAGCGCAAGGAAGCGGAACGCCGGCGGGTGGAGGCCGAAGGCATCCGGTCATTCCAGGAAATCGTCAGCAGCAGCCTGTCGCCAGGCTATTTGCGCTGGCGCGGCATTGAGGCGACGCTGGAGCTCGCCAAATCGAAGAACAGCAAGGTCGTCGTGATTGGCAGCGGCCGTGAAGGGCTGCCCTTGATCCTGAACGCGGAAAGCGCCGCCGACCCGTCGGCCGTGACACCGGCTGCGTCGCACACCGATCAGGAAGTTCCGGCAAAAACGCCGGAGCCCGCGCTCTCTCCGATCCGCGGAGCAACGAGATGACCGTGATGCGAACGACCGGCATGAGGCGCGTCAACAGGAGCTCGATCCGAATGCGCACTGATGAGCCTCGAAGCAATCGTGATTACCTGCGGCCTGCACACATGGATCGTGCGTTCGTGACCCTGCGCTGCTTTTCGCGTCCCCAACATGCAACGAGGTCCGCAGAATATCCGCGCCTGCGTGGCTTGCAAACGCCGCTCGCCAGGCATGAGCTCAGCAATCAGCGCCGCATCTTTGCAGCCATGCGGTGAAGCGCCAAAAAAACTGGTTGCGTTATTTTTTAGCGCACCCTAAAATAGATAATTAGATCAACACAACTACTAGAAGAAATTCCTTCGCGCACTCATCGACCGCAGGGTTGGGATGCAAACGGCATGAATTTCTACATTGGCTCGACAAGACATCAACTGATGCGCCTGGCACATCTCATCAAGCCACGAAGTCATCACAGCCATGAAGCGCGATGGCGGGTGAGCTTGGCGTTATCGAGGCAACGATCCTATTAGCGGCCGAAGTCGCGTGAGTCCGGCCGTTACATTATTGGCGAATCCGAATCCAAGTATGGCCGATGCCGGTGACCAATCCCAGTTCCGCTTGCGACACCTTGATCGGTTGCTTTCGCCGGAACGCGGAAACATGCACGGATAAAGTCGGGCTGATCTATCTTGCCGACGGCGAGAAAGATCGCCAATCGATGACCTACGGCGAATGGTATGGCTGGTCCGCAGCGATCGCGGATCAACTCTCGCGAACCTGCGCCCGCGGCGAGCCCGCGCTGCTTCCCATGGAAAACAGCCTCGACTTCTTGGCGGGCTTCATGGGAGGATTGCTGGCAGGAACACCCGTCGTTCCCCTTCCCTCGCCCACAGGCCGCGCAGGCTGGCGCAGATTTCAGGCCGTGGCGCAGGATTGCGCGGCGCGGACAGTGATCACCCGATCCCGCGATCTCGACCGGGCGCGCGCCAGAGCGGACGCGACAGATCACCGGTTCAACTTTCAATTCGTGCTGACCGATGAGGTCGCGCGCGATGGCGGTCACCGGTCGATGGCCGCCAACTCCCCCGACATGCCGGCATTCCTGCAATACACCTCTGGTTCGACCGGTGAACCAAAGGGGGTGATCGTCACGCATGCCAACCTGCTTCACAATGAACGGTTGATCTGCCAGGCAATGGGGAATCATTCCGATTCCGTCTTTTTGACCTGGCTACCCCTGTTCCACGACATGGGCCTGATCTGCTCGGCGCTGCAATCGGTGTATCTCGGAACGACCTGCTATTTGATGTCTCCGGCAGCCTTCATCCAGCGGCCGCTGCGCTGGCTGGAAGCTGTCTCGCGCTTCGGGGTGACGTCCACCGGCGCTCCAAACTTCGCTTACGATCTGTGCGTCGACAAGGCCGCATCGCTTGAGCCCGGTGCTCTCGATCTCAGCCGATGGGAGCTTGCCTTCAACGGTGCCGAGCCGGTACGCGGAAAAACGCTGCGAGCGTTTGCCGAGGCGTTCCACCCATTTGGATTCCGTGATGCCGCGTTCTTCCCTGGCTACGGCATGGCGGAGGCAACCCTGCTGGTTTCGGGCAGCCGCTCTGCCGGAGGACCGCAGGTTTCGCGCTTCGACGGCAAGGCGCTGGCCTGCGGACAGGCTCTGCCGTCGGGTGCCGAGGATGCCGTCGAACTGGTCCGCTGCGGCAACGGCCTGCCAGGACAAGAGATCCGGATCGTCGCGCCGTCGACGGGCGCCTCACTTCCGGCGAACCATGTTGGCGAAATCTGGATCCGCGGCGAAAGCGTTGGCGCCGGCTACTGGAATCGCCCCGAAGCAACCGCGGCAACGTTTTGCGCACGCCTCTCGGATGGCGATGACGATACGTATCTGCGCACGGGCGATTTGGGTTTCTTCCACGATGACGGGCTCTATGTCGCGGGAAGGGTCAAAGATCTCATCGTCATTCGAGGCATGAACCACTACCCCCAAGACATCGAGTATACGGTGGAAGCCTCGCATCCGGCCTTGTTGCCACATGGCAGCGCGGCTTTTTCGGTCGCGCGGGATGATGGTGATCATCTGGTGGTCGTGGCCGAGCTCAGTCGCGCCGGCTTGCACGTCCCCAGCACCGACGACGTCATCGCCGCGGTGAGCCGTGCGATTGCCAGCGAGCATGAGCTCGTCGCGGATACCGTCGTGCTGGTCCGACCTGGCCATCTGCCGAAGACAACGAGCGGAAAAGTGCGCAGGAACGCATGCCGCGATGCCTGGCTGAACCATCAGCTCAACATTGTTGCCTCGGCTGAACGCCGAATGCCGAACGCCGACCCCGCCAGCATGCCGGCGGACTCGGCGCCGCATACGGCGCTGGCGAAGGAGATCACGCGGATCCTCAACTGTCGAGCCGGCGAGATCGCACGCGACCGCCCACTGACCGCCTATGGGATGGACTCGCTGGCCGCGATGAAACTGCAGGAGCGTCTCCAGACCCGCTGGGGGCTGCAGATTTCCCTGGCGCAATTGCTGGATGGAATCGACTTGGCCTCACTGCTCTCGAAGCTGGAATCAGGCCCCCGCGCGAGCCCCGGCAAACGCGAAGCCGGGCACGCCGACTCGCGCTGCGCCGATAATCAGCGGTCGTTGTGGCTGCATCGCCAGGCATGGCCGGATTCGGCGGCCTACAATGTCACGGCGGCATTTTCCCTGCATGGTCCGGTCGATGAGCGGGCCTTGGCCGCGGCATTCGCTTCGGTGGCGGCCCGGCACGAAGCGCTGCGCAGCACGTTCTGCGAACGGAACGGCCAGATCGATCTACAATTAACCCCCGGCGCGGGCGGCAACCTGCACCATTCACGACAGAGCCTCGCCGAACTGGCTGCCATGCCGTTCGATCTTGCGCGCGGCCCTCTGTTCCGCGCCTTTCTGATCGATGCCGAGCAGCAACATCCGGTGCTGGCGCTGTGTGCGCATCACAGCGTGGTGGACCTGTGGTCGATAGGGTTGCTGATGACTGATCTGGGCAATCACTATCGTCATTTGACCGGCGGCGCAGATCCGCCGCGCCCGGCGCTTTTTCAGTATCGGAGCTTTATCGAGAGGCAGCAGAACCTGCTCGCAGGCCAGCGCGGCCAGCAATTGCGCGACTACTGGCGCAACAAGTGCGCTGGTATGCCTGCTCCTCTTCAGATCACCGGTGCGCGGCGGGCGTCCGATGACGACCGCGCCGACATATCCGCGCGGCGACTGGGGCGGGACAGGACGGACGCCATCAAGACGCTGGCGCGCGAAATGGCCGTCACTCCCTTTACAGTGCTTCTAAGTGCGTTCCACATGGCCCTGATGCTGAGGAACCCCACGGCGGCCGGGACCCTTGGGGTAACGACCTCGGGCCGCGATCACCCGGAACTAAGAGAGGTGGTCGGATACACCGTCAACGTTCTCCCCATCACGCTGACATTCGAACCCGGGACATCGTTTCGTTCTAATGTGACGCGCATTCAGCGCGAAATCTTGTCGGTGCTCGAGCACAGCGAGTACCCCCTGCAGCTCATCTTGGAAGATCCGACGCTGAGAATCCGGGAGAAATTATTCCGGATTGTATTCGTCTGGCAGCATCTCGCCGCCGAGTCAGGCCTGGCATCGTCGGTCATGAGGCAGGCGGGTGGCGAGATCCGTTGGGGCGACCTGACCCTCCGTTCCCTGCAGGTGCCCGTCGCCGCCACGCCGTTCGACTTGACGTTCTCCATCATCGAGGACGCCGGTGAATTCTCGCTCGCAACCGAGCACCGCTCATCTGTCTACGATGCCGCGGACATAAGGCAGCTTTGCGACCTGTTCACGACGGTCGTTGATTGGGCGGTCACGCAGCCGGATCTCCCGGCCGACACGGCATGTCAAAGGGCGGCTGCGATCGCTCGACCAGCGAGCGGCGCGGCTGTGACCGTGGCACCGGCAGCTTTCATCCCCGTCCACACGGCATTCGAAAGCAACGCCAGGGCCCACCCGCAACAGACCGCCCTGGTCGAAGGCGAGCGGCGGCTCACATATGGCGAGTTGAACAGCGAGGCTGATCGGATCGCCGCGCGTCTCCAGCGGGCGGGGATCACTGCTGGCGCAGTGACGGCCATATGTCTGCCGAGAAGCATGGACGCGGTGGCAGCGATTCTCGGCATTCTGAAGAGCGGTGCCGCCTATGTGCCGGTGCTTCCCGAGTGGCCCGAACAACGCAAGTCGATCGTGCTGGACGAATCCACTGCGGTTTGCGTCGTGACCTGCCGCAAGCTGCTTTCCGGGCTACCCAAATCATTCCAGAACAATGCCGTCGTTCTGGATGACGACGTCCCGACAATCTCCGACCTGGTGCCTGCGTCCACGGTGCCCGCGGTTTGTCCCGATCAGCCCGCCTACATTCTTTTCACATCGGGCACCACGGGACGCCCCAAAGGCGTCGCCATCACCCACGCCAACCTTGCCTCGTACGTCTATTGGGCGTCCGAATGCTATCTGGCAAACGCCAATGTGCCACGCGGCTTTGCCCTCTTCACGTCGCTCGGCTTTGACCTCACGGTTACCAGCCTTTTCACTCCGCTGGTGACCGGAACGCACGTGATCCTATTCCCGGATGAGTCCGACGAAAGCGCCTTGATCGCGCGGGTGTTACGTCACCCTGAGGTCGGCCTGGTGAAGGCGACACCATCTCATATGCGCCTGGTGCAAGCTCTGCGCCCCACTGCTGGTTCGGTGCATACGCTCATCCTGGGCGGCGAGTCGTTGTCCACGAGCCTCGCCCGTGATCTGACCGCCCGGCTTGGGCCGCGTCTGAGAATCTTCAATGAGTACGGACCGACCGAAGCGACGGTCGGCTGTATCTGTCATCTCCACGACGCCACGAGCGATATCGAGAACGAGGTGCCGGTCGGACGCCCGGTGGCTGGCGCGCGGGCGTATCTGCTGAATGGCGATCTTCTACCGGTCGCGGCAGGAGAGACTGGCGAATTATTCCTGGCCGGTCCCGGGGTGGCGAGTGGATATCAGGGCCGGCGCACGCAGACCGCGGCGTCGTTCGTTCCTGAGCCGCACGGCGATGGCACGCGCATGTATCGCACCGGTGACTTGGCGCGCGTGCGCCCTGACGGAGCGCTCATGTATCTTGGGCGCCGCGATGAGCAGATCAAATGGCGCGGCGTCAGAATTGAGCCGCGTGAGATCGGCCAGTGTCTGGAACGCTATCCGGGGATCCGCGCAAGCGTCGTCGCTCTGGTGACCGGACCGGCCGGCACAGACGTGCTCTGCGCCTGGTACGTGGCAGATGCCGCGATTCCCACCGCGTCGCTGAGCCGATTCCTTGCCGACCAGCTTCCGGACAACATGATTCCGGCATTCCTGACGTGGATCGCGTCCCTGCCCCTCAACGTCAACGGCAAGGTCGATAGGAACGCATTGCCTACACCGCGCGCCGACACCACCGCAGTCGGCCCGCGAACGCCGGTCGAAGCCGCGATCTACGACGTGTGGTGCGACATCTTGGGTCTGGACGATTTCGGAATGACCGACCGGTTCACGGCGCTTGGGGGCGATTCGATCAGCGCCATGCGCGTCGCGGCTGGCCTCGGCGAGCGCGGTCTTTCGGTCTGCGTCCGCGATATCTTCGAGCACAAGACCATCGAAAAGCTCGCGCTGGTGGCAACGCCTGTCGTACCAGAACTGGAATCGCCGCAGAGCGTCGACACTGACGGTCAGGACCTCCGTCCAGGTCCGATGGCCGCGTGGCTCCTCGCGCAACGTCTGGCACACCCCCAACACTATCATCAAGTCGCGACATTGCTTTGTCCCGATGGCCTGGAACCCAATGCACTGCGAGACGCGCTGTCTGCAGTCCGGGCGCACCACGCTGGCCTGCGCCTGAACATGCGGCCTGGGGGAACGGCGTTTTGGAAGAATGACGCGCCCGTTGACGACTCCCTGATCCTGACGACCGTGGATGTCAGCGATCTTTCCGAACCACACGCAGCGAGGCAACAAGCAGCCTTGGTCCGGCAGATCTGCGCGACCACCGATCTTGAAAGCGGCGCTCTCTTCCGTCCCCTGCTGTTTCGCATGCCCGAAGGATCGCAGCTGGTGATCGCCTGTCATCATCTGCTGGTCGACTCGGTTTCGTGGCGGATCATTGCCGAGGATCTCACACGTGCGTGGCGCGCGATTGTCCGTGGAGACCGGCCGCGCCTGAGTTCGTCCGCCGGTCTGCACGAATGGACTCGCGCACTGGAGCGCCTCGAACAGTCTTCGCAATTTGCCGATCAGGTGCAGTACTGGGAGCAAGCTGAACGAGGCCCACGGCCGACGCTGACCGTGTCCGCCCCCCGTCGGGTCCATCGCGAGACCTTCCATCTGACAGACTTTCCCTTGGCAGCCCACGTCCCGTCGTTGAACGAAGGGACCCGCTCGGATTCGGGAGACGGCGACCGGGTCGCCGTGGAGACGATGCTGGTGGCCGCCGCCGCCCGCGCCCTGCTGCAGCGGTTTCAGGTACGGCAGATGCTGATCGAAATGGAGCATCACGGCCGCGATGTTCCGGGCGTCGATCTGTCACGAACGATCGGATGGCTGACATCGCTCTATCCGCTCGCCCTTTCGCTGCCAGCCGCCGATGACACGCCAGAACAATGGCTGGCTTCGATCGACGAACAGCGCCGGCGCGTTCCTGACAATGGAGTTGGATATGGCGTTGTCCGCCAACGCCGCGGATCCGCGATCGCTGATCCGTGGGCGCCCGCCGTCCTGCGCATCAACTATCTCGGCGCCTGGCGGCGGGTTCGACAACCTGACCGCTTCCAACTCGACCCGACGCGCTCCTCCCTTTCGAGCGCCGAACAAAACGCGCCCAGCGTCCTGCTCGAAATGAATGCTTACGCAATCGACGAGAGGATCTGCGTGGAAGCCGGCTTTGACGAGGCGGCGTGGAATAGAGTTGACAGAGCGTGCTTCATGACCGCCTTCGACGCGTCGTTTCGCGCGATGGCGGCCGCCGCCCAGCCCCCCACACCGACGCCCGTGCGATCGTTCGAGGCCGCAGGCCTGAGCGAGCACGAGCTCGATATCCTGCTCGCCTGAGAACGCCGATATGAGCAGCCCGATCACAACAAGATTGTCCATCCCCACGCGGATGGCATGCGCCGTGGTCTCATTGGCTGCGATGATGATCGTGCACCCCTCACTCGCGACGGCCGAAACGGCGACCATCAACGCGCCGACGACGAGCGCACCGCCCGTCGGGGCTCCCGCAACCCACACTTCGGCGATCGACACAGCTGCGATCGACGCCGCGGTGCTGAAGAACATGAGCATCGGCCAGATCCCAGGCACGGCGCTGGTGATCATCCAGGACGGACAGGTCGCATACCAGAAAGGCTATGGGGTCAGCAGTCTTTCGAACCAAACACCAACGACGGCCCAGATACTGTTTCAGCTCGGCTCGACCAGCAAGGCGTTCACCGGTCTTGGAACACTGCTGTGCCAGCAGCGCGGTCTGCTGTCGATGGACGCCCCCGTCACGACGTACCTGCCCTGGCTGGTGTTGAAACATCAGGGCAAGCCGGTCGAAGTGACGTTGAACCAGTTCATGCATCATACCAGCGGAGTACCCGACAGCACCCTGTACACGATCCCCGAGGGCGCTGGACCACAGATGCTCGAGAAGACCGTGCGCATGATTGCCGGAATGGAATTGGCGAGCGCGCCAGGAACGCAATTTGCCTATACCAGCATGAATTATGACGTGCTTGGGCTGGTGATGCAGACCGTGACCCAGACCATCTACGCCGATTTCGTTTCAAAGGAGATTCTCGAGCCGCTCGGCCTCCGTAACACCACCGTTTTTCAAAAGGTCGCCGACGACCGCGGCATTTCCGACGGGTTCAAGATCGAATTCTTGCGTCCCAATGCCTATCTGGCTCCGCCGTTCGACGGCAATCTGCCGGCAGGCTACTACATCAGCGATGGCATCGATGTGGGTCGCTGGCTGCAGATACACCTCGGGACCGTCAGTGTGCCGGATTATTTCAAGCCTCTGCTTGCGGAATCCATCATACCGTACTCCAGCTCCGATCCGTCCTACGCCGCCGGCTGGTATGTTTCCGCTTCACAGGGATTGATCTACCATGGCGGTAACAACCCGAATTATTCCAGCTACTTCATTTTCAGCCCACCCCGCAACATGGCGGTTGGTATCATTGCGAACGTGAACTCGAATTCCACCACCGCCGCCGCGCAAGATGTCGTCAACATTCTGCTCGGTCGTCCCCCCATTTTTCCAGATAACAATCCGACGCAACGCATGGATACTCTGGCGGTCGCCGCCATCGGCGTCGAATCCCTGCTGGCGATCCTGGCGCTTTGGAGTCTTTCGCGTCTGCGCGGTCAGCATCGCTACTACCAGCCGTCTCCGCAAGCCTATGCCATCTCGGCACTGCTTCTGTCGGTGGTCGCCGTCATCGGTTACGTACTGGCGCATTTTCCGCAGCTGTTCCTGTTCGGCTCAAACTGGCCATTCATGGTTGTCTGGGGTCCCCAGACACTGTGGATCGCGGCAATCCTGTGCATGATCCTGGTGCTGCTGGCTTGGTTTGATGTCGTGATCCGGCTCTTCTTTCCGAGACACACATGACCCAATTGCAATCCGCCATCGCCGATCTCGACCGGGCATCCAAGGACGTGAAGTGCGTCATCTGGGACCTCGACAACACGTTGTGGGATGGTGTCCTGCTGGAACGGGACGCCATCACGCTGAAGCCAGGTATTCGCGAGGTCATTCAGGCGCTGGACCGCCGCGGAATCCTGCACTCCATCGCCAGCAAAAACGATCACGATCTGGCGATGCGCAAGCTGCAGACGTTTGAACTCGACGAATACTTCCTCGCGCCGGAGATCGGTTGGAATGCCAAATCAATCTCGATCCGGCGGATTCAAGAATCCCTGAATCTTGGACTCGACAGCTTCCTGTTCGTGGACGACCAGCCGTTCGAGCGTGCCGAGGTCGGATCCACCATCCCGGCAGTAAGATGCCTTGACGCGGCAGCCTATCTCGACTTGCCGCGATATCCGGCGCTACAACCGAGATTCGTTACGGTTGATAGCGCCCGGCGCAGGCTAATGTGCCGAGAGCAGCTCGTTCGCAGGAACTTGGAAGATAGCTGGGAAGGTCCGCATGAGGAATTCCTTGCATCTCTCGGCATGGTGCTGACCGTCGCACATCCAACCGGGGATGACCTGCGAAGGGCGGAAGAACTGACGATTCGCACCAATCAGCTCAATGCAACCGGCAGGTCCTACAGTTATGACGAGTTACAAGCGTTGCTTGCGACGCCGGAACACGAACTCTTCATCTGTGAACTGTCCGACCGCTTCGGATCTTACGGCAAGATTGGCCTCTCGCTGCTGGAGCATGGCGCCGACACGACCCATCTGCGCCTGCTTCTGGTGTCGTGCCGGGTGATGTCGCACGGTGTCGGATCCGTGCTGCTCTCGCTGATGATGCAGCGGAGCAAGGAATGCGGTCGCAAGCTTCGCGCCGATTTCGTCGATACCGGCCGCAACCGCATGATGATGGTCGCATACCGGTTCGCCGGCTTTCAGGCTTCCGACCGTCAGCCGGATGGCAGCATGGTGATGACGCATGATCTCACCGACATTCCGCCCATTCCGTCGTATATCGACGTGAGACACTCGGCATGAACCAAGCAGAACCCGTGGACGCGACCCGAGCCATGCGACCGAAACTGCGCCGTCTGATAGAGCGCAACCTGGCGATTCCCAGCGTTGACCAGATGTTCAGCGACGCTGACGATTTGTTTGTCGGAGGATATGTCAACTCGCTTTTTGCGATGAAACTGCTGGTTTTCGTGGAGAGCGAATTCGGCATCGAGATTGACGTCGAAGACATGGACCTCGCGAACTTCCGTTCCATCGACAGGATTGTTGAACTTGTGGAGCGCAAGCAGTCTGCGACGCAGCCGCAGGGAGTCGATTGATGGCCGGCCTGCTGACAATCTTTCCGGGGGCCGGCTCGCAGTACCCTGCAATGGGCCGCTCGCTTCACGACGCCTACCCGGTTTTTCGCGACACGCTCTCGGAAGCCGGCGACGTGCTCGGGATGGACATCACCGGTCTGTGTATCGATAGAGCGCGAGGCGCGGAGCTCGGCTCGCTGCGCAACGCACAGCTGGCCGTGTTGGCGGTGAGCGTTGCGACATACAGGGTGATGCGGGCCGAGCTGAAACTGGCGCCTCATCTCGCCCTGGGGCACAGCCTCGGTGAATACGCCGCGCTGTGCTGCGCCGGGGCGATCTCGTTTCGCGCGACGCTGGAAATCATCTCACGGCGCGAGGCTCTGATCCGCGAAGATGCCGCGTCTGCAGCGGGAACGATGACGTGGGTCGTCAATCTCGGGCGCAGCGAGGTCGAGGAGATCTGCAGCGCGGCGTCGACGCCGGAAAGCCGGGTCTACGTGTCCGCTTACGATCACGCCACCCAACACTCCATCTCCGGGCAGACCGCGGCGGTCACCATCGCAGCGAAGAGACTGGAGGCCGCTGGCGCAACCCTATTCCCGCTGCGCGGTAGCGGACCATGGCACTGCGCCTTGATGGCCAATGTGGCGGTGCGGCTACGCAGCGTGCTGGATGACTACGAGTTCATGCCAACCCGGTTTCCGGTGATCTCCAACCTCACGGCCCGCCCCTATCCCTCCGCTCCCGGAGAAATGCGCGACCTTCTGGCACGCCAGCTCGAAATGCCGTTGCTGCTGGCGGATTCGCTGCGCTGGGCGGAGTGCCAGGGCACGCGCGCAGCCGTGAGCCCCGGCCCAAAAGAGGTGATGAAGTTTCTGGTGGACAAGAACTCGCGCCGGATCCGGGCCTACGGATTGGAGCGCGCCGAGCAACTCGCAGCGTTGCGGGACGCGCTGGTTTTGGCGCCTGACGATCTCGGTCGCGTGGCTGCCAACTGTCTCCGGTCGATCAACACGACACCCAACCATAACCATGACCCCCAAGCGTATCGCGACCTCGTTGTCGAGCCGTATCGCCGCCTCGAGGCGGTGTATCTCGAGCGGATCTCCTCCGGAACCCGCCTGGCGATGAGCGACGTTGCCGGTATGGCTGATACGGCCGAGGCCATTCTTCGCGCCAAACGTCTTCCTCCCGACGCGGTGTTCGACAGCACCGACCGCATTTGGTGCGGCAAATTTGCCGCCGCCGACGTAACAGCGGAGACCGCCCATGTTTGAACGGGTCGGCGTCATCGGCGCAGGAACGATGGGGTCGGGTGTTGCTGCCGATCTCACGCTTCACGGCATCGGCGTCGTGCTGGTGGATATCGACGCATCTCGCCTCGCCAAGGCACGCAGCGAGATCGCAAAAACCGTGCGCTTTGCTCCCATCGTGTATCCGAAAGCGCCGAAGGTCCCGGTGCAAGAGGCGCTTGGTCGTATCGTTTTCACCCAGGAGTTCAGCGCTATCGGTGATTGCGACTTCGTCATCGAGAACGTGACAGAGAACGCGGCCATCAAGAAGGAGGTCTACCGGAAACTGGACGCGCTTTGTCGGCTGGATGTCTGCTTCAGCGCCAACACGTCATGTCTCTCGATCACCGAACTGGCACGGGGCATCCGGCGGCCAGAGCGTATCGTCGGTATGCATTTCATGAATCCGGTGTTCGCCAAGCCGGTGGTCGAGTTGATGCGGGGCGTTCACACGTCGGATGACACGGTACGCCGATGCGAGGACTTGCTCCGCCAGATGACCAAGGAGGCGATCGTCGTCGGCGATATGCCCGGCTTCGTGTCCAACCGCATCTCGCACCTGTTTATGAACGAAGCCATGTGGGTCGTGCACGACGGTGTGGCAACCGTTTCCCAGGTGGACCAGATTTTCAAGAAGTGCTTCGGGCATGCCATGGGCCCGCTGGAGACGGCCGACCTGATCGGCCTCGATGTCGTCATGGACTCGCTCGACGTATTGTATGCGAGCTACCAGGACCCCAAGTTTCGTCGCTGCCCGCTGCTGAAATCGATGGTCGATTCTGACAGGCTCGGGCGCAAGAGCGGCAAGGGCTTCTACGAATACCAAGAGGAATAAAATGGCAGACTCCTATCGCAACATCATCAGACGCTACCTGCTCGACTCGCTCGCCATGAATGAACTCGACGACGGCATGGATATTTTTGAGGCGCGGATTGCCAACTCGCTGTTTGCGATTAAACTCATGACGTTCATCGAGAAGAACACCCACATCAAGATTGGATCCGGCGATCTCGATATCGCGAACTTCCGGTCCGTGGATGCGATCAGCGAGTTTGTCGATCGCAAAAAAAGCGCGCAGGCTATTCCATGACTATGGGTCTTCTGCCGCAGCAATTGCGCTTCTACGAGAGCATCCGCGACTTTGCCGCGGGCAGCATCGCGGCCGACGCCACGACCTGGGAGATCGAGAAGGGCTTTCCCAGGGACATCGTGAGAAGGGCCGCCGCACACGGTTATCTCGGCGGCCTGCTGCCGACATCGGTCGGCGGCTTGGGCTGGGACGTGACGAGTTACGGACTGTTTACGGAAGCAATCGCCCATGACAGCGTCTCGCTGTCCGGCCTGTTCAACGTCCACACCATGGTCGCGCAGACCATCCTGAAGTGGGGCTCGAGCTCCCAGAGACAACGGTGGCTGCCGGCATTGGCGTCCGGCGAGCGGGTCGCGGCTATTGCTTTTACCGAGCCGCAAGCGGGCAGTGACCTGAACGGCATTCAGACTCGAATCGAGCAGCACGGCGCGAGCCTGCGGCTGTCCGGCACCAAGATATGGATCACCTGCGGCGCGATCGCCGATCTGATCCTGGTGTTCGGCCGTATCGACGATCAGCCGGCCGCCGTGCTGCTCGAAGCCGGCTCGCCCGGACTTGGCGTCAAACCCTTGCGCGACATGCTGGGATTTCGTGCTGCGCATCTGGCGCAGATCGAGATCAAGGACTGCGAAGTCCCGGCCGAGAATCTCGTCGGCCGGCCCGGCTCCGCGCTGCACTATCTGGCGCCATACGCCCTGGATTTCGGTCGGGTCAGCATAGCCTGGGCCTGTGTCGGCATGCTGCGCGCATGTCTCGAAGCCTGCTCGGAGCACGCAATGACGCGCAGAGCAACTGGCCAGTTGCTGCTCGAGAAGGGAATGATCCAGACCCTGCTCACCGACATGGGCGTGGACTTTGACGCCGCATGGCTGATGGCCATGCGAGCCAGCTGCGCACGGGACGCCGGCGAAGTGGAAGCCACCGACGCCATTATGGCCGCGAAGT
Organism: Bradyrhizobium ontarionense; assembly: GCF_021088345.1. Classification (NCBI taxonomy): domain Bacteria; kingdom Pseudomonadati; phylum Pseudomonadota; class Alphaproteobacteria; order Hyphomicrobiales; family Nitrobacteraceae; genus Bradyrhizobium; species Bradyrhizobium ontarionense. The sequence goes on along the minus strand of NZ_CP088156.1, from coordinate 7,706,088 downwards.
ATCATGCATCGCGTGCCGCCGTGAAACATTCCGCGAACGCGGTGCAGATCATGGGCGCGCTCGGCTGTGACGAGCGCGGCAAGGTTGCCCGTCATTTCCGCGACGCCCGCACCATGGAGATCATCGAAGGGAGCAGCCAGATCATCCAGCAACAGCTGTCGCGGAGCTACGCCATACGCGGCGCGCGTGGACAGGCCCGTCACGCCCGAGAGGAAGCCGGCGCCGCGTGCGCGGCCGGGGAATAGACATGACCAAAGCCGCAACCGCGCCGATGCTCGACCATGCCACCATCCTTGGTCATTTCGAAGCGATTGCGAGCGCCTCTCCGGCTCGGCCGGCGATCTATAGCCAGAGTGATTGCCTGAGCTATGGCGAGCTCGATCGTCGCGCCAATCAAGTTGCGCATGTGTTGCGATCAAAAGGAGTCAAGCCGAACACCGTCGTTGCCATCAGCGCTCCGCGCTCTCCGGAAATGTTGATCGCCCTGTTTGGAATCCTGAAAGCAGGCGGCGCCTACATGCCATTGGCGCCGGGTTCACCACCGCTCCGCCGTGCGCGGATGCTCAGGGACACCCAGGCCGTCCTGCTTCTGACAGACGCTCCAACGGAGCAGGCCGACGAGATCGACACACCGGTTCTTCTGCTGAGCGACCCGGTGTTTACGAACGCACCCGTGAGCCGGCTCGATGTCAGGCACAGCGGGTCCGACCTAATCTATGTGATCTTCACTTCGGGGACAACGGGCCATCCAAAAGGTGTGATGCTGGAGCATCGCGGAGTGCTCAACAGACTGGTGTGGATGCAGAATCGCTATCCACTTTCGGATACGGATGTCATTCTTCAGAAGACGCCATTCATCTTTGACGTGTCGGTTTGGGAATTGTTCTGGTGGTCGATGTACGGCGCCAGCGTTGCCCTGCTCGGCCCCCAAATGGAAAAATTTCCCTGGGCCATTGCCGATGCCGTGGCGGCTCACCGCGTGACAATCATGCACTTCGTGCCTTCGATGTTCAGCATGTTTCTGCACGCGCTCGCAGAAAATCCAGAGGCTCGTACCAAGCTCTCCAGCCTGCGGCGGCTATTCGCGAGTGGCGAAGCGCTCACCGTGGCTCATGTCGAACTTTTCCGCAGACTCTTCGATGCGGAATGCCGGATCGGCTTCACCAATCTATACGGGCCAACGGAAGCCGCCATCGATGTGAGTTACTTCGATTGCCCGGCAGGACCTTTGCCGGCTCGCATTCCGATCGGCCGCCAGATCGACGGCATTCAGCTCCACGTCATGCGCTCCGGCAGAGAGCAGCCCCCCGGCGAAGACGGAGAATTGTGCATCGGGGGGGTCGGCCTGGCTCGCGGCTACATCAATCAGCCCGCGATGACGGCGGCTGCTTTCGTGCCGAATCCTTTTCAGCCTGGTGAGCGGCTGTATCGGACCGGAGACCTGGCGCGGCGTTCCGAGAATGGCGAATTGGAATTCTTGGGGCGACTTGATCATCAGATCAAGATTCGCGGCCTGCGTATCGAGCTCGGCGAGATCGAGAACAATCTCGCGGCGCATCCCGGTGTCGCCGGTTGCTGTGTCGCGGTCGCGCAGCTTTCGGAAACGGTGCCGCAAATAAGCGCCTACCTGGTGGTCCGCGACGAGGGGCTGCGCCGGAAAACGCTGCTGCAATATCTGCAGCGGAGGCTGCCCGACTACATGATTCCCAACCGTTTCCTGCAAGTACAGGCATTGCCGCTGACGCCGAGCGGCAAGACCGATCGGCGGGCGCTGTCAGGACTGACCCAAGCAATCCCTCTGGCGGACTGAGTAGATCCATGATCCAGCAACTTGCCAGCAAGGACTACGGCCGCGTTGCTCCGCTGTTCCGTGGACTTGGCCGTCATCCCATCGTGCAGGGAATTCTCGAAGGACGTCACCCGGGGATGGTGTTCGTCGACAGGCCCGGGACGCCGCGGGTTTCGCTGCTCTGGGCGCTTTCCGACATGCTGTTTTTGGCCGGAGATGCCGGCATCCGTGACTTCACACGGTCGCTGCCGGATCTGTTCGACACGACGATTACGCGCAAGGCGCGTGAAATTGGCCAGGAATTCTTTCAAATACAGACCGAGCCGTCGGACGAATGGGCTGAGATCACGCCGCGCGTATTTGCTCGCTCCGACATCTTCCTGAGCTACCGCTGGGAATTCAGCTTCGACGGCGACGCATACCGCAAGCTGCCGCCTCCCCCGCCACTGACTGCAGATTACGAAATCACGGTGGTAGATGCGGCGGTACTCGACATGTGGCCGGATCTGGCCCACCGCATTGTCTCCACCTGGACCGATGCCAGCAGATTTTTCAACAGCGGCATCGGCTATTGCGCCAAGTCTCGTGGCGAATTCGTCGGCTCGTGTATCACCACCCATGAAGGGGCCGGCGCCTGCGAAATCAGCGTCAACACCGATCTCGCGAAGAGAAACCAGGGCGTCGCGACATGGCTGTGCCGAAAGGCCATTGATACATGCGTTGAGCGAGGCCTGCTCCCCTGCTGGGGAACCGAGACCTTCCGGCTCCCCTCAAACGCGCTTGCGCGCAAGCTGGCCTTTCGTGTCGTGCGCGATTTCCCGACCTATTGCTTTCCCCGAGACGGCCCGACGGACCAGCGCGCGCTCGGAGCGTATTTCTATTCCGAGGCACGGCCTCCTGCAGAAGCTTCGACGAACGAGGATAGCAGTGCCTCTGCCGCACGAGGGTGGAGCCTGGCTGGCGACATCGCCCTCGCCGCTCGGTTCACCGAAGAGGCCGTCAAGGCCGGCACGCTGGATTTGTCGGACCTCCTGCTCTCGCCAGATTTCGAACGCCTGCGTGCCGCCCCCGAATGGGCCGCGCTACGCGCTCGGCTCTAACTTCCGGATTCGACAATCGGTGACGCAGAGAGGTCTGCTCGATGATGATCTGCCACTCCCACCGCTTCATCTTCGTTCATGTCCCGAAGACGTCCGGAACGAGCATCAAGGACGCGCTCGGACAGGCGATTTATGGCGCTGGTTCTGCCCCGGAATTCCTGATCAGTCCGAACCCACATTACCCTCCCGCCTACACGGCATCGGTCGAGGAACACATCACCGCCACCAAGTTGGCAGCAAGCTTGCCTGCCGACGTCTGGGACAGCTATTTCAAGTTTGGCTTCGTCAGAAACCCGTTCAGCTGGCTCGTCTCCAACTATTTCTTTTTCTTGCGCGACCGGACCGATCATCCGGCGCATGAATTCCTGAAATCACAAGGGTTCAGCGGCGCTGTCCGCTTTTTCCTCGATGCCGCAAAAGGGGCTTCGGCTGTAGAGGGAATGCATCTTCGCCAGAGCTACTTCCTGTGCGATGGCGCAGGCAAATCGCTGGTCGATTTCATCGGAAAATATGAAACCCTCGGAGCCGATTTTCATCAGATCTGTGAGCGTGTGGGCATACAGCCGCCGCCGCTGCCCAAGCTGAACCAGACCAGGCACCGTCCGTTCGGCGATTACTACGACGAGACCTTACGGTCCCTGGTTTACCAAGGGATGATCGAGGATTTCCGCGCGTTCGAGTATTCGTCGTCGTGGTAGCGCCATGAAAAAAGTGGACAGGAACAACGTAACCGACATCCTCCGGCTCACGCCGATGCAGGAAGGCATCCTGTATCATCATCTCCGCCGGCCGGGAGTCGCCTACTTTGAGCAGGTCTGCCTGCGCATCGAAGGTCCACTGGATTCGAATCATTTTCGGGAAGCATGGCGGCGGGTGACGGCCCGCCATGAAGCGCTGCGTACCGTATTCCGCTGGGAAGGCATCGATCATCCCGTGCAGATCATTCTCAGGCAACATGAGCCGGAACTGTCGGTCTGCGAGCCGCCGAATGGAGCTGACGCGGAACAGTTTCTTGCCGATCTGAAGCGTCGCGATCGCGAGCGCGGCTTCGATTTCGAGCAGGTTCCGTTCCGGATCTCGCTCTGTCCACTCGGCGATCAGAAAAGCGCTGTCTTGCTCAGCAATCATCACATCCTACTGGATGGTTGGAGCACGGGGCTGATCCTGCAGGAGTTTCTCCAGCAGTATCGCGCGTTAACAGACGGCGAACCGGCTGAAGCGGCGCCGCGGCGCTGTCGAATGAAGGACTTCGTCAAAACACGAGAGTCGCAAAACGCCGCTGGGGCCGAACGATTCTGGAACGACTGTCTGCGAGGTCTGGAACGAGACACGTCGCTCACGTCGAATGCGACATTCGGTCCAACCCACGAACCGCGTACCGATAGTTGCGGGTTGCATCTCGACGATGATGTCCTCGCGGATCTGAAGGACCTCGCGGCGAGCTTCAACGTCACCGCCTCGGCCGTGCTCCACGCGGCCTGGGGGCTGTTGCTGCAACGGTACGCCAACAATGACGATGTCGTTTTCGGTACGGTCGTATCGGGACGCGAAATGCCGCTGCCCGGGATTTTCGAAACGGCGGGCCTGTTTATCAACACGCTGCCGATGCGCTTCCGCGCTGAAGGACGTACCAGGCTGTCGGAGTGCCTGCGCACCGTCCATGCACAGATGGCGCTCCGCTCCGAATGGCAGACCAGTTCGCTTGCCGAGATCGGAAGATGGGCCGGCCTGCCAGCGGGCGAAGACCTGTTCGACACGCTGCTGGTGATCGAGAATTACCCGCTGGACAGCGTTTTGCGAGCCCGTGGACCGCTACGCATCACCGGCCATGAGGTGTTCGAACGCACCCATTACGGCATCACCCTGACCGTCGAGGCATTCGACCGATTGCATATGAGCCTCGCGTGGCGGGAGGGCGGGCTGAACCGCGAATCCGCTTCGCGCCTGCTGGACCATTTCGCGAACATATTGTCGTTTCTGGTGCGCTTCCCGCAACAGACTGTTGCCGAGCTCGATATCATGACATCCGCCGAGCGGGAGCGGATGCTTGGATCGTTCAACCGAACCGCGCTGGCTTTTCGCGATACCGCATCGACAGCAGACCTCATCTTCGAGCAGGCGGCGCGGACCCCTGACCGCGTGGGCCTGGTCTGTGGCGATGACGAACTAACCTATCGCCAGCTCATCGCGCAGGCCGAGCGCATCGCTGGAAACCTGAGCCGAAGCGGTCTTCCAAACGGCGGGGTCGTCGCGGTCAATCTGCCTCCGTGCAACGGACTCATCGTCAGTCTGCTCGGAATCATGAGAGCGTGCGGCGCCTACCTGCCGCTGGATCCGAGCTTCCCCGAGCGCCGCACCGACTTCGTGCTGCAAGACTCCAACGCCGGGTTCATGATCGATGCCGCACCGAATGGCGTCGAGTCCCTGCGTGAACTCCATCCTGCAGGGCCCGCCTCGGGCTGCGCAGCGGCAGCCTACCTGATCTATACGTCCGGCTCCACGGGGGCTCCCAAAGGCGTCTGGGTTTCACACAGCAATCTCGTGAATTTCCTCACCGGGATGCAGCAGGCCTTGCCCGTTGGAGAGCCGGACGTCTTTCTATCGCTCACCACGGTCTCATTCGACATCTTCGGACTGGAGGTCTGGCTGCCTCTGAGCATGGGCTGCAAGGTCGTGCTTGGGACCAGAGAGCAGCAGCTCGATCCCGGCGCCGCCGCAAACGGCATGCTTCGTCACGGTGTCTCGGTCTATCAGGTCACGCCGTCGCGGCTTCGCCTGCAGCTGGAGAACGCCACTTTTCGAGATGCCCTGCGCGGCCTCCGTGTGCTGTTGATCGGAGGCGAGTCGTTGCCCGCCGATCTGCTGCGGCAGGTGCAGGCGCTTACGCAAGCCCGGATCTTCAACCTCTACGGCCCGACCGAAACGACCATCTGGTCCACGGTCTCCGAGCTATCGCGCGCCGACCAACCCGATATCGGAAGACCGATCGCAAATACGTCGATCCACATTCTCTCGCGAACCGGAGCGGTGCAGCCGCCTGGGCTGGCCGGCGAGCTATGCATCGGCGGCGAAGGCGTCGCACTCGGATATCACCGGCGCGAGGCGTTGACGGAGGCCCGATTCCGCGAGGTGGGTTCGCTCGGCAGACTATATTGCACAGGCGACCTGGCAAGATGGCTGCCCGATGGACGGCTGATCTGCCTCGGCCGCATCGACGACCAGCTCAAGATCAGAGGGGTCCGGATCGAACCCGGCGAAATCGAGTCCGCGCTCGCGCGACACCCTGCCGTGAAAGAAGCGGTCGTGGTCGCACGCGACCGCGCCGGCGATCCAACACTGGCCGCGTTCTGGGTTGCCGCGCCAGCCGGCAGCGCCTCCGCCGAAAGTCTGAGGATGTTTCTGGCCGAGACGCTACCCGCGACTATGATCCCGGCCGCGTTTGTCGTCATGGACGCGATGCCACTCACCGGCAACGGCAAGATCGACCGCAAATCGCTGCCGAACCCGTTCGAGGATATCGCGCGTCCGGACGCCGTTGCCGCGGTCATTTCGGAAACCGATCGCAGGGTGGCCGATATCTGGTGCCAGGTCCTGGGCGTGGCGTCTGTTGGATCCGACACACGCTTCTTCGACGCGGGCGGAACGTCATTCGGCTTGATCCGTCTGCACGGGAAGCTGTCCGCGGCATTTGGCAAGCGGCTATCCGTCACCGATCTGTTCCAGCTCACCACCGTGCGGCAACAGGCCGCCCACCTGGCAGGAACTGATGCGTCCATCAGCAAAGCGCCGCCATCCCGCAGTCCGGCCGGGCGAGGCGAGATCGCGGTGGTCGGTATGGCCGGGCGCTTCCCTGGGGCGCCTGATATCGCCAGCTTCTGGAAGTTGATCCTGGAAGGCAGGGAAGGACTGCAGCACTTCTCCGTGAGCGAGTTGCTCGCTGAAGGCATCGAGTCCGAATTGATTGCGCATCCGCACTACGTGAAGGTGAAAGGCTGCCTCGAAGGCGCCGACCACTTCGATGCCGAGTTCTTCAGCGTCGCGCCCAAAGACGCTGAAACGATGGATCCTCAAATCCGTCAGCTCGCCGAGTGCAGCTGGGAAGCTCTGGAAGACGCCGGATACGCTTCCGGCCGCGATGCCGGCCGCTTCGGACTCTTCGTCGGCTCTTCGGCCAACTACCATTGGCTCGACTTCGTCGGCCTCCCCGAGGGCACGACGACCCGGTTCGACACCATCATCCGCAACGAGAAGGATTATCTGGCCACTCGTGTTGCCCACATGCTGAACCTGACCGGTCCGGCGCTGACCGTGCAAACAGCATGCTCGACATCGCTTGTAGCAGTCGACTTGGCGGCGCAGGCGCTGTTGTCGGGAAAGGCTGATCTGGCGCTGGCGGGAGGAATAGGTCTGACCTATCCGCTCAAGAGCGGCTATCTGCACGAAGACGGGATGATCTTTTCGCCTGACGGTCATTGTCGCCCGTTTGACGCCGATGCCGCCGGCACGGTATGCGGCAACGGAGTTGGCATCGTCGTCCTCAAGCTTCTCGAAGACGCCATTGCGGACGGTGATTGCATTCGCGCCGTGCTGAAAGGCATCGCGGTCAACAACGACGGCAGTGCGAAGGTCGGCTTCACCGCGCCCTCGGTCGAGGGACAATCGCGGGTCATCGCGCTCGCACATCGCACCGCCAACGTGGATCCCGAAACCATCGGCTATGTGGAGACCCATGGTTCCGCCACGCCGCTGGGTGATCCGATCGAAGTTGTGGCCCTGACCCGCGCGTTTGCTTCACAGCGACGCGGATTCTGCGCGCTCGGATCGGTAAAGGCCAATGTGGGACATCTCGATGCCGCTGCCGGTATCGCAGGTTTCACCAAGACCGTTCTTGCCTTGCAGCACAAGACGCTTCCACCTTCAACAAATTTCAGCGCGCCGAATTCGGAAATCGATTTCCGAGCCACGCCTTTTTTCGTCAACACCGACGCCCGTGCGTGGGCCGGCGGCCTCCGCCCGCGACGCGCGGCCGTCAGTTCCTTTGGTATCGGCGGAACGAACGCTCACGCGGTGCTGGAAGAGGCGCCGGAGCCGCCGGTCCGAACTATGCCGACTGAAGGGCCGCATGTGCTGTTTGTTTCGGCACGGGCGCCGGAGCAGCTTCAGTCCCTGTCCGAACGTCTAGCATCCCACTTCGAGCGGCACCCCGAGCTTGACCCCGCCGACGCGGCATTCACGCTCCACGCCGGACGCCGACAGTTCGCGTACCGGCGTGTATTGGTTTGTGAAGATCTTCGCCAAGCCGCCGCCGGCTTAGCTAAACCGGCTGCGCCGGCAAAGGCACCGGGGCAGACGCCTCCCGTGGTATTCCTATTCGGCGGCCTCGGCTCGCAATATGCCGGCATGTGTCGCGGGCTTTATCTGTCCGAGCCGAGCTTCCGTGAACCGATGGATCGCTGTTTCGACCTGCTGCTGCCGCGCCTCGATCTGAAGCTGCTGCTGTTTCCAGCCGACCAGGAGACGGCAAGCGAATTGCGACGATTCGACGTCGCGCAGGCGGCCATCTTTGCTTGCGGGTATGCGCTGGCTCGGATGCTGATCGGCTGGGGCGTGCAGCCCTCCGCAATCGCCGGCTACAGCTTCGGTGAGTATGTCGCGGCGTGCATCGCCGGCGTGTTTACGCTCGAGGATGCGATAGAGATCGTCTTGGAGCGCGGGCGGCTCATGAGGCAGACGGAGCCCGGCGCGATGTTGAGCGTGCCGCTTCCCGCGGCGGAAGTTGTTCCGTTGCTGAGGGGATCGCTGGCGCTGGCCATCGATAACGGCCCGTCCTGCGTGGTATCCGGATTACGCGACGATGTCTGCGCGTTCGCCATGGCGATGAAAAAGCGCCGCGTCTGGGCGCTTCCGCTCGACGGCGAACATGCGATGCATTCGCCCGTTGTCAGCATTGCAGGGCAAACGCTCGAAACGACCATCGCGCGCTGCCGGCGTCATGACCCGGCGATCCCGCTGGTCAGCAATCTGACCGGCGACTATTTCCATCCCGGCGTCGCCGTCGACGCCAAATATTGGACTCGTCATCTTGGCGAGACAGTCCGTTTTTCCGACACGCTGCGCACGCTACTGAAGCTCCCCAACGCGGTATTCGTCGAAATTGGTCCCGGCCGCGATCTGATCGGCCTACTGCAGCATCAGGCGGATCCATCCACCGCAGGACGCTCCATTCATTTGGTGCGGCACGTTCAGGATCCCGTCGACGACTGCACTTTCCTGTTGAACAAGATTGGCTCGCTCTATCTGCTGGGCGTCGAGCCTGATGCAGCAGCGTTTCACCGCGCCCGCGGAGGGCGCCGCGTACCGCTTCCCACCTACCCGTTCGAACAGCGCCGCTACTGGCCGACACGCGCCGGACATGCCGGCCCGGCGCTGAAACGGACCGCTTCGGCGACGGAAACAGGTACGAGCAAAGCAGCCACCCTGCTGTATCTGCCGGTGTGGAAACAGGCGCCGCGCCTGAACGACTCTGCCATGCCGAAATCACGGTGGCTGTTGTTTTCCGACGGCAGTTCGTTCCCAACTGCGCTCGCCCGCGAGTTGGCGCGGCGAAACCATGATGTTTGCATTGCTGATCCTGCCGCGCCGCCACGCATACCTGACGGACCGCCCCCCGATCACATCCTTCATTTCCGGACACTGGCGAACGGCGTTGCGGCGCCGGAGGCCGGCCTTGATCAAGTCTGTCGCGACGGCTTTCACGACCTGCTGGATTTGGCCCGTCACATTGGCGAGCGCGCACCCGATCACCGCATCTCGGTTCATGTCATCACGGAAGGCGCCGCCGAGATCAACGGCGAAGGTGGGCTTCGCCCTGCAACCGCGCTGCTGAGGGGACCAGTGCGCGTCATTCCTTTCGAATATCCCAATCTGGCATGTCGTCTCATCGATATCCGACGGCCAGCCGAGGGAACACCGGCCGAACGCGAATTGTTGCAGGCACTGATTGCCGAATGCGCCCAATCCGGAGGCCCGAAGGAGATCGCGCTGCGGGGCCTCTTGCGCTGGGAGACTGTGTATGAGGGGTTGACACCGCCGCGACCGTCAGACGGACACGTCCGCTTTCGCGAAGGCGGGGTGTACCTGATCACCGGAGGTTTCGGTGCGCTGGCTCTCGCGCTTGGCCGGCGTCTCGCCGAGCGCTGGCACGCCAAGCTCATTCTGGTCGGCCGAACGCCGCCGAGCCCCGAGGCTTACGCCGACATCGAGGCTTGCGGCGGCGAGGTCGTGGCGGAAACGGCCGACGTCACCGATCAGTCTGCGCTGACTGCCGTGGTCGAACGCTGCCAAAAGAGGTTCGGTGCAATCCACGGCGTCTTTCACCTGGCCGGAACGGCCGATGGCGCACTGATCCAGGCACGGAGCCGCGAGCAAAGCGACCGGGTGCTGGCTCCGAAGACGCACGGTACCTTGGCGCTCGATGCCGCCTTGCGCGGCATCTCTCCTGATTTCCTGATTCTCTATTCATCGATCAACGCGATCATCGCACCGTATGGTCAGGTCGCTTACACCAGCGCCAACGCCTTCCTCGACAGCTTCGCCTTGGCCCGGACTCGATCCGATCCTTTCACCGTCAGCATCAACTGGGACGCCTGGAAGGAAGCTGGCATGGCCGTCGCCGCGCGCGCGGATGGCGTTGGCGATCTTGAGCAAGGCATCTCCACAGCGCAGGGGCTGGATGCGCTCGAAGCCATTCTACGCGGCTGCGAACCGCGAGTTGCAATCTCAACGACGGATCTGTCGGCAAGGCTGATACGGCACGAGCGCGATGGCGGCGTTCCGGTGGAACGACTGGCGCCGGTATCACAGGTGCTGATCAGCCTACGCGCCCGACCCGACCTCATCGTGGCCTACGCTCCCGCCGACGACAGCATCGAAGAGGATATCGGTGGCGTACTTCGGCAGTATCTGCGGCTCGAAACTGTCGGAATTGACGACAACTTCAACGATCTCGGCGCCACGTCCCTTGATCTGATCCAGATCGCCCAGCTCTTGAAGCGCACGCTCGATCGCGAGGTCGCGGTGCTTGATCTCTATAAAAACCCTACCGTGCGTGGGATCGCGCGCCGCCTCGGACAACGGGCGCAGGCTGCCGAGAGCACCGAACTGATCGTGTCGCAGAGCGCCAAGGAGCGAAGCAATATCGGTCTGAAAATGAAGCGAGAGATGCGAACAGCCGGGCGGGCAAGCCGTGAGTAAAGCACAGATAAGACCAGGACTGGACATCGCCGTCGTCGGCATGAGCTGTCGCTTTCCCGGCGCCAGGAACGCTTCGGCCTTTTGGAACAACCTGCTGAACGGCGTGGAATCGATCTCCTTCTTCAGCCGCGATGAACTCATCGAAGCCGGCATTGATCCCAAGGTCATGGACGACCCGCACTACGTGCGCGCGAAAGGCATGATCGAGGACGCAGACAGATTCGATAACGAGTTCTTCGGCTATTCACCGCGCGAAGCGCGAATGATGGACCCGCAGATCAGAGTCTTTCACGAGGTATGCTGGGAGGCTCTAGAGGATGCCGGCTACGAACCTGGTCGATTTGGCGGGTTGATCGGCCTGCATGCAGGGGCCGCTCCCAACACATTCTGGGAGATTCTGGCGTACCAGGCAGAAGCCGAAAATCTCGGCAACTTCACGGTCGGAATTCACAACAACAAGGACTATCTCAGTTCGCATATTGCCTATAATTTCGATCTGAAGGGACCGAGTTTCACGCTGTTCACCGCGTGCTCGACTTCGATGGTTGCCATTCATCAGGCCTGCCAGGCGTTGCTGAGCGGCGACTGCGATCTCGGAATGGCCGGCTCGGTCGCGATCACGCTGCCTCTGAAATCTGGTTATCGCTACACGCCGGGCATGATCGTCTCTCCCGACGGCCATTGCCGCGCCTTCGACGGCGCTGCGAATGGCACTGTCTATGGCGACGGTGCCGGCGTCGTCATTTTGAAGCGGGCCGAAGAAGCCGTTCGGGATCGCGATCACATCTATGCAGTCATCAAAGGCTCGGCCATCAACAACGACGGCAGCCGGAAGACGGGCTACACCGCCCCCAGCGTCCAGGGCCAGACCGAAGTGATCCGCGCCGCGATGGACCTGGCGCAGACCGCCCCTGACGAGATCGGCTATGTCGAGACCCATGGCACCGGCACCGTCGTCGGCGACCCGCTGGAGTTCGAAGGGCTTAAGGAGGCTTTTGAAACCGAACGCAAAGGATTTTGCGGACTCGGATCGGTGAAGCCGAATATCGGCCATCTCGATGTATCCGCCGGCGTCGCCAGTTTTATCAAGACCGCGCTCATCCTGAAGCATCGCATCATCCCGCCGACGCTGCATTTCCAGTTGCCCAACCCAAGAATGAACCTGGTGGACAGCCCATTCTATCTGGTTGCCGACCAGCGCGAGTGGCCAGCCTCTCCCCTGCCGCGTCGTGCCGGCGTCAGCGCGTTCGGCCTGGGCGGGACGAATGTCCACATGATCCTCGAGGAGCATGACACACCTCAATCCCCGCCGTCGGGGCGGCCGCTGCACCTCCTGCTCGTGTCGGCGCGGTCCGAAACCGCGCTTGAGGATCTATCGCAACAGATGGCCGATCATATCCGGCTCCACGAGGACGTGGAGTTGGCGGACGTCGCGCATACCCTGATGAACGGCCGCAAGCGGCAGCGCTGGCTGCGGGTTGCCGTCGCGGAAGATCGCGCGATGGCGGTCGATGCCCTGCTTGATCCGAAGCATCCGCGCGCCCGCATCGTGGACAGCGCAGACCCGCGCGAACTTGCCGTCTTCGTGTTCACCGACGAGCCGACGGACGTGCAGTGCGCGCAAAATTTCCTGCGCTACGAGCCGCTCTACTGCCAAGCGCTGTCGCGCTGTCTCGACCTTCTGGAGCCGCGGCTTGCCGCCGATGTCAGAGCCCAACTCGAGAACCGAAATGCTGCGGCGAGCGACCTCGCCGGCTTCTGCCACCAGTACGCGGCGGCGTGCTGGTTCATCGAACAGGGCGTTCAACCCGGGGCTCTGGCCGGCTTCGGCCGCGGGGAATTGCTGTCGGCCTGTCTGTCCGGCACGCTGCGGCTTTCTGATTGTCTCGGCTGGATCGTCTCCGGCAACGCGGAGATACAGCCGTCCGCCGACGCACGTCCTCGCATTCCGTATCTGTCGAATGTCACGGGCGAATGGATTACGTCCCGCGAGATCGGCGATGCCAATTACTGGCGCAGCGCCGTATTTCGTCAACCGGCGTCCGGCAGCGACCATTTGACGAAGGCGCTTGGCGAGCTCGCATCCCGAGCCGTTTTCCTGCAGATCGGCGCGAAAGGACGGTCCGACGTCGTTGCGCCGCACGTAGTTCACATCGATGCCGGCGCGGCGGGCCCGCTGTTTGCATTGGCCGACCTTTGGGCAAAGGGAGCCATTGCCTCACCGCTGCGCCTGTACGCCGGCGAAGCTCGCCGGCGCGTTCCACTGCCGACGTCGCCGTTCGAGCGCAAGCGCTTCTGGATCGACGGCTCTCCGTTCAACGGAAAGCCCGCGGTGGAAAACTCCGTCAAGCGCGAAGGTGACACGGGGACTCCGAAGCAATCTGAAGACCAGTGGTTCTATGTGCCGGTCTGGCGCGAGTCGGCCGAACGGTACCGGATGGATCATGCTACAACCGGCGACTGGCTCGTGTTCGCTGATCCGCTGGGGCTCGGGGATGCGATCGCGGCGCGACTCATCGCAGCCGGACGGCGCGTCGCCATGGTTCGCGTCGGCGTCCGCTTCGTCGCACGTGCCGCAGACACTTACGAACTAAACCCCGGATCAGTCGACGATTACGTCGCCCTGTTTGCAGCGCTCGAGCAAGCCGGATTTTCACCGGCTCATGTGTGTCACCTGTGGGCCGTAACGCCATCAGCTTCGCCGGCCAGCATCCTGGACCTCGGCTTCTACAGTCTGTTGTACCTGGGCCAGGCCCTGGGTCGAAGTAACTACTACCACGCCATCACGCTCAATGCGGTCAGCAATCGCATGCACCACATTGCTGGATCTGGAGTCGTGGAGCCGGAGAAAGCCCCGCTGCTGGCGCTGCTGAAAGTGCTGCCGCAGGAATCGCCGACAATGCTCTGCCGCGCCATCGACGTCGATGTGACCGCCGCATTGCCGAGCGAGACGCCGGCCTGGATCGAGCGCTTCGTCGCCGCCCTGTGTGCGCCGATCACCGAGACGGTCATGGCCTATCGTCAGGGGATCCCCTGGACGCGGAGATTCGAACAGCTCCCAGCGCGGGAGGTGCAGGCCGAGGTTGCCGCCTCCGACGCGCCGCCGCCGGGCCTGAGATATCGCGGCGTCTACATGATCACCGGCGGACTGGGACAGGTCGCCGGAGAAATGTCGCGCTATCTCGCGCGGTCGGTTCATGCCCGCCTCGCACTGACCAGCCGCGGCGAATTCCCCGAACGTTCGTCATGGGATCGGTGGATTGCGACGCACGCCCCGGACGACAAGACCAGTGCGCGAATCCATATGGTTCGCGAGTTGGAGTCGCTGGGGGCGGACGTCCTGGTCTGCCAGGCGGACGCGGCGGACGAAGCGTCCATGCGCACCGCCATCGCGCAGGCCGAAGCGCAGTTTGGCGCGCTTCATGGCTTTATCCACGGCGCCGGCATCGTGCGCGCGAAGTCGGGGCGAACGCCGATCGAATCAATCACACGGGAATTGTGCGAGGAGCAGTTCCGTCCGAAGATGACCGGCCTGACCGTCGCCGCCCGGCTGCTGCACGGACGCACGCTCGATTTCCGGATCGCCATCTCGTCCCTCGCACCCATTCTGGGCGGGCTGGGCCATGTGGCCTACGCGGCCGCAAACCTCTACATGGACGGCTTCGCGGAATCACAAGCCGCGGCTCGCGGCGAACGTTGGGTCGTCGTGAACTGGGCCGAGTGGGAATATGACGGCCCCGCTCTGTTCAATTCGAATGTCGGCCAGAGCCTGAAACAGCTCGAACTGACGCGTGAAGAAGGCACCCGCGCCCTGCGATGCGTACTGACTTTCATGTCGAGAGAGCCGATCCACCAGGTGGTCATCTCGACGGGCGACCTGGAATCCCGGATTGATCAATGGATTCGTCTCAAATCGCTGCGCCGGGAGCCTGAGAAGCAGCCAACGCGGGAACGGCGGACAGCTGCGCCGACGGACGGCTTTCGGTCGCCGCGCGCGGCAATCGAGAGCATTATTGGCGACGTCTGGTGCGACTTCTTCGGCGTGGACGATGTCGACACCAGCAAGCACTTCTTCGAACTGGGAGCCAGCTCACTCGAACTGATCCACCTGGTTAGCCGCTTGGGCAAGGCGCTGAAGCGCCACGTTCCGATCGAAGACATGCTGGAGCAGCCGACAATCCGCGCGCTGGCCGCGCATCTTGCCGGTGACAGCGAAGAGAACAACTTCTCCGCGGTTGCCGAGCGGATAACATCAGGCAAAACCGGCGACATCGCCATCATCGGAATGTCGGGCCGTTTTCCGGGAGCCGACAACCTCGATATCTATTGGGACAATCTCCGGAACGGTATCGATTCCGTGAGCCGTTTCATGCCCGATGAACTCGGTGCCGCAGGCGTCCCTGAAGCGGAAAGCCGGCACCCCAACTACATTCCCGCGAAAGGATTCATTCCGGATCAGGATCGATTTGACGCCGAATTTTTCAACTACACGGCGATCGATTCGGAGTTGCTCGACCCACAGACGCGCGCATTCCACGAATGCGTCTGGCACGCGTTGGAGGACGCCTGCATCGACCCTGCCGAGTACAAGGGGGCCATCGGCCTCTATGGCGGCGCATCGCCAAACCTTTATTGGCAGGTGCTGGCGACATTCTCGGAAGCCGGACGTACGCTCGGACAATTCACGACCACGCTGCTCAACGACAAGGACTCGCTTACCAACACGGTCTCATACAAGCTGGGGCTGAGAGGACCCAGCGTAAATCTCTTCACCGGCTGCTCGACATCGCTCGTGGCGGTGGACTCGGCGTGCCGTGCAATCTGGTCAGGGCTTTGCGACATCGCCGTCGCCGGTGCGGTCTCACTCACGCTGCCGGAACGCGCTGGCTATGTTTTTCAGGAGGGCATGCTGTTCTCCTCCTCCGGGCACTGCCGGGCCTTCGACGCCAATGCTGACGGAATGGTGTTTGGTGACGGATGGGGCGCAGTGGTGCTGAAGCCTCTCGAAGATGCGCTGCGTGATGGCGACAACATCCACGCCGTCATCAAAGCCACCGCCAGCAACAACGACGGAAGCCGCAAGGCCGGCTATACGAGCGTGAGCGCGCAGGGGCAGGCCGAGGTCATTCGCACGGCCCAGGCGATGGCTGGCGTGGCGCCTGAAACGGTGAATTACGTCGAAACCCACGGGACCGGGACCAGGCTGGGCGACACGATCGAGCTGAAGGCACTCGGTCTGGCATTCGGCCCGCAGCAGGCCGGCCGGTGCGCCATCGGCTCCGTGAAGAGCAACCTCGGCCATCTGATGGCCGCTGCGGGAATGGCCGGCCTGATCAAGACCGCACTGGCCATGCAGCATCGCCAGATTCCGCCCTCGCTGCACTATGAGAATCATAACCCTGAGTTCATCGGGGACGCGAAGGGCTTCTACGTCAACACGCAGCTCTCCGACTGGAAGCCCGCCGATACACGCTTGCGCGCCGGCGTCAGCTCGTTCGGCATCGGCGGCACCAATGCACATGTGGTTCTGGAGGAAGCCCCCGCGCGGGTCAGCGGCACCCGCGTGCGGCACTGGAAGATTCTTACGCTCTCTGCAGCCACCGAAACAGCGCTGACCCGGCAGTGCGAAAACCTCGCCGACTATATGGTGCGTCATCCGGACATCAACTTGAGCGACGCCGCTTTTTCGCTGCAGGTCGGGCGTCGGCGCATGCCATTCCGCCGCAGCATCCTGTGCGAATCCACAGCTGACGCCGTCGCTTCGCTGCGCGAAAAGCCTGCCAAGCGAGTCAGGACCTGGCATGCGCCGCGCGACCGCGGCGACGTCGTGTTCATGTTTCCCGGACAGGGCGCACAGCGCGTCAACATGGGCCGTTCGCTTTACGTCATGGAGCCTGTCTTCCGGCAGGAGATTGATCGCTGCTTCGATCTGCTTGCAGGCGCACTGCCCCGGCCTGCTCGTGATGTCCTCTATCCGGACAACCCGGATGACCGTCTTGCCGAACTGATCGGCCGGACCGAATTCACCCAGCCACTGATGTTTGCGCTGGAATATGCCCTGGCAAGGACGCTGATGGCCTGGGGCATCCGTCCCGCCGCCATGATCGGCTACAGCTTTGGTGAATATGCCGCAGCTTGTCTGGCAGGTGTCTTCAGCCTCGAAGATGCCTTGGCGCTGGTGACGGAGCGGGGCCGCATCATGGCTAGCCAGGGAGCGGGAGCCATGCTCAGCGTGCCGCTGCCGGAATCCGAACTGGAACACATCTGTGCCCGCTTCGCTGCGGACACCGGCGAGCGCATTTCCATTGCCGTCGACAATGGCGATTCCTGCATCGTGGCGGGGACAGTGGAGGCCATCGCAACATTTGAACTGCGACTTCGGAAACTTCGTCTGCTTTCGATGCGCATTCCAGTGGCGCATGCCGGCCATTCCATCGAAATGGACACGCTGGCCGAAACATTCCTGCAGAGCGTCCAGCGCATGCAGTTGCGGCCGCCGGAGATTCCTTTCGTCTCATCCGTCACCGGACGATGGATCACCAGTAGCGAAGCCACCGATCCCGCCTACTGGGTTCGGCATCTGCGCGATACGGTGCGGTTCGCGGCCGGAGCAGCCGAGCTTGGCAAGAACGCCGATGCCGTCTTCATCGAGGTCGGCCCCGGGCGCGACCTTGCCGTTCTGGCCAACCGCCTCGTCCCCGACGGTACGCGTATTCTGCACGCAATGAAGGCGCCGCAGAGCGAAGACGACGATTGCTTCGCGCTGCTCGACTGTTTCGTCCGGCTCTGGCTGCTCGGCGTGCGGCCAGACTGGAGCGGCTTCTATGCCGACGAACGGCGGCTGCGGATTCCGCTGCCGGGATATCCATTCGATCACAAGCGCTACTGGATCGAAGGCAATCCGCTGCAGCTGGCTGCCGCGGCGGCCGAGGCCGCTTCGACGGAAATCGTCAAGAGAGAGGATGTGGCGGAGTGGTTCTACACACCGCAGTGGCGACGCACGGTCGCCCCCGAGGTGCCCCTGGATCGTCCCGCCCCGACGCATCGCTGGCTCGTTTTTGCTGATTCACACGACCTCGCCCGATTGCTCCTAGATCAGATCGGGCGCCGGCACGAAACGGCGATCGTCGTCACCGCCGGATCGCACTTTGCGCAGAGTGGCGAGGACGGCTATCAAATCGATCCGGATGCGGGCGCCAGTTACGATCAGCTCTGCGCCGCTCTGGTCGCACGGTCTGCCATGCCGACGCGGATTGTGCACCTCTGGGGCATCGACGGCGACGATGTCGCGAGGCAGATCACCCGCGAGGCGGTGAGCGCAGCCAATCGTACCGGCTTCTACAGTCTGCTCTATCTTGCCCAGGCGCTGAACGCGACCGGCTTAGGTTCCGATACCCACATCACCGTCGTGACGCGAGGCTTGTACGAAGTCACCGGCGACGAGCCGCTCTATCCGGAAAAAGCGGCCGTAGCAGGACCGGTGCTGTGCATACCGCAACAGCTCCCACACCTGCAATGCGCCGTAGTGGATATAGAAATCCCCGCGCGCGGCAGTCGCCGCGAAGCATCGCTCGTCGTTGCTCTGCTGGCCGAATGCCTGCAGGACGATGTCGATCGCCAGGTCGCCTATCGCGGCCGTCATCGCTGGGTGCTCGATTGGCATCAGCAGCCGCTGCAGGCGGCCCCGCAGAGCCGGACGCCATGGCGGGAGCACGGCGTCTACATGATCACCGGCGGGTTCGGCGGGGTCGCGGGAATCCTGGCCGAGCACCTGGCGCGCTTGTTCAAGGCTCGCTTGGTCTTGACGGCCCGCGAGCCGCTGCCCGCGCGCGAGCAGTGGTCAGACTGGCTGAAACAGAACGAGCATAGCGGCGATCGCATCAGCGGCAGAATTCGCGCCGTTCAGAAGCTGGAGGAATTGGGTGCGGAAGTCCTGACTGTCGCCGCCGATGTCGCCGACGAGACCGCAATGCGGCATGCGTTCGACGAAGCCGAAGCGCATTTCGGGTCCATCCACGGCATCATTCACGCGGCCGGCGTCACCGATGGGCGCACCTATTCGCTCATCGGCGAAATGGATTCCGAAACCTGCGAGCAGCAGTTTCAAGCCAAAATCCACGGAACCTACGTGCTCGATCGGGCGCTGGCCGGCAGGACGCTGGATTTCTGCGTCCTGATGTCCTCCATCTCAACCGTGCTGGGTGGCCTCGGATACGTCGCCTATGCCGCAGCGAATGCCTTCCTCGATGCTTATGCGCATCACCGCGGCCGCAACGCGACCTACCCGTGGATCGCAGTCGATTGGAGCGACTGGAAGTACTGGACGCAGCGGAAAACGGATAACCAAGTGGGGGCGGTCATCGATGCGCTTTCCATGGAGCCGGCAGAAGGGTTCGAGGCTCTCACCCGGGTTCTGAGTTGGGGCAAGGCTCCGCAGCTTGCCAGTTCACCCGGGTCACTCAAAGCCCGGCTCGATCAATGGGTGAGGCCAGAGAGCGCACACGGCAAGTCCGACGCATCGATTGAAGCAAACGAAGCCGCCCATGGCCGGCCTCAGCTCTCCAGCGATTTCGTCGCCGCCAGCACTGAGATTGAAAAGGCACTGGTCTCGGTATGGGAGCAGATTTTCCGGGTGCGACCGCTGGGGATCCACGACGACTTCTTCGAACTGGGAGGGGACTCGCTGAAAGCCGTGACCGCCGCAGCGCGCATTCGCAAACGCCTCGGCATCGAGATTCCGCTGCTTCAGTTCTTCAAGGTTCCCACCGCCCATGGCATGGCACAGCTCGTTCACGAAGCTTCCGCGGCTGCCTTCCGACCAATACCCAAAGCCGCGCAGCAGCCTCATTACGCGCTCTCTGCGGCTCAACGGCGCCATTACCTTCACTATCGCCTCAACCCGGCGAACACAGCCTACAACGACCCATTCGCAAACCTGATCGAGGGACCGCTGGATCCGGACAAGGTCGAAACGGTTCTGCGTCAGATCGTGGCTCGGCACGAAGCGCTGCGGACCTCCTTTCATGTGATCGACGGCGAGGTGGTGCAACGCATCCATGACAGCGTCGATTTCCATCTCGACCGGTATGAATGCGACCGGCACGATGTGCGGAGATTGATGGCGAGCTATGTTCGTCCATTCGAACTGTCAAAGGCGCCGTTGCTGCGCGTGTGCCTGATTCGAACCGGACCAGACCGCCACGTTCTGCTTGCTGACTTTCCTCACATCGTGACGGACGGTGTATCATTCCAGATTTTTGTACAGGAATTCGCCGAACTGTATTCCGGAAATGCGCTCCCTCCGGTCCCGTTGCAATATAAGGATTACTCCGAATGGCAGCGCCAACAAGACGGCACAGATGCTGGCCAGCCGCATCACGAGATCTATTGGCTCGATCTCTTCTCCGGCGCGATCCCTGCTCTCACGCTGCCCACCGACTTTACGAGGCCGCAGCGGCGAAGCTTTGCCGGAGCGCGGATCACGTTCTTACTGGACGCCGGCCTGACGCATGACTTGAAACAGCTCGCAGCCGACGAGGAAGTGACGCTCTACGTGCTGCTTCTGGCCGCCTTCAACGTTCTGCTGCACGCCATGTCGGGTGCGCAGGACATCGTGGTCGGTTCCCCGGCGGCTGGGCGCTCGCATGCCGACCTGCAGAATGTCATGGGCACTTTTGTCAACACGTTGCCCATGCGTAATCACGCTCGGCCCGATGCGACGCTGCGTGATTTCCTTCAAGAGGTAAAGAAAAACGTGCTGAGCGCACTGGAGCATCAGGATTACCCGCTGGATCGTCTTGTCGCACAGCTCGCGCTCCCGACCGATCTCAGCCGGAATCCATTGTTCAACGTCATGTTCCTTCTGCAGAACACCGCGGTGCAGAACGTATCCATCGCGAATCTACGGATTTCACCACACGATACGTTCCACACCAAAGCGCTGTTCGATCTGATGCTGCAAGCAATTGAGCTCGACGATGTCGTCGAACTGGCTCTGGAGTATGCAACGGATCTATTCACCGCCGACACCGCACAGTCCATCGCCGATCATTACGTCGAGATCCTGGAGCGGATGGCCCTAGATCAGGACTGCCGGATCGGGGATTTTTCGCCATCCATCGAACCGCAACAGCCGATGTCTCTCGAGGCCAGCGGTGACTTCTCATTTTAGGACGCGAGGCGAACGAATCCTACGCAAGGACGACATCATGACTGCGATCCACCGCCGTAAGTCCGAGCACGAATACTGGAACGCGTTGCTGGAACGTCATCCCGAACGTCCGGGCTTCATACGCGATCGCATCAAGCGCACAGCTTCACCGGACTGGCGCGACTTCGCTTTCGAGCTCAGCGGGCACGCGACCCGGGTCGGCGGCGGATCGGAGCAAAGGCTGCTGGCGGTTCTGGCGTCCGCGACGGCTGCATTTGTGCATCGATGCAGCGAAGCGGTTCACTTCACCATCGGCGTTCGCGTGCCAAGAGAGAATGACGAACATGTCTCTGGCAACACCGTTGTGCCGCTTGGAATCGCTATTGCAGATGACGAGTCGTTCAAGACGCTCACCTATAAGGTTCGCGCCTGGCTCGATGACGCGCTGTCCCATGCCAGCGTCCCAATGGGTGCCTGGGCAACGATGCGGTCACAAACCGATGGCCAGCTGTTCGACGTCGCGATATCCATGGCGAACGGCCGCGAAGACTCCGGCCGGGATCTGGCGGGAGCGAGCACGAATTTCTTGTTCCTGCGCGACGGCGATCTGCTCGGCTGCAAGCTGCGATATGACGCGAACGCCTTTCTGGCGGGCGGCGTCGCGCTGCACGCCCGCCGTTTCGCGGTCTTTCTTGACCGGCTGTGTGCATCACCGTTCGATTCGATCTCGGCGATCGACCTCTTCCTTCCTGGCGAACGCGAGTGCTGGGAGCGGCTCAACGATACCGCCGCTCGGTTTCCGCAAGACTGCACGATCGATGAAATCTTTCGCGAACAAGCGGCACGGACTCCCCAACGCGTGGCTGTATGGTTTGAAGACCGTCATCTGACATATAGCGAACTCGATCGGCAGAGCAATCAGATCGCCCATGCGTTGCGCGCACGCGGCGCGGGACCGGAAATGGTGGTGGCCGTTACCGCACGCCGCTCTCTGCAAACCATCCCGGCGCTGCTTGGCGTTCTGAAGGCCGGCGCCGCCTACCTTCCTATCGACCCTCACGAGCCTGCGGCTCGGCAGCGCTTCAAACTGCAGCACAGCGACGTCCGGCTCGTCCTTGATGATTTGTCGGGTGAGCCGCTGCATTGCGACGGTCTCGACCGGATCAATCTTGCCGATCCGCGGCTCTATCAGGGGCCCGATCAGCATCTGGATACGCTGACGCACCCAGCGAACTTGGCTTATGTGCTGTACACGTCGGGCTCGACGGGGAAGCCGAAAGGCGTCGCCGTTCCTCATCGCGGCGTCGTAAATCGACTTCACTGGGGGCAGCAGCGCTACGCGCTGACGCCGAACGATGTGCTGCTACAGAAGACCTCGCTGCTTTTCGATGTTTCGCTGTACGAGCTGTTCTGGTGGGCCTGGGCCGGCGCATCGGTCCGCATGCTGCCGCCCGATGCCGAGCGTGACCCGCGCGTGTTGGCCGAGACACTGCGTTCAACGGGCGTCACCGTGGTTCACTTTGTGCCTTCGATGCTGCCGGCCTATCTCGACGCGCTGCGCCAGGCACCGACGGGTCTGGTTCCCCCGCAATTGCGACTGGTGCTCACCAGCGGGGAAGCGCTGCAGCAAGATCAGGTCCGCGAATTTCTGCGCCTGCTCCGCAGTGCCGGGAATTCCGCCCCGATCGTCAACCTCTACGGTCCGACCGAAGCATCCATCGAGGTGTCGTCATTTGAATGCGCGGACGAGGATGTGCCCGACCGCATTCCCATCGGCCGGCCGATCTCAAACGTCCGCCTTTACGTCTTCGACAAGAACCTGACGCTCTGCCCTCCCCTGATCCCCGGCGAGCTCTACCTCGGCGGCGAGTGCGTGACCCGTGGCTATGTCAACGATCCCGCGTCCACTGCCGCCGCGTTTGTCCCGAACCCGCTGGACGGCGAGCGCGTGTACCGGACCGGTGATCAGGCGCGGCTGTTGCCATCGGGTGAAATCGAGTTTCTCGGTCGACGAGACCACCAGCTGAAGATTCGTGGACTTCGTGTCGAGACGGGCGAAATCGAACATCGCTTGCGTGAACATCCGGGCATCGCCGCGGCGGTGGTTTGTCCCGAGCAGCGAAGAGGCGAGACGATATTGCAGGCCTATGTGGTGACGGGGGGCCAGCCCGATCTGACGGAGCAGACCTTGCGGACATGGCTTGCCAACAGTCTCCCGGACTACATGATTCCGAGCTCATTTTCGGTGCTGCCCACGCTGCCTCTGCTCTCAAGCGGCAAGGTGGATCGCAAGGCGCTCGCGGAGCGTGCCAAGCCGCTGTCGCGCGCAGTGAGCCATGTGGCGCCAAGGGACCGCACGGAGGCTGAAGTCGCGGCGATCTGGTGCCGCACCCTCCAGGTCGAGCAAGTCGGTATTGACGATCCGTTTTTCGAAATCGGCGGAAGTTCGCTGAGCGTTCTGACGATACTGGCCGGCCTGATACAGACATTCGGCCACGACATTCCGCTGGCGGCGCTGTTCGAACATACCACCGTGCGCAAGCAAGCACGCTGGCTCGATGGCGAATTTGCCGCGACCGAAGTCCTCGCGACCATCGACAGCCGCGCTGACGAAGCGGCAAGTATAGTCACGGAAAGTCTCAAGGCGTTCGAGGCAGGCAGCGATGTCTGAATCCACAGGTCTTGAAATCGCTGTGATCGGCTATGCCTGCCGGTTTCCCGGCGCCCCCGATGCCGCCGCGTTTTGGCACAATCTCGTCGATGCCATCTGCTCCGTCAAACACTTCAGCGAACGCGAGTTGCTGGACGCCGGCGTCGCAGAAGCGGCCCTGAACGACCGGAATTACGTCCGAGCGCGTGGCGTCATTGAGCAGGCCGAAGCGTTTGATGCAGCTTTCTTCGGCTACTCCCCTCGTCAGGCGCAATTGATGGATCCGCAATTTCGTCTTCTTCACGAGTGCGCCTGGACGTGTCTCGAACACAGCGGCATCGATCCCATCACCACGGACCAGTCCATCGGTCTTTATGCCGGTGCGGCCGACAACACCTGGTGGAACGCCTTATCCCTGCTGAACCGCTACGGCAATGAAGCCGAGCAGTTCGCGGGCGAGCAACTTTGCAACCGGGACTTTCTATGCACCCTGGTCGCGCACAAACTGAATCTGAAGGGCCCGGCCGTGGTGATCCAGAGCGCCTGCTCCACGTCGTTGCTGGCGGTCCACACGGCTTGCCATGCCCTGCTCACCGGCGACTGCCGGATCGCGCTCGCTGGTGGTGTCGCCCTCGGCTATCCGTTCAACCGCGGCTACCGGTACGAAGAGGGAATGATCTTCTCCGCCGATGGCAAATGTCGTCCTTTCGACTCCAAGGCCAATGGCACGGTGCCCGGCGAGGGCGTTGGACTGGTCGCACTCAAGCCCTTGAAAAAAGCCATCGCTGATAGCGATTGCATCCACGCGGTAATCCGGGCAACAGCAAGCAACAACGACGGCAGTCGGAAAGTCGCCTACACTGCACCAAGTGTGGAAGCCCAAGCAGAGGTGATCCGGACTGCTCTCCGGCTCGCACGCGTGCCCGCCGAGACGATCGGTTATCTGGAGGCCCACGGCACCGGCACGCCGCTCGGCGATCCCGTGGAGATTGCTGCACTGGCCAGAGCGTTTGACAGCAGCCGGCTGGGCTTCTGCCGGATTGGCTCGGTCAAATCCAACATCGGACACCTTGATACAGCCGCCGGCATCGCTGGCCTGCTCAAGACGGTGCTGGCGCTGGAATTCGGGCACATTCCCAAATCCCTGCATTTCCGCTCTCCCAATTCCGCAGCCGGTCTGAGCGAAACGCCGTTTCGCGTTGCTGCGGACGGCATGGAATGGCCGGCCTTGCAAGGCTCTCCTCGCCGGGCTGGAGTGAGCTCGTTCGGAATCGGCGGCACCAACGTCCATGCGATTCTCGAGGAGGCGCCTCCGACCGAGCCGCGAGATGACATCTCGCGGCAACAAATGCTGGTTTTTTCGGCGAAGTCGGCTCCGGCCCTTGATCGTCTGACAGTGCGGATTGCAGCCGCCCTGCGAGATCGGCCGGAGCTCTCCTGCGCCGACGTTGCCTACACGCTGCAGACCGGTCGGGCCGGATTCGAGTATCGAGCGACCGTCGTCGCATCCGGCTTGGACCAGGTTGCCGACGCACTGGAAGGCCGAGCGGCGCCGCTCATGACCCGAGGCCGGGCACCGAAGACCGCACCCGATCTGGTTTTCATGTTTCCCGGCCAGGGCAGCCAATATCTGGAGATGGGCGCCGGGCTCTATGACGAAGCGCCGATATTTCGGGAGCACATCGACCACTGCTTCGACGTGCTGGCGCCATACGCTCCGACCGGGCTGTCGTGGCAGGGTTTTATAGCTCCTCCAGCGTCCATGCGCCGGGAGTATGAAGCCGCACTTCGCCGCACCGAAGTGGTGCAGCCACTGCTCTTTGCTATCGAGTATGCAATGGCGCAATTGGCGCTTTCGTGGGGGCTCAAGCCGATCGCGATGATTGGCCACAGCCTGGGCGAATACACCGCAGCATGCCTGGCCGGCGTCTTCACCGTCGATCAGACGCTTGACCTGCTGGCATATCGCGGACGTCTGATGGGCGAGCTGCCTTCGGGATCGATGCTCTCCACCAACGCTCCTCTCACCGTGCTGTTGCCTTTGTTAGATGGCGTGTCGATCGCAGCGATCAACGGCGCGGATCAGCATGTCGTCAGCGGCCCGCCATCCGCAATTGCCGGTCTCGAAGCCGGGTTGAAACAGCGCGGCTTCCATGCGGTGCCGCTCGATGTCTCCCATGCATTCCACTCCGGCATGATGGATCCGATCCTCGATCGATTGGCGACCCGGATCGCCGAACTAGGTCCCAGGCCGCCTCGTATCCCGTTCATCTCGTGCCTCAGCGGAAGCTGGATTACCGCTGAGGAAGCCACCGATCCGCGTTACTGGGCAAGTCAGCTGAGGCAGACCGTCAACTTTGCCGGCGGGCTTGACACCATCCGCAGCAGCCACAACCCGGCATTGCTCGAGATCGGCCCCGGCGGCGCGCTCAGCGCGCTGGCGCGCCGGCGCTTCTCCTCCACGTTGCCGATTCAGCCGACGATCCGGCATCGCGATCACGCCATTGCCGACCGTGCCTTTTTGCTCGAGGCGGCCGCAACGCTGTGGCGTCACGGCGTCTGCCTCGACTGGCGTGGACTGCATGGCAGTCCGCGCCGAAAAGTCGGACTGCCCGGGTATCCGTTCGAGCGAACCATTCATACGCTCAAGGGCGATCCGGAGCGGCTTCTTTCGGGAACGCCATCCTCCCAAGCGGGTCGCGAAGCGGACGTGCACCTCTACGGCCTCTCCTGGCGTCGGATCTGGCCCGCCATCGCTGGAACTGCTTCGCTTGGAACACCGTCGCAGTGGGCAATCATCACCCGCGACGACAAATTCGGACGAGAGATCGCCGGATTGCTCGGGCAATCCGGGCACCGTCCCGTGGTGCTCGATCCTGATAGTCCTGTAACCGAACTCCATCTCGAATCGCACCATATCCTCTTCCTCGCCCCGGACATCGATGCGTTGGCCGAGAATACGATCTCGCTCGGCTTGCTACCTCTGATCAGACTGTTGAGGGCCCTCGATAAGCACGGATGGGCACGCGGCGGCCGCTTCACCGTGGTGACCCGCAGTGCGTTTGCAGTTTCCGGCACCGAACGGTGCGAACCGGCGTGGGCGCTGTTGACCGGCGTTTGCCAGACCGCCGCGGCCGAATTTCCACAATGGCGATGCCATTCGATCGATGTGGACCA
The DNA here is from genome assembly GCF_021088345.1 of Bradyrhizobium ontarionense. Taxonomy (NCBI): domain Bacteria; kingdom Pseudomonadati; phylum Pseudomonadota; class Alphaproteobacteria; order Hyphomicrobiales; family Nitrobacteraceae; genus Bradyrhizobium; species Bradyrhizobium ontarionense. Next base: position 7,678,969 of record NZ_CP088156.1, on the reverse strand, counting down.
GGCCGACCTTGGGCAAAGCACCGCCAACCTGATATTGCAGATCTGCACTCGCGAAGATCCGCCGGCGCGAGCCGCTTGCCGGGGCGGACTGATTTGGGAGCCGACGCAGGAGCGTCTGCCGCCAGTGTCCAACGGGCCGTCTCCGCTGCGCAGCGGGGGCATTTATCTGATAACCGGCGGGCTCGGTGGGATCGGGCTGACCTTGGCGCTGAGCCTCGCCCGCGATTTCAAGGCCGGCGTGGCGCTGGTGAGCCTCAGCGGCCTGCGCGACGGCTGCGACGATGCCCGGCTCGGCTCGTGGGAAGGCGGTCCGAAGCCGCTCATCATGGCGGCGGACGTTGCCGAACCGGATCAGATGCGGGACGTATTCCAGCGCGCCCGGCAACATTTCGGGAAACTGGACGGCGTCATCCATGCCGCGGGGACCGCCAGCGGACGGTTGCTCAGGGAGCAGAGCGACGCAGAAGTCCGAGCAGCGCTGCGCGCCAAGGTCGATGGCACGCTCGTCGTCGAACAGTTGCTTGATGACTACGAATTCTTCGCCCTGATGTCTTCCGTGGACGCCTGGATCCCGGGCCCCGGACAAGCTGCCTACGCCGCCGCAAACGCATTCCTCGACTCGTTCGCGGCGCACCGGCGCAGCCTTGGAAAGCCTGTGTTCAGCATCAACTGGGATACGTGGCGCGAAGTCGGCATGGCCGAACGCTTCGCGCAAGGCACGGGTATTCCACTCGACCACGGGCTCTCCCCGTCCCAAGGCTACGATGCCTTCCGCCGCGCCCTGCAGTCGGGCAATCCCAATATTCTGGTCTCCGTGGGAGATTGGGAGCGGCGCGCCACGCGGCGCTTGGTTGATGTCCGAGCGACGCCCATCGCTGCGGCAGTCGGCGGCGCCGCCGAGGTCTCGCAGCAGATTCGGGATATCTGGAAATCGCTGTTCGGCGTCGATGACGTGGATACGAACCAGAACTTCTTCGAACTCGGCGCGACGTCTTTCGACATTGTGCAGCTTACGGGAAGACTCCAGATGGCCTTGAGCCGCGAAATCGCGCCGACCATGCTGTACAATCATCCGACGATCAATGCGCTGGCTCGCCATCTGGCTGAAAGCAATAGCGCTCGGCCCGGTTCTACCAGCGCCGATTCCGGCAGGCGCGGCCGAAATCTGCTGACACAGCGCGCCCGGATCGAGATGACGCCATGAGCGAGACCAGCCAAACCGGTCTTGAGATCGCCGTCATCGGCTTGGCGTGCCGCTTTCCAGGCGCGGCGGATTGGCGCGAGCTGTGGCGCAATCTCACCGAGGGCAAAGAGAGCATTCGTTTCTACACGGACCAGGAACTGGTCGCGGAAGGCGTCCCACAGGAGCTGATCGCAAACCCGCATTATGTGAAGGCCAAGCCTTGGCTAGACGATGCTGACGGCTTTGACGGCGACTTCTTCGGTTATCATCCCCGCGAAGCACGCCTGCTCGATCCGCAAATACGCGCGCTGCACGAATGTGCGTGGACAGCGCTCGAAGATGCCGGCTGCGATCCACTCGAATCGCAGCGGTCGATCGCGCTGTTCGCCGGCGTCTCAAGTAATCTCTCGTGGATCACCAGCCATGTGAAGCCGGAGGACGATCCGCTGGAAAGGCGCTTCGTTGCCGAGCTGAACGCCGCCTCCTTCGCGACGACGATTGCCTACAAGCTGAACCTCCGCGGCCCGGCGGTGTCGGTGCAGACGGCGTGCTCCACTTCGCTGGTGGCTATCCATCTCGCCGTTCAATGCCTGCTGAGCGGAGAAGCGGAAATCGCACTTGCGGGCGGCGCCAGCATCGAGCTTCCCAAGCGACCCGGATATCTTTTCCGGGAAGGCCACATCAACTCGCCAGATGGCCACTGCCGCGCGTTCGACAAGGATGCCGGCGGCACTATCTTCGGAGACGGCGTCGGGCTGGTGGTGCTGAAGCGGCTCGCCGACGCGATTCGCGAGCGCGACAACATCTATGCGGTGGTGAAGGGAACCGCGGTCAATAATGATGGGTCCCGGAAGGTTTCCTACAACGCGCCCGCCAGTCGCGGCCAGGCGGATGCAGTGGCGGCCGCGCTGACTGCAGCTGAGGTGGAGGCGCAGAGTATTTCCTACGTGGAGGCCCACGGAACGGCGACGCCGGTGGGCGACCCGATCGAGGTGGAGGCGCTGAAGCGGGCTTTCGCGACGGAAAAACGCGGCTTTTGCGCGCTGGGGTCGATCAAGACCAACATCGGTCATCTGGATGCGGCAGCCGGGGTAGCCGGGTTCATCAAGACGGCGCTGGCGCTCCATCATCGCGTGCTACCGCGCACGCTCAACTTTCGTGAGCCCAATCCGGCGATCGATTTCGCCCTCAGTCCGTTCTACGTGAAAACCGATACCTCTATCTGGGACGGACCGCGGCCCCTGCGGGCTGGCGTGAGTTCGTTTGGCATCGGAGGCACCAATGCGCATGCGGTGCTGGAGGAGGCTCCCGCAACAGCGCCTTTGCGGCCGGATCCTCCGCCGCAATTGCTGGTGCTTTCGGCCCGCACGCCCGCGGCGCTCGCAAAGCAATCGCAGAACCTTGCGCTGTTCCTTCGCGCGCATCCCGATCTCGACCTTGCAGACACGGCTTGGACGCTGCAAACCGGCCGGGCCTCGTTGCCATTTCGGCGCACATTCGTCGCACGAAGCGTCGCGGAGGCTGCAGACCAAGCGGCGGACACAGCTGCGGCCGAACCACAGCTGGCCCTGGACGGAGCGCCCGCAGTTCATCTTTTTATGCCGGACCGGGTCGAGGTCCCCGCGCGCTGGCGCCTCTATGAGGATCTCGCCGTGTTCCGGGATGCCGCCGACGCGTGCTGCGAACAGATTGCCGCCAAGGACGGCGGCGTTGACGCAGCCCAATTGGCGAGGCTCGCCGTCAACCCGGATGCGGAACGTCACGACTGGACACCCGGCCTCGAGTTCGTGTTTCAATACGCGCTCGCGATGACACTTAAAGGCCTGGGATTGTACCCGGCCGCGACGATCGGCGAAGGGATCGGCACCCATGTGGCCAACGCGGTTGTCGCCACGGTGTCGCTGCAACAGGCTTTTCGATCGCTGCTTCGCAACGAGCGTGGCATCGACGCTCCCGCAATGCCGGATCGACCGGCGCGCGCGGCCAATGTCATCATCCTTCGCGTAGCAAGAGTCGCATCGAAACCAAACGTCGGGGAAATGTCCCTGCTCGGGCTGACCGACAATCCAACTGCAGACCTGCTCTCGTGCCTGGGCCAGCTCTGGTCGCACGGCGTGCCCCCGCGATGGGAATCATTGCATAGTGGCTTTGCACCGCGTCGCGTGTCGTTGCCCGGCTATCCGTTCGAGCGACACACCGTGGCGCGACATACGCCCGATTCCCCAGCGCTCACGATCGCAACGGCTCAGGCTCCCGTTCGTCCGTTTGAAGGCGAACTCGCTACGCTGGTCGCCACGGCCATCAAAGGCTATTTCGGCTTCGAGCATCTCAACGCTGGCGACAATTTCTTCGATCTGGGTGCTTCGTCACTCGATCTCGTGAACCTGAGCGCAAAATTATCGGAGACGCTCGGCAGGGACGTCGCGACGCAGATGCTTCTTGCCTATCCCAACGCGGCTGCGCTGACGGACTTCCTCAGTGGGCGATCACCGGCGGCTGATATCAGGTCCGCCCCCATCGGCGTTCGCCCCGTTGCGAGTCCGCGGATCGACAATGCGATTGCCATCGTCGGCATGGCCTTTCGTGGCCCCGGAGCGGCCGACATCGACCAGTTCTGGGAGAACCTGGCAGGCGGCGTTGAGTCCATCCGCTTCTACAGCGATGATGAGCTTCGGGTGGCAGGCGTGCCGGAGCAACATCTCGCCTCACCGAACTATGTGCGCGCCAAAGGCGAATTGGCGGGCATTGAGGAGTTCGAACCTGAGTTCTTCAACTATTCCGGCCGCGAAGCGGAACTGATGGATCCCCAGTTCAGGATCTTTCACGAATGCGCCTGGCAGGCATTGGAGCACGCAGGATACGATCCCGAGCGCTATGCGGGGTCGATCGGCCTCTACGCTGGCGTGACCGCCAACCTGCCATGGCTGACGCGAATTCTCCCGGATCTATCCGAAGCCGAGCAGTTCGGTGCGCTGTTGCTCAATGACCGCGAGTTCTTCGCGCCGCTATTTTCCTATCGCGCCGACCTGCGCGGACCCGCCATCTCGATGCAGACGGCCTGCTCCACATCCCTGGTCAACATCAATCTGGCGTGCAGGGAATTGCTGTCGGGCGCTTGCGACATGGCGCTCGCCGGCGGCGTTACGATTACGATCGATCGCGCCGGCTATTTCTTCCAGGAAGGAAGCATCAATTCCGCCGACGGTCACACCCGCGCCTTTGACGCGAGCTCCACCGGCACCGTGTTCGGCGATGGCGCCGGCATGGTGGTGCTCAAACGGCTTGCCGACGCGCAGCGTGACGGAGACACTGTCCATGCGTTGATCAGGGGCGTCGGCATCAACAATGACGGACATCGAAAAGTGGGCTTCACCGCGCCAAGCCTAGACGGACAGGCAGCCGCGATCGGCATGGCGCTGAAGGCGGCCAATGTGCCGGTGGAAAGCATCGGATATGTCGAGGCGCACGGCACCGGGACGCGGATGGGAGATCCGATCGAGCTGGACGCACTGCATCGTGCGTTTTCCGTGGCGGCTGCATCGCTGCTGCCCGCGGGGTTCTGTTCGATCGGCTCGGTCAAGTCCAATGTCGGTCATCTGAACGCCGCAGCAGGCGTGGCCGGCCTGATCAAGACCACACTGGCTCTGAAACACCGCCAGCTTCCACCCACGCTGTTCTTTGACGCGCCGAATCCAGCCATCGATTTCGCCAACGGTCCGTTCCGCGCGAACACCACATTGACTGATTGGGTTGCGCCGCAAGGACATCCGCGCAGGGCGGGCGTCAGTTCCTTCGGCATTGGCGGCACCAATGCCCATGCGATTCTCGAAGAAGCTCCCGAGACTGGCCCCGCGGCTCCCGGCCGCGCCAACCAGCTTCTTGTGCTGTCGGCGCGCACCCGAGAGGCCCTCCGCACCAAGAGTCTGCAGTTGTCGAGCCATCTGCAGCGCCATCCGGAGCAGGATCTGGCCGATGTGAGCTTCACGCTCGCGAACGGACGTCGCCAGATGGCGCACCGGCGTACGATCTGTTGCCGCGATTCCACCGAAGCCGCGAACATGCTGGCCGGTGATGCTGGCCGATGGCACGTGGCCGATTGGGAACGCCCGCGATGTGTGTTGTTATTCCCCGGTCAAGGCTCGCAATATCCGGGCATGGCGCGAGAGCTCTATCAACAGGAGCCGGCTTTCAGGGCGCAGCTGGATCGATGCTTCGACGTGCTGCGACCTCAGCTTCCCGTCGATCCCAAATCTATTCTGTTCGAAACGAGCCAGGCAATTCATCAGACCGAATACACTCAACCACTGCTGTTTTCGGTCTCCTGGGCTTTGGCCCGGACCCTGCAGGAATGGAATATCCATGCTGACGGCATGATCGGCCACAGCGTCGGCGAGTACGTGGCTGCCTGTCTGGCAGGCTTGTTCGGCCTGGAAGACGCACTGACTTTGGTTGCCACACGCGGCCGCCTGATGGCCAGCCTGCCCGCAGGCGAGATGGTGAGCGTGCCTCTTGAAGAGCACATGGTGACCGCACGGCTAAATGCGGAGCTGGCCGTGGCCGCGGTCAACACCGACCGGTCGTGCGTGGTGTCGGGACCGGCTGCAGCCATCCAGTCGCTCTGTGACGAACTGGAGAAAGACGGTGTGGTGGCCACCAGATTGAAAACGTCCCATGCGTTTCACTCGCCGATGATGGAGCCGATCCTCGCGGATTTCGAAGCGGTGTGCAAACGCATGCAATTCCTCGAGCCGGCAAGCGGCTGGATTTCCAATCTCGACGGCAGGCCGATCGATCGCAACGTTGTGAACACGCCGCAATACTGGGTGAAGCACCTGCGCCGCGCGGTGCGCTTCGCAGAGGGGCTCACGCCGCTGCTTGAACAGCCCGAGACAGTATTTGTCGAGGTGGGACCTGGAAGAACGCTGGGGTCATTCGTGCGCAGACACCGCGCCTATCAGCAGCAGCCGGTATTCAATCTGATGCGCCATTCCGAGGAGCGTACGCCAGAGCAGGCGCAGCTTCTTGGAGCGCTCGGCGCCTTATGGGGGCATGGATTGCCGGTCGATTGGGCTCGCTTCTCGGCTCATGAGTCACGGCGGCGTGTCCCCTTGCCGAGCTATCCGTTCGAACGGCGGCGCATCTGGCCCGATAGCCGCCCGGTGCTCAAAGCGAAGCCGACAACCGCTCCCGAAGCGCGCCATTCCGACGTTGATCGCTGGTTCTATCTTCCCGGCTGGAAGCGGGCGATGGCGATGCCTGCGCCCGCGGACTCGCCGTCGACCATCCTGATTCTTGCCGACGATTCCGAGCTCGGCAAAATGCTCGCAAAGGAAATCGCAAGCCGCGGCGGCCGGACCGTCATGGTAACCGCCGGGGAGCATTATCGCCGCTCGTCCGAAGGCACAGTCACCATCGATCCCAGCCGCGCCGCGCATTTTGAGCAACTGGCGGATGAGATCAAGAAGGCGGGCACCATGCCCAGCCACGTGGTCAACCTGCTTCCGCTGCATCAGAACCGTGGATCGCCCGACGCCTATTACAGCCTGATGTTCGCCGGGCACGCGCTGGCTCATGCCGAACCGGCCGCGAAAATCACCATCACCACCGTGACCCGCGGCATCTTTGACGTCACCGCAGCCGAGGGACTTTCGCCATATCAGGCCATGCTGCTGGGGCCTGCCCGGGTACTCCCGCAGGAATACAGGAACTTGCGCTGCAGACTTGTGGACGCAGGCGACGCGCGTGCCGGCCGCGATTTCATCGTGCGGCTGCTGTCCGAGATGGACTGCGATGATGGCGACGTTGCCTGGCGGGGACCACATCGCTGGATCCGCAGCTATGAGCAGATTGAACCTGGATCAGTTGCACGCTCCGCCGTGCACTTCCGGGAGGGCGCAACATATATGATCCTGGGCGGACTCGGCGATATTGGCCGCCAACTGGCACTGTTTCTTGCGCGCAAGTATAAGGCACGGCTGGCCGTCACCGCCAGGTCGGCCGAAGGCATCAGCCGTCGCTCGCAGGTCGTGAAGGAGCTGGAGGCTCTTGGCAGCGAGGTCTTGCCGCTGGTCGCGGACCTCTCGAATCGCGATCAGCTGGAACAGGCGATGACGCAAGTGGTCGCCCGCTTCGGTGGAGTCGACGGGGTCATTCACTCTGCCGGACTTCCGGGAAGCTTCCATACGATCGATGAGCTGGTGCGTGTGCGCAACGAGGAGCAGTTCGCCGCCAAGGTACATGGTCTCGAGAATCTTCGAAGCGTCCTCAAAAGTCACCCTCCAGAATTCTGTCTGCTGTTCTCTTCGCTGTCCACGGTTCTCGGCGGCCTCGGTTACGGGTCTTATACCGCGGTCAACGCGTTCATGGATGTATTTGCGCAGGCGCAAAGTCGAAGCGGCTTGTTTCCCTGGTACAGCATCGACTGGGACGCCTGGCGGTTTGAGGAATTGGATTCGCCGGTCGGACAGGAATTGGCAAGACTTGCCATCGTTCCGGACGATGCCGGCCGTGTCTTCGAATCCCTGCTGCAGCGGCTGCCGTCGCAGCTGGTTGTTTCCACCGCCGACCTTCAGACCCGTATCGACCGCTGGGTCACGACCATTGGCAATGACGCTGGCGCGGCGCCCAAGAATACGCAGCCACGGCCACAACTGAGGCAGCTGTTCTGTCCACCGACCAGTCCGATGGAGCGCCAACTCCAAGGTATCGTGGCCGAATATTGTCGCCTGGAGCAGGTCGGCATCGACGACAACTTCTTCGAACTAGGCTTGTCTTCGCTCGACCTGATCCAGCTAAGCTCCCGGATTGTTAGATCGGTCCGGCACGAGCTTTCGGTCGTAAAGCTGTTTGCCTATCCTTCCATCCGTCAATTGGCGCAATTCCTTGGCGCCTCCGCTGTGGCGGAAGCGCAGATCGAGCCGGAACAGGAAGTCGCGTCCGGGCGGCAGTACGCACTGCTCGCCAGCCGCCGCCGTCTGCTCGACATTGAAGACGAGGTATGATCCCGTGAAACAGCCCGCCCGATATCACGGTTCCGAAATCGCCCTGATCGGCATGGCCTGCCGCTTCCCGGGCTCTCCTGATCTCGATCGTTTTCGCGAAAACCTGAGGAGCGGCACGTGCAGCATATCATTTTTCGCTGAAGATGAACTGCACCATGTCGACCCCCGGTTGCGCAACAATCCCGACTTTGTTCGCGCCAAGGGCATGCTTGAGGATGTGGAATGCTTCGACGCCGCATTCTTCGGTTTCTCACAAAGAGAAGCGGAGGTGATGGATCCGCAGTTCCGCCTGCTTCACGAGTGTTGCTGGTCCGCACTGGAACATGCGGGTTATCCACCGGGCCAATATAATGGACGCATCGGCCTGTATGCAGGCGCCGCATTCAACGACGGCTGGATCTCCCAGGCCATGAGTAGACTGAGCGGCAGCGACGGTCTCGGCCCGCTGGAAACCTCATTCCTTGTTCTACGCGATTACCTGACGACGCAGATCTCATACCGGTTGAGTCTGCGCGGACCGAGCATGCTGATCCAAACGGCTTGTTCAACGTCTCTGGTCGCGGTCCACCAGGCTGCGCAATCGCTGCTCGCGGGCGAGTGCGGGATCGCTCTCGCAGGCGGCGTCAGCCTCACCACGCCGCTCAAATCCGGATATCTCTATCAGGAAGGCGGCATCCTCTCGCGAGACGGCGTCTGTCGCGCTTTCGACGCCGGAGCAAGTGGCACCGTTTTCGGCGACGGCGTTGGCATTGTCGTTCTGAAGCGGCTGGAAGACGCCTTGCATGACGGCGATACTATTCACGCCATCATAAAGGGATCCGCCGTCAACAACGACGGCGGCCGCAAGGTCGGCTATACCGCGCCCGGCACCCAGGGGCAGATTGCCGTGCTGAAGGCGGCCTATCGCGCCTCCGAGGTTGACCCGCGAACAGTCACCCTCGTCGAGGCGCACGGGACCGGCACGTTGCTGGGCGATCCGATCGAAGTGGAAGCGCTCGCGCGCGCCTTCAATGCCGACAGCACCGGATTTTGCGCGCTCGGATCGGTGAAGTCGAACCTCGGTCATCTGAATGTCGCCGCCGGCGTTGCCAGCCTGATCAAGGCCGCACTCGCGCTGCGCTACCGCGAGTTGCTACCCTCGGTGAATTTCCGCGAGCCGAATCCGAAGCTCAACCTGGAGACTACGCCATTTTTCGTGTGCGACCGACTGGCGTCGTGGCCGGAGGGACCGGAGCCTCGACGGGCCGGCGTCAGTTCATTCGGCATCGGGGGCACCAATGCCCATGTGGTGCTGGAAGAGCCGCCGTCCCCGACAGTCGCTGCGACCTCTCACGCGTATCATCTGTTGCCGTTGTCGGCGCGCACGATGTCCTCCCTGGCCACTGTCACAGCCGAGCTTGGCAAATTGTTGCAAGACCCGGCTGGCCCGCCGCTCGCCGATGTCGCCTTCACGCTGCAGCGGGGACGCGAACAGTTTCCGCACCGCTGCTTTGCCGTCGCTTCTTGCTCGAAGGAAGCCGGCGCAGGGCTGATGAGTCGCGATCACCGCCCGCTCGGCGCCGCAGATCAATCGGGCCTCCGCCCGGTATTTCTATTCCCGGGCCACGGCTCACAGCACGCAGGCATGGCCTCCGGCTTGTATCGTGGCTTCCGCGGGTTTCGCGACCGGATCGACGGATGTCTCGACCAAATTGACAGTGAGCCAGCTCGACGGTTGAGACGGTTCTTCGAACAGGACGCAGTGTTTCCAGTCGAAGCGCTCGATGATGCAGGTATCGTCCATCCCCTGTTGTTTTTGGTGGAACACGCGCTTGCGCAACTCCTGATCGAGTTCGGAATCCGTCCGTACGCGATGGCGGGTTACAGCCTGGGCGAATACACAGCCGCGTGCCTCGCGGGCGTGATGACGGCGCAGGACGCGCTCTCGATCCTGCTGGACCGCGGCCGGCTGTTCCGCGATCTGCCCTCCGGCACCATGATGGTGGTGGCCCTGGCGCCGGATGCGCTCGCGCCGCTTCTTCCACCGACCGTGGAGATCGCAGCCGTCAATACCGACGACATTTGTACACTTGCAGGCCCCTTGCACGCCCTTGAGCTGCTGGGACCAAGACTCTCCGCCCTCGGCCACGCCTGGCAGCGCGTTGCTGCATCGAACGCATTCCACTCCAGCCAGATGGATCCCGTCATTGCACCGCTGCTGAAGCAGTTTTCGGGAATCGCTTTGAGACCTGCGGCGTTGCCGCTGTTGTCCTCGGTGACCGGCGAATGGGCTGGTGCTGAACTTTCCACGCCGCAATACTGGGGGCGCAACCTGCGTGACCCCGTCCGGTTTTCCGATACGATTCGCGTGCTGGGGAGAGAACCCGGCCTGACCTGGATCGAAGTCGGACCGGGGAACATGCTCACCTCGTGCGTGCGCAGCCAGCTCGGCGGAGGCGCGACAGTCGTCAACCTGATGCCCAGCCCGCAGCAGCGGGCCGACGAAGAAGCTTTTCTGTTGGAGCGCCTTGGCGCGCTCTGGGAATCGGGTGCGCAAATCGACTGGGCTGTCATGTATCGCGGCGAGAACCGCCGCCGTGTGCCGCTGCCCGGTTACGCTTTCGAAAAGAAGCGAATTTGGGATGAGCATGCCGCTGGCGGCGTCAAGGCGCCGGCGGTTAAGGCATCCGAGCGTCGATCCGATCCCTCACCATCGACTTCACAAAAGCTGGCAGATCTCTGGGGCACGCTGGTCGGCGCGCGCGACCTTTCTCAGACCGACAACTTCTTCGAGCTGGGCGGGCATTCGCTCACCGCCGCTCGTCTGCGCGCCCTGATCGCGCAACACTTCGATGCGGATCTGGCACTGAGCGACATCTTCCAGCATCCTACGCTCGGCAGCATGAGCGAACTGATTGATCGAGCCAAGCGGACTCGCTCCGAGTCGATCCCGCGCATCGAGAACCGCCCTTCATATGCCACCTCGCCCGCTCAGCGCTACATGTATGAGCTGACTCGGCGCCTGGATACGGGAACGGCCTATAATTTCCCCATCGTCTTGACGCTGGAAGGTCCTGTTGACGCTGCCCGCTTCGAGGCAACGTTCCGCGGCATGATCGCTCGCCACGAGAGCTTTCGTACCGCCTTCGCCGAAGTCGACTGCGAGATCCGTCAAATCATCCTCGAACAGGCGCCCTTCTCGCTGCCGGTCCGCCATGTCGAGGAAGGCGAACTGTCCAAATCGATCGAGGAATTTATCCGGCCCTTCGATCTGTCGGCAGCGCCTCTGCTTCGGGCCGAGTTGTTGTCTGTCGATCCCGGGCGCCATCTGCTGCTTCTGGACATGCATAACCTGGTCGCAGACGGCATCTCCATCAATGTCTTCGTACACGATTTCGCTGCGCTCTATCGCGGTGAGACATTGCCAGCCATGGCGGTGCAATACAAGGATTACGCCGCCTGGCAGCTTGCGCGTTTCACCGGGCCGCGCTGCGGCGAGCTTGAAACCGCATGGCTGGACGAGCTCGCATCTGGGGCTTGTGCCCTGAACATCGCGTTCGACTTTCCGCGCCCGAAGGTACGGACGTTCCACGGAAACAACCTGAGATTCGATATTGGACCGGAATTGCGCGACGCGATGACGCGCCTGGCGCGGGAACGCCGAGTCACCATGAACGTTTTGATACTCGCGCTTTACGCTGTTCTCCTTCACCAATTGAGCGCGCAGGAGACGTTGTCCATCGGCAGCGTCACGGGAAGCAGGCCGCATCCCGATCTTGAGCCTGTCATCGGGCTTTTCACCAACGTCGTGCCGGTGCGCGTCAGCGTCCGACCACGTGAATCGTTTCTGGATTTTCTCGATCGCTGCAGCCGCACATTGCTGGCCGCTTACGATCGCCGCGATTACCCGTTCGAACTTCTGCTGGAGCGGCTCAGTTACGCCTCCGACGGAGCCCCTCTGATCGATACAACATTTACCTATCATAACGAGATCGACTCGAAGACCAGGTTGGAGCTGGAAGGCCTGCGCATCGAGCCGTATGACTTCAACAAAGGCGTGGCAAAGTTCGCATTCAAGCTGGATGCGATTCCATTTCCCGAATGCCTGCAATGCGTGCTCCAGTACAATACCGCGCTGTTCACGGAATCCACTGTCCGCGGCTGGATCGATTCATTTCAGAAGCTGGCCGAGCGGGTGGTCAAGCGCCCGGAAGATGCCATCAACTCCCTGCTCTCGGCCACAAGATCGGCGTCGCTACCGACGGCCGGTGTCGAGGCCACGCTGGTGGAACGTGCCCTGATGGCGCTCGATTGCGAACACCCAAATCCATTTCTTGTCCATCGCAGCGTCGTCATCGAAGGATCATTCACGGCGGGAGGGCTGGCCGCGGCGCTGGAGCGAATGATTCCGGAATGCGCCACGCTGCGAATGCGCTGGAGCGCGCAGGGTGGCACCGCTTGCTTGATTGACGTTCCAACGACGCCCGAACAGCTTCTCCTCGCCGAGGATCTACGTAACGCTATCCCGGTAAGCACCGCGGCGATCGATAGCGCCTTGCAGGATGTCTCGACAGCCTTCGAGGCGTCCGAACCGTTGTGGCGGTTTCGCGCATTGCGGATTGCGGACGAACGCTGGATCCTGAGCATAGTCGCACACCCTGTTGCCAGCGATAGCCTCAGATTGGAGCCGTTGCTCGAAACGCTCCGCAACGCGCTGGAGCATGTTCCTAAAGCCGCGCGTGAGTCTCAGTTTGTGTCCGCGCGGTCGTCCGCCGGGCCCGGCCCGGTCCGCAGAATTCCAACTGCGGGCGCCGTCCTGCGGGATACTCTAGAGAAGACTTCGAGCGGCCATCTTCGCGATCTGTGCCAGGCCGCCGGTGTCACCCTGTTTCACGGGCTGGTCGCTCTCACCTCCGATTGGCTCACCACCCAGGCGTTCGCCGAATTCCCCGGCACGATGGCGATATGGCGCCCGACGGAAACCGTGGATCAAGGTTTCGGCCCGATGATTCATCCGCACTTTATAGACTTTCCCAGCGGCGCAACTCTCCGGGATCGTTTCGACGCGGTGGCGGAGCTATGTACTGCCTCGGTCGGAGACCAGGAGCAGGCATCGCATCTGCTGTCGCTCGCCGAGCACCCTGTCGCGGTCGGGATCACATGGGAAATTTCCAGCCATCCGCGGGACGGTTCATCCATCTATCGCTTCGAGCCATGGGCGCAGGCTCCGGTGCTTTGTCCGTTTCGATGGAATTTTGCATTTGGCGAGACCAGCAACAAGGAGATCAGCTGTCGTTTCAAATTCCAACTCTCGAACTGGGATTCCACGCAAGCAGGCGATGTGCTTCGAGACTGGAAGCGTTTCGTGCAGTCCGCAAGAATGTCGAGTCTCGACAGTTCGACGCGGCCGCTTGGATGGCGGAATGTCGGAGTTCGCGCCTGAACAACTTCCAATCACGGCCCAAAACCTCGAGGCGACGGATCATCGACAGGATCGGCGTGATACCGATGCCACCCGCAATCAGGATCGATTGATCCGCCGTCTCATCAAGCGCGAAATCATTCCGCGGACAGGATGCCGTGACCACATCTCCAGCCCTGATGCGGTCGTGAACGAAGCTGGAGCCGCCGCGGCTTGCCGTATCCTTGTCAACCGCGATCACATGACGATGGCGCTCCCGCTGATCGCTCGGCAGCGGGCAGCTGCGAATAAGGCCGTTCGAGCTGCTCTGTTCCCGAGATCGCGGCGATTACAGGACATCCGATGCAAACGGTGCAGGAGAGCCTCGACGTGCATTACCTGGGAGGCCGAGTCGAGCTTGCTGAATCGGCCATTAAGAAATTGAGCGCGGTCTATGGTCAGGATTGCAAGAGGCAGATAGGCGCGGTTCGCTGCGGCTGATCTTGAGCCCTGTTCCGTGAACTCTTCTCTAGATCAAAACGAGTGACTCGATAGTCACTCCACCTAAAATAGAATATAATTGCGACCAAAAGATCCGGAACAAATCTCCCGACTGAAAGGTCTGTTCTGAAACTTTTAGCGGCTAAGCTCTTGAAAGGCTTGGTGGGCGCAGTAGGGCTCGAACCTACGACCCGCTGATTAAGAGTCAGCTGCTCTACCAACTGAGCTATGCGCCCGGATCTTGCATCCGGAGAAAGCCTTCGCAAGAGCCGGTCGTTTAGCAAAGCGATTCCGGGATGTCCAGCGATCCGACACGAAATTTCGGCATATTCGATCCTGAAAAACCGCCTCGGCAAGGCGGTTTTCCCCTCTTGCAATGAGAGTGGATCAGACGGATCGCCAATGACCCGTCAGAGCCGCCCGGACTCGCGTCCCTCATCCGACCAGCCCATGCGATCCATCGGACGGCCCATCGGCCCCGGGCCGAATCGATGCTCGCCGAAGCGCGGACCGTCCTCCGGGCCGCCCTCGCCGCGCTCCATCCAGCGGTGGTGCCATGGGCCATCCGGACCCATCATGCGTCCCCGGGTCAGCACCGCGAGCCGGCGCTTCTGGCCGTCGTCGAGCGTCTTGTAGAGCGGGTCGGCGGCATCGGCGACCTTCTTCATCGCATCCGCCGTCACCGCCATGGTGTCGGCGTGCTCGCGCAGCCGCGCCACCGGATCGACGTCCTTGTCCTGCGCGTCGTCCGGAGCCTTCATCCGCGCATTGGCGCGGTCGAACCGCAGCTTGACCAGATCACGGACCGCGCTCTCGACCGGCGGCCACAGCTTCTCCTGATCGGCTGACAGCTTCAGGCCGGCATGGACCGAGGCGATGCGCGCATCGAGCATGGCGGCACGGTCTTCCGGATTCATCCGGGCGTGGTGCATGTGATCATGAAACCACGCGCGGTGCTGGGCGTAGACCGCCGTCGAGCCGGCAATGGCGAGCACGGCGACAGCGGCAATGGTGAACCTTCTCATGCCAACCTCCTTGGAAACTCCGACGCAGCATGAGCTTGCCGCGCCGGGCGTTCAACTTACAGTTTGGACAGAGTGTACGACCTTACGAAGATGTAATTGCTTCAAATTCCTTTCTGTTTTTGCAAATCGGTTTCAGTTTGTTGCCGCCCTTCACAGCATGCCGAGCATGCGCGGCAACCACAGCGAGATTTCCGGCACGTAGGTGACGAGCGCGAGGAAGCCCAGCATCGTGAGCAGCCACGGCATCACCGCGATGGTGAGCTCGGTGATGCCCATCTTGGCGATGCCGGAGGCGACGTAGAGGTTGAGGCCGACCGGCGGGTGGCACATGCCGACCTCCATATTGACGACCATCAGGATGCCCAGATGCACCGGGTGGATGCCGAGCTTGACCGCCACCGGAAACAGGATCGGCGCCATGATCAAGACGATCGAGGTTGCCTCCATGACGTTGCCGGCGAGCAGCAGCAGGACGTTCACGACCAGCAGGAACACCGCCCAGTTGACGCCGGCGCCGGCCATCCAGTTGGCGATCTGCTGCGGGATGTTCTCGTTCGCCATCAGGAACGAGAACAGCACGGCGTTGGTGATGATGTAGAGGATCATCGCACTCATGTTGGCCGAGCCGAGCAGCACCTTCGGCACGTCCTTCAGCGACATGTCGCGATAGACGAACACGGCGATGACGAAGGCATAGACGGCGCTGACGGCGGCGGCCTCGGTTGGCGTGAACTTGCCGGTGTAGATGCCGCCCAGCACGATCACGATCAGCAGCAGGCCCCAGACGCATTTGCGGAACGCGATGAAGCGCTCGGCCCAGCTCGCCCGCGGCATCCGCGGATAGTCGTTCTTCCAGGCGCGGTAGAAGGTGGTGAAGCCGAGCAGGCTCGCCAGCATCAGGCCCGGGATCACGCCGGCGATGAACAGCTGTCCGACCGAGGCCGAGGAGACGCGATGGCCGGCCGGATCGAGCGCGATGCTGCCGCCGGTGGCGACCGCATAGACCACCATCACGATCGAGGGTGGGATCAGGATACCGAGCGCGCCCGAGGTGGTGATCACGCCGGCGCCGAAGCGCTTGGGAAAGCCCTGGCGCACCATCGCCGGCAGCATGATCGAGCCGATCGCGATCACAGTGGCCGGCGACGAGCCGGACACCGCCGCAAACAGCGCGCAGGCCATCACGCCGGCTAGCCCAAGACCGCCATACCAATGCCCGACCATCGAGGTCGCGAAATTGATCATGCGCCGGGCGACGCCGCCATGGGTCAGGAAATTGCCGGCGAGAATGAAGAACGGGATCGCCATGATCTCGAAATTGTCGATGCCCGTGAACAGCTTCAGCGCGACCGATTCGGTCGGCACATTGGTCATGAAGAAGACGAAGGACAGCACGGTCAGGCCGAGCGCGATCGAGATCGGCATGCCCGTCAGCATCAGGAAGATGAGCAGGCTGAAAATGAGGAGGCTGCTCATCGCGCGGCCTCCGCACCGTCAGCATCGACGCCTTCGACATAGGCGTGGTCATGATGCGGCAGCTCGTCGTGGCGCAGATAGTGCCAGGCGACCTGCAGGAAACGGAAGCACATCAGATAGGAGCCGAGCGGGATGCAGAGATAGACCAGCCAGCTCGGCAGCTCCATGTCGGGCGTCACCTGGTCGGTCTGCGACAGGCCGTAGACGAACTTGGCGCCCATGGTGCCGATGACGGCGGTGAAGAATGCCCCGCACAGCAGGCCGAACAGGATCGTGACCTTGCGCAGCGACGGCCTGAGCTGGTTGACCAGGACGTCGACGCCGACATGGATGCCGGTGCGCACGCCATAGGCGGCGCCGAACTTCGCCATCCACACGAACATGTAGATGCAGAGCTCCTGCGCCCAGGACATGTCGATGGGAAACAGCAGCGGATAGAACAGCGGCACGCCGACCAGATAGCGATGCAGCACCGCCAGGAAGATGATCGAGGTCGCCGCCGCGATCAAAAATGCAATCAGGATCTCCTCGAGCCGATCGAGGATGCGCAATAAAAACCCCAAGTCCTCTCCCCCACCCCGTCAATCTCAACGCTGCGGCGCTTGAGCGCGCCGTCTGCTTTTCGCGGTGATCCCGCGGTCACATCTCGCTATGATGATGCGCGGACGAAGCAGTCCGCGCATCGCCCCCTCACCGCCGCTCAGTTGGTCGTGCCGCGGGTCTCCTTCAGGAACTCGTCGATCAGCGGCTGGCCGACGCGCCCCGCCACGTCCTTGTAGACCGGCATCATCGCCTTGCGCATGGCTTCGTCCTGCGCCGGCGTCAGCTTGACGAACTCGGACTTGCCGGACTTGCGGATCTCCTCCAGCGCGTCGTCGTTCTCCTTGGCGGACTGGCCGTTGCCGTAGGCGGTGGCCTCGTTCATGGCCTTCTCACAGGCGGCGCGGATGTCCGGCGGCAGGCCGTCCCAGAACTTCTTGTTCACGACCACGACGTAGCCGATGTAGCCGTGGTTGGTGAGCGTGATGTACTTCTGCACCTCGTGCATCTTCTGGGTATAGATGTTGGAGGGCGTGTTCTCCTGGCCGTCGACGACGCCGGTCTGCAGCGCCTGGTAGACCTCCGAGAACGCCATCACCTGCGGAATCGCGCCGAGCGTTCGGAACTGGGCGTCCAGCACCTTCGACGACTGGATGCGGAATTTCATGCCCTTGTAGTCGGCGGGATCGACGAGCTTCTTGTTGGCGCTCATCTGCTTGAAGCCGTTGTCCCAGTAGGCCAGGCCGACCATGCCCTTCGGCTCGAGCAGCTTCAGCAGCCTGGCGCCGAGCGGCCCGTCCGTCACCTTCCGCAGGGTGGGGAGGTCCGGCAGGATGTAGGGCAGATCGAACACCTCGAACTCCTTGATGCCGACCGGGCCGAACTTGGAGTTCGACGGCGCCAGCATCTGCACCGCGCCGAGCTGCAGCGCCTCGAGCTCTTCCTTGTCCTTGTAGAGCTGCGAGTTCGGGTAGACTTCGACCTTGACCTTGCCGTCGGTGTACTTCTCGGCCAGTTCCTTGAACTTGTCGGCCGCGAGCCCCTTCGGCGTGTTCGAGGCCACCACGTGGCTGAACTTGATCACGATCGGAGTGTCGGCGGCGGTGGCCGGGCTGACAAAAGCGAAGGCCGCGAGCGAGGCCGCGGTGGCGATCCACCGACCCGAGGTGAAATGGCGGAATCTGAACTGACGCAAAGTGTCCTCCCGACGTTTCGGGGGGCATTGCAATGACGCCCCCGCTTTGTATGCCACCAGCATTGTTAGCGGTTGGCCGGCGGGAATGCCATTGACCGTTAGCCGCAGGCGCGGGATTCCCGTGCTGCAGCGCAAAATTGTTAGTGGCTGTCATTCCGGGGCAGCCGCGCAGGCGGCTGAACCCGGAATCTAGAGGTTGTAGGAGCCGGTACAAACCAAGCTCGGGATTCCGGGTACGCCTCTGCGAGGCGCCCCGGAATGACGTATTGGGCTCAGCTCGCGGCCACCGCAGAGGCCGATGCCCCCTGCGCCACGTCGCGCTGGCGCTTCATGACGAGCTTGTTCAGCGCCCCCAGATAGGCCTTGGCGGAAGCCACCAGCGTGTCCGGATCCGCCGCGCGGGCCGTCATCGAGCGGCCGTCCTGCGACAGCCGGACCGACACCTCGGCCTGCGCGTCGGTGCCCTCGGTCACGGCATGCACCTGATACAGCTCCAGCTTGGCCTCATGCGGCACCAACGACTTGATGCAGTTGAACACCGCGTCGACCGGACCGTTGCCCTCGGCCTCCTCGATCTTTGACTGACCATCGACATCCAGCTTCATGGTGGCGCGCTGCGGCCCATGGGTGCCGGCGATCACGGTCAGCGACACCAGCTTGATGCGGTCAAAGGCATGCACCATGCTTTCGTCGATCAGCGACTCCAGGTCCTCGTCGTAGATGTGCTTCTTGCGGTCGGCCAGCGCCTTGAAACGGACGAACGCATCCTCGAGCTGATTGGAGCTCAGCTTGTGGCCCATCTCCTCCAGCTTATGGATGAAGGCGTGGCGGCCGGAATGCTTGCCCATCACCAGCGAGGTCTGCTTCACGCCGACCGTCTCCGGCAACATGATCTCATAGGTCTGCGCATTCTTCAGCATGCCGTCCTGATGGATGCCGCTTTCATGCGCGAACGCGTTGCGGCCGACGATGGCCTTGTTGTACTGCACCGGGAACGAGGTCGCCGCCGACACCACCTTCGAGGCGTGCGTCAGCTGCGTGGTGTCGATCTTGTTCCAGAACGGCAGCTTGTCGTTGCGCACGCGCATCGCCATCACGACCTCTTCCAGCGCGGCGTTGCCGGCGCGCTCGCCGATGCCGTTGATGGTGCATTCGATCTGGCGGGCACCGGCGCGGATGCCGGCCATCGAGTTGGCGACCGCCATGCCGAGATCGTTGTGGCAATGCACCGAGAACACCGCCTTGTCGGAGTTCGGCACGCTCTCGCGAACGCGCTTGAACAGGTCGTAATACTCTTCCGGCACCGCGTAGCCGACGGTGTCCGGAATGTTGATGGTGGTGGCGCCGGCCTTGATCGCGGCCTCGACGCAGCGGCACAGGAAGTCGAACTCGGTGCGGGTGCCGTCCTCGGACGACCATTCGACGTCGTCGGTGTGGTTGCGCGCACGGGTCACCGAGGAGACCACCAGCTCGAAGACCTGTTGCGGCTCCATCTGCAGCTTGTACTTCATGTGCACCGGCGAGGTGGACAGGAAGGTGTGGATGCGGCCGCGCTTGGCGGGGCGGATCGCCTCCGCACAGCGGTCGATGTCCTTGGCGCCGGCGCGCGACAGGCCGCAGATCACCGCGTTCCGGGACCGCTTGGCGATCTCGTTGACCGCCTCGAAGTCACCGTCGGAGGCGATCGGGAAACCGGCCTCGATGATGTCGACGCCCATGTCGTCCAGCATGGCGGCGATGTTGAGCTTCTCCTCGAAGGTCATGGTGGCGCCGGGGCACTGCTCGCCGTCGCGCAACGTGGTGTCGAATATGACGACGCGGTCCTTGTCGGACTGAACGGGATTGGACATCTGCTCTTCCTCGAATTTCGGGTGGTGCGCTTGCCGGTCAGGATCTCTGAAGACTTGATCCCTGAAGACCTGGGCGCCGAAGGGTGTTTCGGTCTCGAAGCAACCCCCTGAGTGCCCAGGCGCATCCCGCCCAGCCGGCCCTCAGGGGCAGCTAAGAAGCAGAAGCTCGAGCGCGCCGATCAGGCCGCGAGCAGGCTGCAGCGGGGCGAGCGCGATCAACCGGGCTGATGCCCCGGCGAAAGCCTCGATCTCTGCGCTGCGAATCAGCATTGCCAAGCCCTTTGTGAGACCACCAAAACTCTGCGGCAAAACCATTGATGCTTGGTTGCCGGGGTGCCCTCAATCCAGCTTTTATCGGGAATGCCGGGGCCTCGCAACGCCGAATAAGGGTCAGAAAGGGTGACGTATTGGGGCGCCTGCCGATCTGGGAGATGGCCCGTGCCGTCGCTCCGCCCCCCGCCGTCATACCCCGCGAAGCCGGGATATCCAATACGCCGCGCCGTCTCGGGCGAACCCAGCCGCCGCTGGAATACTGGATCGTCCGCATGCCGTCGGGCGAGCCGGAGGCGAGACCCGGGAGCGGACCATGACCCCCGTGGCAGATGCAGCAGCATCGAGGACGACGGCACCGCGACGGCTTCCATCTCTGCTTGAAACCCGATCCATCCCCGTCATTGCGAGCGAAGCGAAGCAATCCAGACCTCCCGCTCGGCCCTGGATTGCTTCGCTTCGCTCGCAATGACGCCGGTGGTTGACGCAGCAGCGGCGCGTCTCTCTTGTATTCATCACACGCATCAAATGCGCCTGCATCACAGCACACCTCATCGCTCCCGCAGCACAATCGTGCCCGGGGTGATCCTCGGCATCAAAACCCTCGTGATATCGAGGGTGCAGGGAAGACCGGGCGTCTGCCGACACCCGCGGCCCCCGTGCGTGAAGAAGTGCACGGGGCAGGAACCACAGGCACGGCCAGGACATCCCGGCCTTCCCTGCGCCATGGGTTTACGGCTTACTTCGCGCTCTCCCCGGGGACCGGCTTGATTGCCCCCGTCATCGGCGCGCTCGTCCATGAGCGGCGCCGGCTTGACACCAGCATCGGGATGTCAGGACCACACGACTTCGCCGTCCGCAAAACGCCAGTCGTCCACTGGCGCCTCACGGCCATCGCTCCCCGCACTCCACGTATCGTGACGACGCGTACGTCCCTCTTCGACGAGGCGGGATGGCGCATACAATCACAGCTTCTGAAAAAACGAAAGAGATTAATTTTTGCCGGATGCGTTGACCTCGCGTGACGCATTGAAATCGCGGCGAAAAATTCCTGGTCAGCGCAGAAATTTTGAGGCTGCTTTCGTGGTCTTTGCAGCGGTCGCGAACGTCAAATCGCGCAACTGAGTCGCCCGACGGGCACCCCCGGGCACGCGGTCAGTCCCAGGCACAGTGTCTTCTGGGCGAACGCCAGGACCCATAGCCACCGGATGTCGTTGTGACACGGGTGCAGCCTCATCCACCTCATCACATCTTCCCGGCATATGGGTCCCGGCGCGAGGCCTGGCGCGAGCCTGGGACGACAGCAGAATATGCGGAAATACCGCGCTATTTCGCAGCGACTTGTGCAGCAAGGTCGCCTTGGCCAGAAGCGGGCGTCTTGCTTGGGCAACGCACCCTACGGAGTATCACGTCGTGTTGTTGGATTAGGTCGGCGACATTTCGATCTCAAAGGACGAGCGAGCCTGCCGGTGTTCGCTCCATCGATCGCTGTCCCCTCGGCACGGAGACCCGCAATGAGAGCTCGCAGATCACGACATGCTATTCCCGTTTGCACATTGTTGGCGGTGAGGACGATTGCAATCAGTGTCCCCACCGCGCTTGCAGCTGACGCGCCATCGTCATTTCACAGTGGACGATGGCCAATTCACGATGGGCGGAATTACCAGCCAACGGAGAACGACCTGAGATCGCGGCATCTACAGGATGTCACGCCCGATCAGATGCGCAAGATCGACCGATTGTACGACGAGCTACTGGCAGACAAGGTCAAGAAGTTCTGAATCGGCATCTCACGCTCATACAATTGATCGCGCTATTGCCAAAAACCGGATTCGGCCGTTGCCCAAAAACGAGTCATGGTCAGGCTGGCGATGTCCGCCAGCCCGACTTGTCCTGCTTAGTCCTACTGCGCCGTCATTCCGGGGCAGCCCGTCGGGGCTGAACCCGGAATTCTCGAGATTCTCAGGTGCGCAATTGCGCACCATAGTTCGATGCTGGCGCATCGCCCCGGAATGACGCTGAGAGAGGCAGCGCCCCAGGCCTGACGCAGTAAGATTAGCAATGGCCTGCTTATCAATTCATGCTGTTGGGCATGCAGGGAGGTTTGGTGTAGGGAGCTGTGGCAAACGCGCCCACCTTCGGCGCCCGCACACAATCCGTCATGGTGTGGGTTCTGTTCATCGCGTGCCGTGCCGCGGCATTGCTGCTGTGGGCCGCCTGGGCTTGGGTCGTGATGACGGCTGCTGCGATCAGCGCGGCCGACATGAAGATGACTTTGGTCATTTGTTTTCTCCCTATGACAGTCGCCAAGAAAGCTCGGCCCTGTGACGGCTAGAGCGTCGGGTCTCGTGAGATATGTCATCAGGTCCCTTCAACAAAACGCGATGCTGCGGCCGACGGGTTTTGGCCGCGCATCTGGCGGCGCGGGCCGCGGCCGCGGCGCACACGCGATCAGGGAGATATCCATGTCCGATCCTATGCTGGCACGCCGTGAACTGATCGCCTTGTTGTCGCGCATCGGGATTGGCGGCCTTCTCGGCGGCACGGCCGACCGCAGCGCCGCCGGCTCGACCGCGGTGCCGGCTGCCTTCCCGGCCGCCGCGAAATCGCCGCGCGGCGCGGCGCACATAGAGGTCGGCGTTCGCCTCGATCGCAACAGGCCCGGCGTGGCGCTGACCAGCCGCTTCGCTGGCCTGAGCTACGAGAAGGACAAGCTGCGAGAGCCGATGTTCACGCCGGGCAACGGCGCCCTGCTCAGGCTGTACCAGCTGCTCGGCCCGGGCGTCCTGCGCATCGGCGCCAATGCGGTGGACCGCTGCGCCTGGCTCGGCGGGACGCCCGGGCTCGCGCCGATCCACCCCGAGATGGTCGACGCGCTTGCCGCCTTCGCCAGACGAGCCGACTGGCAGGTGATCTACGGCATCAACCTCGCCAACAACACCACCGCGCTCGCCGCCGCCGAGTCTTCCTACGTGGCCCGCGCCCTGGGCGACAACTTGTTGGCGTTCGAGATTGGCAACGAGCCCGACCTCTATCCCCACAACGGCCATCGCCCGCGCAACTGGGGCTACGGCGACTATCTCACCGAGTGGCGCGCGATGGCGAGCGCAATCGCGGCGGCGGCGCCGATGGCCCGCCTGGCCGGCCCCGTCTCGGCCTCCTTCGCGACCGGCTTCACCCTGCCCTTCGCGCGTGATGCCGCCGGAGAGATCAGCCTGCTCACGGGGCACTACTACCGCGCGGATGGCCGCGACCCTGGATCCACGCTGGATCTGCTGCTGCAGCCCGACCCGGCCCTGCCCGAGCAGCTCCGATCGGTCAGCCAGGCCGTGCGCGACAGCAGGCTGCCGCTGGGCTGGCGGATGGGCGAGTGCAATTCCTTCTTCAATGGTGGCGCGCCCAACATCTCGAACACGCATGGCACAGCACTATGGGTGATGGATTTCATGTTCCGCTGCGCGCTCGATGGCTGCAGCGGCGTGAACCTGCATGGCGGAGGACATGGCCCCGGCTACACGCCGATCGCTGATGACAGCGGGCAGATCGTCGAGGTGCGCCCGGTCTACTATGGCCTGCTGCTGTTCGCGCTCGCCGCGCAAGGGACGAGCGTTCCCGGACTGATCGACGGTCCCGTGCGCCCGCGCTTTTCTGCGCATGGCGTGCTGCGAGACGACCGCGGCGTCAACGTGCTGATGATCAACAAGGAGGCCGCGACCACCGTCGATGCCGAGCTGCAGCTCGGCCAGGCCGTCTCGGGACTGGAGCCGTTCTGGCTGACCGCCCCTGATCTGGCCGCCACCAGCGGACAGGCTATCAATGCCGCAACCGTTGCCGCAGACGGCACCTGGGCGCTGGAGGCCCAGGCCACCGTGCCAGTTCGTGCGGAGACGGCGGCGATCCGCCTGCCGCCCGCGAGCGCGGTGCTGCTGCGCTCGCGCCCGTGATATTTGGCGTTCGACGAGCCACAGGACGACGCGCGAACGTCCGTCGTGGTTCCACTCTCACCTCCGTCGCATCTATGCCCCGTCGAAATTGACGCCGTGGCATTGCCGGGCGGAAGGCGTCGCGAAGCAATCACGTTACGATCTCGATCAGCCGTCGAGATCGACCAAATACGCATATCTTGTCGCGCGAAACTGCCATTAGGGCTCGGGGCTCTCTTCCATGCACCCGACGGCACTTCATCGGACCTCTCGCCCGTCAACCAGTGATCCGTCACCCCGGCTCAGCTAGACGTGATCGAACGTAAGGCTGTTGGCGCTGACACAATCCTTGATAGTCTCCCGCGGCGTGCGCGCGAGACCCTCATTCCCTGCGTTGGAGATCACGGATGTCGAAGACCGGACCGAACCTCTTTCGGCTCGTACTGTGCGGCTTTCTTGCGCTTGCAGCTGGCAGCGCATGGGCCGATGAGAAAGTCTGGCCCAAGCCCGACTGGCAGACGGCCACGCCGGAAGACGAAGGGATGGATTCCGCGGCGCTGGCGAAGCTGGTCACTTCCGGCAAGACGCTCCGGTTCGACAGCCTGCTGATCGCGCGTCATGGCCGGATCGTGCTCGACGCCGCCTACGATCCCTACAAGACGGACGATCTGCACATCATCAATTCGTCGACCAAGGCGGTGGTCAGCACGCTGATCGCGATGCTGCACAAGGATGGGACGCTCGACAGCCTCGATCATCCGGTGCTCGATTTGTTCAGCGATCGCAAGGTCGCCAATGTCGACGAACGCAAGCGCGCGATCACCGTGCAGCACCTGCTCAACATGACCTCGGGCCTCGACTGGGACGAGGGCTACAATGGCGGCGCCGAGAGGTCCATCGTCGAGATGACCGCGAGCCCCGACTGGGTGCAGTACATCCTCGACCGGCCGATGGCCCATGCGCCGGGTGAGACCTTCTACTACGACAGTGGCAACTCGCATCTGCTCTCCGCCATCGTCACAAAGCTCACAGGCCGGAGCGCGGAGGAGTTCGCCAGCGAAAGGCTGTTCGCCCCGCTCGGCATCACCAACCACGCCTGGTTCAAGGATCCGCAGGGCGTCTCCGGCGGCGGCTTCGGGCTGGCGCTGAAGCCGCGCGACATGGCCAAGATCGGCTATCTCTATCTGCGCCGCGGCCGTTGGGGCGAGCAGCAGTTGCTGCCGCCCGACTGGATCGAGGCCGTCAACCACGCCACGACCAGCATGGAGGCGACGTTCGATCCGGGCCTGAGCTATGTGGACCAGTTCTGGGCGCTGCCGGACCGCAACGTCTTCATGACCGTGGGCTATCACTGCCAGGTCATCATGGTTCTGCCCGATCCGGATATCGTAGCCGTGATGACCGCGCGCGACTTCTGTTCGTTGCGCAAGCTCGCGAACGAGATTTCGGCAGCCGTCAAATCCGACAGTGCCCTGCCCGCCGCGCCGGAAGCCGCGGCGAATCTCGCAACGGCCGTCAAGGACGCGACAACGGAGGTTCCGAGCCCGGTCGGCGCGGTGCCGGAAATCGCGGCAGCCATCTCAGGCAAGACCTACACTTTCCCGCCCAGCCCGGTCGGCATCAGGGCGATCACGCTTTATCTGGACGCCGATCCTCATGTTGCATGGGACATCCCGGAGCGGGGCTCGGAGAATGGCATTCTGCACCTGCAAAGCCCGATCGGCCTGGACGGCATCTTCCGCAAGACCGCCCAGAGCCGCCCCTGGCAACCCTTCGCCTATCGCGGCATGAAAGGCAGCTGGATCGACGCCACGACATTCGCGATCGACGTGCAGTTCATCGGCCAAGGCGAAGAACGAAGTTGGCTCCTCACCTTCGCCGGCGACAAGCTGACGATGAAGACCCGGGGACGATACGGCAAAGATGTGACGGTCGAAGGCAACGTAGTCCAGTAGCCGCGAGAACGTCACGTCGTCCGCCGCGCGAGGTAACACCAGGGTGTCGCCATCCATCGGGACGGCCCTGACCGTCTGTCGGGGCGCCTACGGATCGCCAGCGACGATGAGATCACAAGCTCGGCGCTGCAGATCGGCCGACTTGAGATGAGGCCGGTTCGCCCATCTGCGAGAGAGGCTCAGACCGGATTGGCCGCGCAGTCTGCACCGAACGGTGCGGCATTCGGCGCCACGTCGGCACCACACATGACATCGAAGCTGCGTCCCGCTAGACCGGTCTCCCGTACAAGGAACGCGCTCAGAGCATCCGGAATGATGAAACGGTTCATCTGCGAACAGAATGTCGCCCACTTCGAAAGACTTTTGGCCGAATCGAAAGACGCTGCTCTGTTGCGCACGCTCCGGGTCCTGCTTGCGAGCACCAGGCGCGAGCTTGCCTTGCTCGAAGCCACGGACTTGGGTGCCGACTCCTCGCTGCCGGAGCCGCACCGGCGGCCGGTTGCCGATGCGGTCGCGATCAAGCGGCATTTCCAGCAGGGGTTCGATGCCTCGCATCACCCCTACATGCTGATCGATCCAGGCCCGGGGCTGTACATCGCCGACATCAATGCGGCCTACGCCGCCGCGACATTTACGGATCGCCAAGCGATCGCGGGCAAATCGCTGTTCGACGTGTTTCCGGACAACCCCGACGACCGTCTCGCCGACGGCGTCAACAATCTCTATGCCTCGCTGCGAACGGTGGTGCAGACCGGGCGCCCCCACGCGATGGCGGTCCAGCGCTACGACATCCGCGATGCGGACGGCGTGTTCGTGGAGCGGCACTGGCAGCCCATCAACACGCCTCTCCACGACGATCAGGGGCGCCTCGCCTTTATCCTCCATCATGTCGAGGACGTCACGCAGGACGTCAAAGCGGGCTAGGACTGCAGCTCCCGCGACCGCTGTTTCCGGCTTCGTGATTGACGATTCAGCCTCAGAGCCAGCTTCAATTTAAGACAAAGGCGGCGGCTCCGTCACGGACCGAAGGTGCGAGCCGCCGTGATCAGCAAGGCCGCGACCGAAGACCGCCAACGTAAGGCAGGCGCGACGGAGATAAGGCGCTCTATCAGGGACCGAAGCTGCGAACCGCCGTGATCAGCAAAGCCGCCAAGACGGCAAGCGATACCGACAGGGCCAGGCCTTTCGCCAAGCCCGTCATCCGGCCGCCTGGGAAGACGGCGAAGTTCGTTGCGAA
This sequence comes from Bradyrhizobium ontarionense, assembly GCF_021088345.1. Taxonomy (NCBI): domain Bacteria; kingdom Pseudomonadati; phylum Pseudomonadota; class Alphaproteobacteria; order Hyphomicrobiales; family Nitrobacteraceae; genus Bradyrhizobium; species Bradyrhizobium ontarionense. The sequence goes on along the minus strand of NZ_CP088156.1, from coordinate 7,651,433 downwards.
CAGCGCCAGGCCGGCCAGAATCAGCGCCATCCGGAAAGCGGCTGAAGACATCTGCATGTCCTTCGATCTGCATGTCCGTCAAAGGCCGCGCTCAACGCCGCGGCGACGGACTTAGACCCTCGTCTCCTCGCGCAGCCGAGGCATTAGCGCCAAGGCGATGTATGGCAGAGGATAGAACAAGGCGCCCCAGATGAACCAGGCCAGCTTGGAACGCCCCCTCTGCCCGGCGTAGTCCGCCGTGTAGTAGCCGCATGCGCACAGGAAACTGAGATAGAGGAGTGCAGCCAAGATCAGCGGAAGCATGAGACGGCTCCAACCACTGCCGTTCGATAACATATGAGATGAGAGTGCCGGCGCAAGACACGGTCTCGTCAGCGGGTCGATCCTCGGACGCCTGGCGGGAGTCTGCCCGAGATCGGCACGCAGTTTGCCGCGGCGCAAACGTGGACGGACCGGCCAGTCGACCCGCCGGCCCTCGGATTCGTGAGCCGACCGACATGCGAAAGATCAGGGCGGGAGATTCGGTTGCGACCCGAGCTCAGCCTTTCGATGAGGGCTCGACTCGACGAACCGCAGCCAGAGCGACCGAACGTCATCATGGTAGGCAACGGTCACCGCATCCGCGAATGCGCGACCGTCCAGGATTGCGTTCATCATGCGGTCGAACGCCGCCTCATCCGATGCGCGAAGATAGGTCACGAACATGCCGGCCTGGCGATACGCGAGCACGACGGGGTACCAGGACGGATCCTGCCTGGCAGGCGCCGTGGCGAAGCGGATCTCCCAGCTGAGCAGGCTGCCAGCATCGTCGATGGCGATCTGCCCACCGTCCTGGATGGCGGCCCAGGCCTCGTCTGCGCCGACCAGTTCGGCGCCTCCGCCTCCGGACACCATGACCGCCAGCCCCTCCTTGAACCAGTTTGGCAGCAGGACGTATCGGTTGCCGATCCATCCCTCGATGTGCGCATGCGAAAGCTCGTGGGTGAGGATGGCCGGCAGCCGCCGGTGCTGCGGCCACGATAGCTTGGGAGAAAGATTCACCCGGCCGAAGATCGCGGTGCCAACGGGAGCCGTCGAGCCTGTGCCGTTGGCTGCGACATAGGCGTCCATGCTGTCATAGACGCCGAGAGTTACAGGATGCGCGAAAGGCCGACCATGCGTGGCTTCGACCCGCGCGAGGGCGGCCGGCAACAGCGTCGCGACGTCTCGCGCATAGTCTTCCGCACCTGGCTCGTAGTGCACGAGGCCGTTGTCCGAGAGCGCCGGCAACCGATCGGGGAGATACCACCAGGCCGAGACGATATGGCGTGTCACCGGCCAGGACAAAGCTGCTCCGGTGCCGATGGCGAACAGCGCCGGCGGAATGCAGATGATCACCCAGAGGATACGGCGCAACATCCCGCAAAGCTCCCGTCGTGGCCTTCGTGACCGCGCGCCCGGCGGACCATGCTCGGCGACGCGCAATGACGTGTGCCGATGGGCTCAACCGGTGCCTATCGTCCATCGTAGCGCTACAATCCGTAGCAGTCAACGGCGATCGATGCGACTGCGGCGGCAAGGCTCCTAGGGTTATGAATCCCGGATCGGCGCGCGCGTTGAGCGCTTGTCCGGGACCACGCCGAACATGAGACAAACGCCGGCGACAACATAACATCATCAATAGACGCTCAGTCGTGGATGCTCCGTTGGCCCACGACGCCAGCCTATCGCTCGCTGCTGCGCAATCTCGTCTACCAGGCTCTGATCGAGTAGCGGCGGATCGGGAGTTAAGCAGCTGTTCACAAATCGGCGCTGCGCAAAGATCGCTCCCGCAAAACGCCGCTTTTGCGGGCGGGCATCGATCATCACGCAATCTTTGATTGATCGACGCTCCCCGATAGCGTGTCGTCCGCGCCGCGCATCGTTCATCGAGGGGAGTGTGACATGTCCGGAGTCAGGACCAGCGTCTGGTTTGCCACCACCCTGCTGTTCGCCGGCCTGTTCACCAACCACGCCATCGCCGAGGACGCGGGCCGAGCCGGCTTTCCGCAAGCCGACTGGCCGACTGCCGCCCCCGAGGACGAAGGGATGGATTCGGCGGCACTCGTGAAGCTGATCGCCTATGGCAAGACGAGAAGCTTCGACAGCGTCCTGGTCGTGCGTCACGGACGGATCGTGCTGGATGCGTCCTACGCGCCTTATGCCAGCGACCGTCCGCACGTCGTCAAGTCGACCACCAAGGCCGTCATCGGCACGCTGATCGCGCTGCTGCTCCGCGACGGCGTGCTCGACAGCCTCGACCACCCGGTCGTGGATTTCTTCCGTGACCGCAAGATCGAGAATCTCGACGACCGCAAGAAGGCGATCACGGTCCGCCACCTCCTCAACATGACGAGCGGGCTCGACTGGGACGAAGGGCTCGATGGCGGCCACGAGCAGTCGCTGATCGATCTCGGCCGCAGCACCAACTGGGTTCAGTACGTGCTCGACCGTCCGATGGCGCTGGCCCCGGGCGAAGCATTCTACTACAGCAGCGGCGGAACGCATCTGTTGTCCGCCATCATCACCAAGCTGACCGGAAAACCGGCCTCCGACTATGCCAACGACAAGCTGTTCGGTCCGCTCGGCATTGCCCCACCCTTCTGGCAGCGCGATCCGCAGGGCATCACCGCCGGCGGCTTCGGGCTTTCGCTGAAGCCGCGCGACATGGCGCGGATCGGCTATCTCTATCTGCGTGGCGGCCGATGGGGCGATCAACAGGTTGTGCCGCCGGACTGGATCGAGACTGTCAATCACGCCACGGTCGACATGCGCGCGCGCTTCGAGCCGGGCCTGCGCTATGCCAACCTGTTCTGGGCGCTGCCGGAGCGCCATGTCTTCATGTCGGTCGGCTATCACTGCCAGATGATCATGGTGATGCCGCAGCAGGATATCGTCGCGGTGACGACCGCGCGCGACTTCTGCGGCTTCCGCAAGGTCGCCGAGACGGTCGCAAGCGCCGTCCAATCCGCCGACGCGCTGCCGCGCTCGCCGGACGCAGCGGCCAGCCTCGCGCGCGCCATTGCCGATGTCGCCGCCGAGAAGGAGGAGCGCGCCGGCGCAGCGCCGGAGACCGCGGCGAGCATCGCCGGCAAGGTCTACAATTTCCAGCGCAACCCGATCGGCCTGAAATCGCTGGGCTTGACCTATGCCGGCACCGAGCTGCAGCTGGTGTGGGAGGCTTATCGGTTCGACAGGCTGGGCGAGCTTATACGGCGCGAGAGCCCGATCGGGATGGATGGCCGTTATCGCCGCGGCAGTGCCACCGAGCCGGGAACGCCGATGGTCAAAGGCGCCTGGACCGACGCGCGGACATTGCTCGTCGACCTTCAGACCCCGGGCCAGGACGACCAGCGCAAATGGGCGCTCACTTTCGCCGGCAGCAAGGTGACGCTCAAGACCAGGGTTCGCTACGGCCAGGAGCTGACGATCGAAGGCGAAGCTTTCAACTGAGCTCTCGCCGCGAGCCATCATGTCCATCTCGACCGAGCCCGCATTCGGGCACGATCAATCCCAAGCGATGACGTTCGCCGTTCGTAGTCCCGACCGTTCCGAAAACCGGGACTGGCGGCCTTCGCCGCGATTCCCGTGAAGGGCGGTTGCCATGGACGCGCGCATGGCACCCATGCGCATCATTCTGCACAGATTGTCGCAGGCTGTGCCGACGCTGCTGGAAAATCGGTGAATGCACCATCGCGCCGCATTTCTGCGCGGCTTGGAACAACCCCTCGGCGCGTAAACTCCGCGGTGCTTAGAGCAATTCAACACCACCCACCATGTCCTTCGATCCGGCGCGTTGATAGATCGAATGCCGTTCAGGGCGACGCCTGAACGACTCGACGTGGAAGTGAAGTGAACGATGACGAAGTGTGAAGGCCGGCGCGATCCTCGCTGCGATCGAACCGGCATGTATGGCGCCCTTGCCGTTGTGGGTGCCTTGACCGCCGACCTGCTCTGCTCCCCAACTCCCGTGCATGCCCAGGCGACGCTGCCACCGGTGACGGTGGATGCGCCGGCTGCAAAGCGCAAGCTTCCGAGCGCCGCCGCCGCGCAGCAGCGCCGTGCACAGGCGCGGCCAGCACCACGACGCGTTCAGACCGCGACGCTGCCGACGCGCGCGGAACGCGCAGCGGCGGAGGCCGCGGTGCTGAACGCAGCCAAGCTCAACTACCGCGCCATGCCGAGCGCGACGACCCTGCGGACCGGTGCCTCGCCGCTCAATACCGCGCAATCGGTCAACGTCGTGCCCGAGCAGGTGATGAAGGACCAGCTGCCACGCAATCTCGACGACGCGCTCGCCAACATCAGCGGCGTCACCCAGGGCAACACGCTCGCCGGCACCCAGGACGCCGTGATGCGGCGCGGCTTCGGCGACAACCGCGACGGCTCGATCATGCGCAACGGCATGCCGCTGGTGCAGTCGCGCGGCCTCACGGCCGCCGTCGAGAGCGTCGAGGTGCTGAAGGGACCGGCCTCGCTGCTCTATGGCATCATGGATCCCGGCGGCATCGTCAACACGATCGGCCGGCGCCCCGAGCTCTATCAGCACGGCTCGGTCACGCTGCTCGGCTCGGCCTATGCCAACGACAAGACCGGCGCCGACGGTACGCTCGACGTCACCGGTCCGATCGGCGACAACGGCCTCGCCTATCGCTTCATCGGCTATGGCGTCAGCGAGGACTACTGGCGCAATTTCGGCCGCCACCGCGAGATGCTGGTGGCGCCGTCGCTCGCCTGGTACGGCGATACGACGACGGTGCAGCTCAACTACGAGCACCGCGAGTTCATCAACCCGTTCGATCGCGGCACCGCCTTCGTCAACGGCGCACCGCTGGCGATTCCGGCCACGCGGCGGCTGGACGAGCCCTACAACAACACGTGGGGGCAGTCCGACCTGGTCCAGGCCTCGATCGAGCAGAGGCTCAACGAGGACTGGAAGCTCAACGCGGCCTACAGCTACAACACCGAGACCTCCAACGCCAATCAGCTGCGCATCACCGCCATCAAACCGACCACCGGCGCGGAGACGCGCAGCAATGACGGCACCTGGGGCTCGCTCAGCCGCGTCAGCTATGGCACGTCCTATCTGCAGGGCGGCTTCTGGATCGGCGGCCTGCGCAACGAGGTGATGTTCGGCGGCGATGCGCAATATCGCACGATCTACCGCCAGGACCTGATCCGCCAGACAGTCTCGACGCCGTTCAACGTCTACAATCCGACCTACGGACTGCTGCAGCCGGGCACGACGATCTCGCCTGGTGACAGCGACCAGACCGACAAGCTCGGCACCTACTCGCTGTTCCTGCAGGACACGCTGCATCTCACCGACAGGCTCGCGCTGGTCGGCGGCGTGCGCTACATGGATTATGAGCAGATCGCCGGGCGCGGGCGTCCGTTCACGACCAACACGAATGTCGCCGCCGACAAGGTGCTGCCGCTCGGCGGCGCCATTCTCAAGCTCAACGATCAGCTCTCGCTCTATGCGAGCTACACGCAATCCCTGAAGCCGAACTCGACCATCGCCCCGCTCACCGGCGGCGTCGTGCTCGGCTCCAACATCGCGCCGGAGGAAGGCACCTCCTGGGAGACCGGCTTCAAGTTCGATCTCGACAAGCGGCTGTCCGGCACGGTCGCCGTCTACGACATCGACAAGCGCAACGTGCTGGTGTCGCAGACCAACGCCAGCAACGTGGTCGAATACACCACCGCCGGCAAGGTGCGCTCGCGCGGCGCCGAGGTCGACGTCACCGGCAAACTCTCCGAGAGCTGGAGCATGATCGGCAGCTACGGCTACACCGATGCCCGGGTCACCGAGGACCCCGTCTATGCCGGCAAGCGGCTGCAGAACGTCGCGCTCAACACCGCTTCGCTCTATCTGGTCTACGACTTCGGCACCGCCCTGCCCGGCAAACTTCGTCTGGGCGGCGGCGCGCGCTATGTCGGCGACCGCGCCGGCGACGCCGCCAACAGCTTCGTGCTGCCGTCCTATGTAGTCGCCGACCTGTTCGCGACCTACGAGACCAAGCATCAGAACCTGCCGGTGGTCTATCAGCTCAACGTCAAGAACCTGTTCGACAACGTCTACTACCCCTCGGCCAACAGCGCGCTGAACGTCGCCGTCGGCGATTCCAGGCGCGTGTCGTTGTCGGCCACGGTGAAGTTCTAGCATGGCGTTCCGCCAGGGCATGTCTGCGCGGCGCGATGGCGGCGCAGAGATCGGCATCATCCGTTCCACGTCAGGGTCGCATCGCTCATGAGTAAATTCCCGATCAAGCCCCTCCTGCTGCAGATCCACTCCGTCGCGGGCCTCGCCGCGGCGCTGGTCCTCGCCATGATGGGCATCACCGGCGCGATCATGAGCTTCGAGGACGAGATCCAGGCCGGTCTCAACGCCTCGCTGGCGCACGTGCCGCCGGGTGCGGTGGCGCCGCTTGCGCCGGGCGAGCTCGTCGCGCGGCTGCAGGCCGATCCGGACGGCGGCAAGGTGGCCGCGATCACGTTGTCGCGCGATCCGTCGGCGGCGGTGCGCATCCGCTTCGCGCGTGGCGAGGATGGCGCACGACCGTCCTCGGTGTTCGTCGATCCGCGTGACGGCCACGTGCTCGGCACCCCCCGCGGCGAAGCATTCTTCGCGACCGTACGACGGCTGCATCGCTGGCTGCTGCTGCCCGGCGACGGCAACGGCGCCGGCCGGCAGATCACCGGCGCCGCCGTGCTCGGGCTCGTCGTGCTGCTGATCACAGGCCTGGTGCTGCGCTGGCCGCGGCGGGCCGGCAGCGCCGCCCTGTGGCTGAAGCCGCAGCTTGGATTGAGCGGGCGCGGCCTGCACCGCTCGCTCCACACCGTCATCGGCACATGGCTGCTGCCGGTCTATCTGGTGATGGCGCTGACCGGCCTGTCCTATTCCTATGGCTGGTACAAGGACGGTCTCACCTGGCTGCTCGCACCGGCTTCGCCGCCCATGCAGATGTCATCGCCGAAGGCGCCGCGCGACGGCCGGTCGGAATCCAGGCCGGAGCCGCAGCCCGTGGCGCTCGATCTGGTGTGGGCCACCGTGCTGCGCGAAGCCGGCGATCGCTTCTCCACCGTTCAGCTCACCCTGCCGGCCGGCGCCGGCACGGCCGTGCGCGTGCGATCGTGGCTGCACGACGCCAATGACGGCGCGCGCGACGAATTTCGCGTCGACGGCGTGAGCGGCCGGCTGCTGGCGGCCGAACGCTACGCGGACAAGACGCCGGGCGAGCGGGCGCTGGCTCGCATCCTGGACATCCACCGCGGCAGCATTCTGGGCCTGCCCGGCCAGATCGTCTTCATGATGGCGGGCGCGCTGATGCCGCTGTTCGCCGTCACCGGCGTGCTGCTCTATGTCTCCCGCAGACGCCTGCGCCGTCCGCGGCAGGCCCCGTCCATCCAGCTCGTTCCGGGCGAATGACGCCCCCACGCAGGCGGGCGGGTCACGCCGCCGCGCCGGCGTGCGCCGCGCGGCGGATCGCATTGGCGGCGATGATGACGTGCAGCAGCAGCGACACGCCGAAACCCAGAGCATGCTGGGCCGCGGTCGCCGGGATGCTGAGGACCGTCAGCATTCCAAGCGGAATGAACAGGATGACGCCGGTGACGAGACCCGGATTGTAGCCGCGAAAGCGCAGCGCCGGGCCGATATGGCCGATGGCGTTGACCAGCATCAGATAGGGCGCGACCAGCGCCCAGGCGGGACCGGCCAGCCAGGCGACGTAGAGCGCGATGAGATCGATGCCCCAGACCGCGCCGCAATTGACCCAGAGCACGTCGGTCGTGGTCAGCGCCTCGCGACCGCCGAACATCACGTCGTTGACGAAGCTGCGGAAGCGGTCGCCGGTGTGCTCCTCGACCTGGTGGATCATGTAGCCCGGCGAATGCAGGAAGATCAGCAGCAGCGGCCACGGCCACCCGGCCGCGAGCAGCGGCACCAGGACTAGCAGCGCCGCGGCCATGAAGCCTGCGGCGGCGACCCAATGGCGGGTGAGAATGTCCAGCATCACCTATTGATGCGCGAGTCGGACGGGCTTGCCAAGCCGGCCTTCCACGAGCGGAAACGCCGGAAGCCGGTCAGAGCGCGCGGACGACCCCCGGGTGCGACCTCATGTCCGGCCGCGCGCGTTTAACCGGCCGCCGCGTCAGCCGACCTATTTGAGCAGCACCAGGCACTCGCCGGCGGGCGTGGCATTGGTGCGCGCGGTGTCGCGATCGAACTTGCCGGCCATCACCAGCGGCCTGACACGCTCGACGATCACGTCCTTGACGACGCTGTCCGGACCGATCGCAGGCGCCGACACGTCGTAGATCTGCCTGGCCACCGGCGCCAGCTTGGCGGCGCAGGACTCGGCGGCGGCGCGGTTGCCGGCGAGAGCGCTCTGCGACAGAAGACACAGGGAGACGGCGATGAATGTGACAAACGGGAATACGACGCGCAGCATGGCAATCAGTCCTTCGTTCAAATGAGGTTCAGTCGGGTGCAAGCAGGTTCAGCCGTGAACTCGTCGACAAATCACCGGCTTCCCGCTGCGGGCTATGAATTAGCCCGGGATTCCGGGAATGCCTACTCGATTTCCAGAACTGCGAACCGAGAGCCGATCGATGCAGGAAGCTCCTGAGATTCTTCGCAAAAACCCGGTGCAGAGGCGCACGCGCCAGACGCTGGACGTGATCTTCGAGGCGACTGCTCAACTTCTGCAGAGCGGCGGCGGCAAGGGCCTCAGCACCAACGCCATCGCCGAGCGCTCAGGCTTCTCGATCGGCACGCTCTACAGCTACTTCAAGGACAAGACCTCGCTGCTGCGCGCGTTGGCGCTGCGCGAATTCGCCCGCCAGGAGGCGCAGTTCGCGGAGGCCTTGGAAGCGCATCGCGGGCGCGGCCGCGAGGCGATCGTGCGCGCCGCGGTGCGCCAGGGCTTTGCGCCCTTCGCCGGCCGCCACCGTGTGCGGCGCTATTTGCTCGTGCTGTTCGGCAACGACGCCGAATTGCAGAAGGCGCTGCACGACGTGGTCGAACGGATGACCGAGGGCCTGATCGCCGCGGTTGGCCTCGATGGCGAGGCAATGCCGCCGGCGCGCCGCTTCATCCTGATCCGATCAGCACTCGGCCCGATCCGGGCCGCCGTGATGCGCGAGTCGCGGCTGGTCGAGGCACGCGAGCTCGAGGACGAGCTGGTGCGGCTGGTGCTGTTCCTGCTGGAGCCTGACGCCGCACCGGCGCGATCGGTCTAGTCACGAGGGGTTGCGCCCGCCATGCGGCGGACGCCGTGCGAGCCCGTCCGGCGCCGTCTCGGACGATCGATGGGTCCGGAGCTCGCGGATCGCGCGCGACAGCTCCCGATCCGACATCGGATGCACGGGCGGGCCGGAGCGGCCGGCAGCCGGAACCTCGCGGCGCCCGCCAGCGGTATCAGCACCGACGAACAATCGCCGGACCAGATCGAGGAACGCAATGTGGGGCACGACTGTTCTCCCGAAGCGGCGCCCGGCAACCACCCGCATCTCCAGCGTCCAATTGTAGTTCGGAACTGCCGGCCGCGTCGTCTCATTTGATACGCATGAGGACGACGGATACGATTGCGATGGAGGCGAACCGGACCGTCATCACCAAGCTCAAGGAACATTCGCGGCTCGCGAGCGACGACCTCGCCGAGATCAGGACGCTCGGCCTCGCACCGCGCGAGCTATCCGATCATGAGGACCTGATCCGCCAGGGCGACGAGCCGGACAAATCCGCCGTGGTGCTGTCCGGGTGGGTGGCGCGCTATCACCTGCTGCCGAGCGGCGCACGGCAATATCTCTCGTTCCACATGCCGGGCGACTGGCCGGATGCCCAGGCGCTGTTCCTCGACCGCATGGATCATTCGGTCTGCGCGATCGGACCGGCCACCGTGGCCAGCGTGTCGCACAAGGAGCTGATCCGGGCGATGAGCCGGCGCCCGGCGCTCGGCTTCGCGATCTGGCGCGAGACCCTGATCGACGCGGCGATCTTCCGTGAGGCAATCACCAACAACAGCGCGCGCGGCAAGCCGGCGCGCATGGCGCATCTGTTCTGCGAGCTGTTCTACCGCGCGCGCTCACTTGGCCTCGTACGGGACGACCAGTTGCAACTGCCGGTCAGCCTGATCCAGCTCGGCGAGGCCCTGGGCATGGCGATCGCAACCATCAACCGTACACTGGTCGAGCTGCGTGCCAGTCGCGCCGTCGATTTCCGCAGCGGCACGCTGATGGTTCACAACTGGCCGCGGCTCCGCGCGATCGGCGAATTCGATCCCTGCTATCTGCACCTGAAAAAGCAGCCGCGCTGAGACGCGACGTGCGGCTCTCAGATGCAGAGGCCGATCACCTTGATGCTGAGATGGCAGTCCTTGGACGAGGATGCCGGTGGCTTGGCGCCCCAGCGCGTCGCCGGCTTGGCCTCGCTCTTGCTCCCCGCTTTGGATGCAGTCTGCGCGACCACGGCCTTGCCCTTGCTCTTGCCTTTGGGCTTGTCCGTCTCGTAGTCGCCCGCAATCACCATCGCCCAATAGACGCGCTTGCCGCTGGCGGTCCTGGCGCTGGCGATGCCGACCTTGGTCGCCTGGTGCAGCAGCAGGTTCTTGCGATGGCCCGGCGAGTTGATCCACTGCCCGAGCGTCTTGTCGAAATTGTCATAGCCATAGGCAATGTTCTCGGCGGCGCGGCCGGCCTGGGAGGGCGCGACGCGGCGCGTGAACGGTCCGAGCACCTCGTGGCTGAGATCGTCCTTCTCGGCCATCGCGCGCGCCTGCTCCGCCGCGATGCGATCGAGCGTAGTGTCGCGCGTCACGCGGCCCTCGCCATTCTTGAGCCGGAACGCCGAGATCTGGTCGGCCGGCGCGGTGTCCTCGGCAAATGCCGCATGGGCCGACAGCGCCAGCAGCGCTGCGACCAAGACCGCGCGAACGCCGCGCGACGTGAAACGAAGCTCCCGCATGCTAATCAACCACCTCGATCGGATAGACGTCGATCGCCGGCTCCTCATAAGGATGCGCGGCGCGGATCGCCTTGATCACGGCCTCGAGCCTATCCCCGGCGCAGACGGTCTCGATGCGCTCCTCCTCGACGGTCTCGAGCCGGCCGACCGCGCCGATCGTGGGATTGGCCCCGGCGAGCGGGCGAAACCGGCCCATGCCTGTTACGGTAAACGAGCAGTCACCGTACTTGCCGATACGCCCGGCGCCGGCCTCGCCCATCGCGTGGCGCACGGCCTCACCATCCGCTGCGGGGACATAGACGACGATCTTGTAGGTCTTCATCCGCTGCTGATCCGCCAATCGATCACACGGGCGTTACCATCGCGGCCGGAGCGGCGCAATTTTCACCAGGCCACGCGCAGTCACAATTGCGCCAGCGGTGGGCTCTTCGCCGGTGACCAGCCATTCCGAAACGCCCCTTGTGCGGCGCAGCAAGTCCGATACTTATCGTCAGCATCATTCTCCCCGCGTTACAGACCTCACGGAAGGCCCCGCCTTGGCTGATACCAGTGCCGACACCATCGAGATCGTCCGCCACCGGCCGATGGGCTTCACGGAATTCGTCATCGTGATCGCGGCCATCATGGCGCTGAATCCGCTGGCGATGGACATGATGCTGCCGGCGCTGCCGAACATCGGCGCCTCGTTCCATATCGACGTCGCCAACCGGCTGCAGACGGTGCTGTCGGCCTTCGTCATCGGCTTCGGCCTCGGCCAGTTCGCGATCGGCCCGTTGTCGGACAGCTTCGGCCGCCGCCGGGTCCTGATCGGCGGCATGGTGGTGTATGCGGTCGCCAGCCTGCTTGCGATCGCCGCGCCGTCGTTCGAGCTGCTGCTGCTGGCGCGCGCGCTGGAAGGGCTCGGCACCGCCGCGACGCGCGTGATCGCGACCTCGATCGTGCGCGACTGCTATGCCGGCCGCCGCATGGCGAGCGTGGTCTCGCTCGCGATGATGGTGTTCATCGCCATTCCCGTGATCGCGCCCGCATTCGGCCAGGCCGTGATGCTGCTGACGCAATGGCGCGGCATCTTCGTCGTGCTGACGATCTATGGCATCGTCGCGCTGCTGTGGACCGCGGTGCGGCTGCCCGAGACGCTGCCCGAAAACGAGCGCAAGCCGTTCTCGGTCGCCGCGATCAGCACCGCCTTCCACGCCACGCTGACCAACCGCCAGACACTTGGCTACGCGCTGGCCGCCAGCGGCATCTTCGGCGCCGTGCTCGCCTATGTGCTGTCGTCGCAGCAGCTGTTCACCGGCGTCTATCATCTGGGACACTATTTCCCGCTGGCGTTCGCAGCGATCGCGGTAACCATCGCAGTGGCCGGGTTCCTCAACGCCCGGCTGGTCGGCCGGCTCGGCATGCGCGTCATCTCGCATGGCGCGCTGATCGGATGCGTCGTGATTGCGCTCGTCAGCTTCACCGCGGCGCGGCTCGACATGCTGCCGCTGTGGCTGTTCATGACCCTGTCGGCCGGGATGATGTTCTCGTTCGGACTGATGTTCGCGAACTTCACGGCACTGGCGATGGAGCCGCAGCGCGCCAATGCCGGCACGGCGTCCTCACTGTACGGGTCGATCACGACCCTGCTCGGCATGGCCGCCGGCGCGGCGGTGGGTCAGGCGTTTGACGGCACGCCGCTGCCGTTCGCAACCGGCTTCCTGGCCTGTACCGCCAGCGCGCTGGTCATCGTGCTGATCACCGAGAAGGGCCGGCTGTTCCACGGCCATGGCAAGCCGGTCTAGATCTGATGCACTTGATCGACCCGAGCGCCAGCCGCGGTCTCGTTTCACCTCACCCGTCGGGAGAGGTCGGCGCGTAGCGCCGGGTGAGGGGCCTAGTACCTCAGCACAGAGATTTTGATCGGTCGCACGGGCAGACTGCGTTGCAGTGCTGTCAGCCGAAAATCAGACTGGTGGAGCGCGCAGCCTGCTTCGCCCGACTCCACCAGCTCGCGCATTGCAACAAGTCGGCAGCTATCTTGGGGCGCCGCAGTCGAGATGCCAACCTCATCGGCGCGGCGGCTTATGATCTGCGCGCGCAATGTCGGCTTCCGGACCTCGACCGAGTAAGCAGTTCAGGGACCGATAGGCCGCTTTTGACCCACTATGGACTTCGGAGTGAGCGCAATGCCCAGATTCAGGAGTTGTTCTCGACCCACTCATGGGCAGGAGGGTGGTGTCCGTATTTGCCGTCCCGGTGTCCTGGGTTGAATCTGGGAGCTTCCTGATTCGTTAAGTTTTCGATAATGAGCAAAATGAAACAGCACGGGAACGACGAAGGTTCCACAGTCGCGGCATCACCGCCCCCATGACGGCATCGATCGGTGACTGAGAGTTCTGTAGTGCTCCCGCCTAGTAAAGGCGTGCATCATGTTCACCTATCGACCGACAAAATGCCCTCGCTGCCGGAAGACAGCTATGCTCGCGCGAACTACCGCCGGCGCCTCATCTGGCTTTGAGATCCAGACATTTGGGTGTCCTGCGTGCGATCATGTTCATCAGCGGGTAGCCGAAGTCGATCCAATGAAATGCAAGAGAAACGCGGGATGGCTCAGAGGCGAATTACGCTCACCAACGTGAGGCCGCTGAGTTGGCGGCCTCTTTCGTTTGGGTCACCGAGTCCCGTAGTGCGGCTCGGTGAGAGGCGTTCGAGGCGCCAGCCTGCCGCAGAATCAACCGTCCGCAGCGAGAGCACCATTCGGAGCGGAAATCAAATGCGATCAGCAGAGCTACTTGGTTGAGGGTCGGATTTCCTGTTTCTCATCTAGAACGAGATTCAGTAGAGAAGGGTGGACCTCAATTTGACCATTGTAATTGATAAGACCCAATTTTCGGAATTTATTCATGAAGAAACTGACGCGAGATCGCGTCGTGCCAATCATTTCCGCGAGTGTCTCTTGGCTGATATTCGCGATGACGGGCTGCGCCTGCTCCCCTTGGCCAAATTTTGCCAGAAGCAGAAGGATTCGTGCCAAGCGCTTTTCGCTGGAATTGAACAATTGATCAACCAAATCCTCCTCCACTCGGACGTTCCGAGCCAAAAGGTGGGCGATAAACAGCTCGGCAAACGCTGGTTCTTCGTGGATCACGCGGGTGATGTCTGTCTTTGTGATTCTTACGAGCACGCACTTGGTCATGGCTATGGCAGTGGACAGACGCAGCGATTGTCCAGTCAGGCATCCTTCGCCGAAGAAGTCGCCGGTTCCTTGAAGCGCGATCACGGCTTCCTTCCCTTGCGTGGAGAGCACCGTACTCTTCACCTTACCTTCCTGAATGTAGAAAACAGAATCAGCAGGATCGCCCTGAGCATAGATGATTTCGTGCTCTTGATAGTTAGCTTTGGTTCGTCCGCCATCTACTTTCGATAGAAAGATTGTAGGGTCGAACGGCGGCTTCTCTTCGAACTTCATGGCGGCGGCCTTTCGTGCCAAATAGAATAAGCACTTTTGGCACTCCTTGGCTCTTTGATCCGTTCCAGCCCAATTGTGTTGATTTCGATCAAAGGCCAAAAAACTATGTTGGCTAATGTCAACCATTTCGAGTTGGAGGCCGCCGTTCGTTTCAGGATGTCCCTTCGTGGCCGATTCCGTTGAAAAAGTTGGCAGTTGCGACGCAGGGATATCGGTGATTCAGTCTGTCTAGTTGGTAGGACTGAAGGTCATGATGGGGCATCGGCAAGTCGAACAGGCTGCGTTGTTCTATGAGTTCTCGCTGGAAAGGCACATCCCAGTCGACCACCTCCTGCGGTCGATCGACAGGTTCGTCGACTTCGAGGACCTGCGACGGGAGATAGCACCGTTCTACAACAACATCGGGCGGCCCTCGATCGATCCGGAGCTGATGATCAGGATGCTCCTGATCGGCTATTGCTTCGGCATACGATCGGAACGGCGCCTCTGTGATGAAGTCCACCTTAATCTGGCATACCGCTGGTTCTGCCGGCTGGGTCTGGATGGAGCTGTCCCCGATCACTCGACGTTCTCGAAGAACAGGCACGGCCGCTTCCGTGAGAGCGATCTCTTCCGTCGCGTGTTCGAGACTGTCTTGCGCCGCTGCATCCGGGAGCGGCTGGTCGGCGGCGAAGGGTTCGCAGTCGACGCGAGCCTGATCAAGGCGGATGCCAATCGGCAGAAGGGAATCGAAGGCGATAAGGGGCTTCCGCCGGAGGCCGCGGGCCGAGCGATCGACGAGTATCTTGCGGTTCTTGACGATGCCGCGTTCGGTGCCGCGACGGAGGTCACGCCCAAATTTGTGTCGCCCTCCGACCCGGCGGCGCGCTGGACGGGAGCGCACGGCGGCCAAGCCTTCTTCGCCTACTCGACGAACTATCTGGTCGACGTCGAGAACGCGATCATCGTCGATGTCGAGGCGACCACGGCGATCCGTCAGGCAGAAGTTTTGGCGGCCAAGCGCATGATTGAGCGTTCACTCGAAAGGTTCGATCTTTATCCAAGCCGGCTTCTCGGCGACAGCGCCTATGGCTCAGCTGAGATGCTTGGGTGGCTGGTCTACGAGCACGGGATCGAGCCGCACGTGACCGTCTTCGACAAGTCGGCCCGCACTGACGGGACCTTCTCGCGCGAGCATTTCACCTATGACCATGCCGGGGACGTCTATCGCTGCCCCGCTGGCAAAACCCTCACCACTACAGGGACGCCGGTGAACAACGATACGACGGTCCTCTACCGTGCGAGCAAACACGATTGTCAAGCATGCTCTCTAAGAAGCAGGTGTTGCCCCAACACGCCGGCCCGGAAAGTGCCACGCTCGATCTACGAGGGCGCTCGCGACATGGCACGCGAGATCGCAAGCTCATGGGAAGGCCGCACTTCACGCCGGCTCCGGAAGAAGATCGAGATGCTGTTCGCGCATCTCAAGCGCATTCTCAAGCTCGATCGACTGCGACTAAGAGGGCCGAACGGCGCACGCGACGAGTTCATCCTCGCTGCAGCCGCTCAGAATCTTCGTAAGATGGCAAAGCTGATCCCGATGCCCGCACCGACGCCCGCGTGAACCCCACCAAGCCAACGGGCCCTCGGAACAGCGCGCGCTCACGACGAAACTACTGCCGACTTTTTCAACGGAATCGGCCCATCTCGGACCTTCCGGTCGCCCCCCGGGTGATGTCGGCTGCTGGGGCTCAACCGGAAGTGAGCCGTCGGACCGTCGGAAGGCCGCTTTTGGCGTAGCAGAAGAATTCAGCGCTCTTGAGACGTCGCCGCTCGATCATACCAATATGTTCCCAGCGCCTCGACGATGCTGCTATCGACGATATAGACGAGGTCTCGCCGATCTCGCAGTACGCGCCATTCAAGATAATGAACTATCGCGACAGCCTGCGCGTGAGTTAGCCGGCTCCAACGGTTGCGACAATATTCGGTCCAAGTCTCCTCGCTTTGTGGCCTGATCCGCTTATTGTGTGATCTTCGGTCAAAGCCGCAAGTGAGCGTGAAAGTTGGATCGACCATCTGCAAAGAGGTCGTCATATCCGCAACAATGTAAGCTGGGATGTAGAAGCAAATGGCTTGATCGGACAGAAAGCTCAAAGCTGATCCAAGCCCGCTTGGTACCATGTCCAGCCATTCAGGCGCGAGCTTTGTCCAGTCATCCTTATCGTCGAATGCTGCTATGACCCGCAGTGGTTCATCGCCTTGGGCACTATTGACCAATGGGAGGAATCGACTTTGCCGGCTTGCGGGAAAGGCTTGCCCTATTTCGTCGATTACAGCATCGGTAGAAATCCTCATCGTTTGCCTGTCTCTAGGATGGTGGCGCAGCGTAACCGCTGCGGAATTTCGCGTTTGCCTGTCTTGACTTGTCGTTCATATCGCAATTTAGACTCGGGGCGCGGCGTTCACACACGAGACGGGTAGTCACGATTAACGCATTGTTGATCGCATCTGACGATGCAATCCGACCTCTCCCAATGGGAGAAGTGGACCTCTGCTGCCGCACCAATCCCGCAATTACTTAGATGCACGGCCCCTGCCCGCGCTGCGGGCACAGCTTCAATGTGCTGGACAGCGACAGCAGCAGACGTGCGCTGCGCGTCGAATTGTCGGGCGCGCGGTAGCCGAGCGGGACGGCGACGCCGAGATCGGCGCGCCAGTCGTTCGGGAAGGTGAAGCGCACGCCCGCCCCCGCCGAGGTCAACGCCACGCCGTCGGACGGCCGGAAGCCGTCGTTCCAGGCGAGCCCGGCATCGAAGAAACCATAGAGCTGATAGCTCTTCAGGTAGGTCCAGTCCGGCTTCTGCTCGAAGCGGACCTCGAACGTGCCCGCGACGCCATTGTCGCCGCTGATCTCGGCGCTGCCATAGCCGCGGCCATAGGCAAGGCCGCCGAGATAGAACTGCTGTGAATTGTACAGCGGACCCGAGGCGACCTGGCCGGCGGCCGCGAGCTTCAGCGACCACGCCTCCGGCAAGGTCTGATAGCGGGTGAACCAGCCGTTGAACACCGAGAAGCTCGGCGACGCGCCGGCGCGTGATGCCAGGGGATCATCGGTCGGCGTCGCGCCGAACACGCTCAGCCCCTGCTTGTAGGCGACCGTCAGATAGCTGTCGCCGCCGGCATCATCCTTCCAGCGATAGTCGGCGGTGAAGGTCAGTGTCCGGATGTGATCGCGATACCAGATGCCGAACAGGTCGCGCTCGGTGACGTCGCTGAAGGCCGCCGCCAGCGCCAGGTTGAGCGAGGCCCGCTGCGACTGGATCGGCGCGAGGCCGCCGCGCAGCTCGAACGTCTCGGTCACGGTGCTGTCGTTGAACAGTCGCCTCACGTCGCCGGGCCGCACCTCGCTGTACAGCGCCGAGGCGCCGACATGGACCCCATCGGTGCCGACCGGCACATCATAGGACAGCCGCCCGAAGGCGAGCTGGCGCGGATCGCCCGGCGTGGTCGACATGTTAGCCGTGAGCGTGTCGCCGGGCAGCAGATACGAGTTGAAGGCGGCCGTGGCATAGCTCTGCCACGGGCCGACGGTCGACGATCCCAGATTATCGATCCCGGCGAAGCCGTAGACGTGCCAGGTCTGCAGCTCGATCACCAGGCGGAAGCGGCCGGTCGTGCCGCCGATCTCCTCGAGCGAGGAATCGACGAGGCGAACGCCGCCGCGGCTGTTGATCAGCAGCAGCTGCCGCTCCAGCGTCGCGAAGCGCGACGGCTGCTCGGCGAGCACGGGGCCGAGCAGCGGCCGGATACCGAACTCTTCCGCGCCGGCCCCCTTCAGGCTCACCTCGGTGACGCTGCCCTCGATGATCTGGATCCGCACTCGTCCGTTGCTGATGTCCTGCGGCGGGACGATCGCGCGGCTGAGATGAAAGCCGGCGGCGCGATACTGATCGCTGATCGCGGTTGCGATGGAAGCGAGATCGGCCTGCGAGACCGGCTTGCCGAGATAAGGCTGATAGCTGGCTGCGAGCTGCTCGGCGGGCAGTGCCGTAGCTCCCGTCAGCGTGACACCGCGCATGGTAAACAAAGGCTTACGGTCGCCACCACCCTCCTGGGCCGCGAAGTGCGGCGCACGCGGCGGCGGGGGGGCCGGCTGTGACGAGCGGGACTGCTGATCGTCGAAATATTTCTCGGTCTGCCGCGGATCGAAGCCGGGCTGGCTGACCTGCTGCGCATGGGCCGTGGCTGCGAACAGGAATGCGGACAAGCAGAGGCTGACGGCGACAACGGTCCCATTCAGCCGCGGCAACGCGTGCGGTGCGGTCGCCCTGTCGCGCCGGCCCGCAGTCCTCCCAGTTCCCTCGACACAAGAAGCACGCATGCTTCGTTCTTAATTTGTTAAGGTCAATGAAGCGTAAATGCGTGAAGAAAACGCGGCCGCAACTCCTAAGGGTCTCTTGAAACATTTCGATTAGTTTCGCGATCGGCCAAACCGACGCGAGCAGCACCATGTCATCCAAGCGTTTCCTGTTGCCGGCACTGATCGCCGCGTGTGTTCTCGGCGCCACGCCCGCCGCATTCGCCGCCGACGGCGAGCCGTGGCTGGTGAGCAAATCGTCCGGCGATGTCTGGGTCGCAAGCCAGGGCGCTGAACGCGTGTCGCTTGGGCAGGAAGATGCGCTGAAGCCGGGCGACACGATCCGCACCGGTCCGAACGGGCGCGTGCGACTGACGCGCGGCGCCGAGACCATCGTGGTCGCGCCGAACTCGGAAGTCGGCCTGCCGACTGCTGCCAAGGACGGCATGGCGACGACGATCCTGCAGCGCGCCGGCTCGATTCTGCTCGATGTCGAGAAGCGCAACGTTCAGCATTTCGAGGTCGAGACGCCTTACCTCGCTGCCGTTGTGAAAGGCACGCAGTTCAGCGTCACGATCAGCGGCCGCAGCACCAAGGTCGAGGTCAGCCGTGGCCAGGTGCAGGTGTCCGACTTCAAGACCGGGCAGATCGCCCAGGTCCTGCCCGGCCAGGCCGCCACCACGTTCGCCAATGGCGGGTCCGGCCTCAGCCTGTCCGGCGCAGGCACGTTCAGCCCGATCGAGCAGGGCCGTCCGCGCACCCCGACCATCGATCGGGTTCCGGTGCCCCGGGACGGATTGCATGCGCCACGCGAAACCAAGGGCAGCGTGATCCACGCGCTCAATGCCATTGGCGCCGCGCCCCGCACGGCGGCGTCAGCGTCCCCTCAGCAGCACTCCGCCACGACCTCCGCCGGAGCGAAGCCGAACGTCGTGCGGATCTCGACCTCGATCGGCGAGGTCAATCTGAACATCCAGAAGGCGACGCGCGGTCTCGCCCATGGCGCCCACGCAGCGTCCGGCGGCACCGGACGCAGCACCGCCTGGAGTGAGGCGAGAAGCGGCAACGGCAACACGCCGAGCAACGCGGCGACGAGCAACGGCACGTCGGGAGATCCCTCGGTCGCGGCCGCGGTCACCGCCGCAATCGGTTCGCCGACCGCATCGGCCACCACCAGCCTCGCCACGGTCAATAGCGGCGGCGACAGTGGAAATGGCAGCAGCGGCGGCAAGAGCAGCGGTGGCGGCAACAGCGGCAATAACGGTAACGGCGGCAACGGCGGCAACAGCAACGGCGGTAGCGGCAACAGCGGCCATGGCAACGGAAACAGCGGCAACAACGGCAACGGCAACGGCAACGGCAATAGCGGCCATGGCAATAGCGGCCACGGCAACGGCAACGCCTACGCTTACGGCCACAACAAGAATTGATGGGACCATCTTCGAGCGTGGCGCCGCGCGTCGCGCTTCGTCATGCGGCGAGCGGAGACCTGCGGGGCAGCTGATGGTCCTGCAGTCGGAGGCAAGGTGAGTTTGGGATCGCGAGCGCGGACGGAAGCCTGGCACGCGAACATTCGGGAGAGGGCATGTTCAGGCGGTTCATGCCGCATATTCTGGTCGTCGTCGCACTGCTGACGGTCGGCGTATCCGGCTCCTACGAGCTGCTCAGCCATGCGCTGGTCGATCTGCGCTTTCGGCTGGATGCGCGCCCCGCCAGCGGGGAGATCGCGGTCGTCGCCATCGACCCGCGCTCGATCGAGGCCATCGGCGTCTGGCCGTGGCCGCGGACATATCATGCACGCCTGCTGGAACAGCTGCAGCGGGCCGGCGTCCGCGACGTCGCCCTCGACGTCGATTTCAGCACGCCGTCAGATGCGGCCTCCGATCAGGCCTTCCTGAACGCGCTGCAGAATGCCAAGGGCTCGGTCGTGCTGCCGGTCTTCAAGCAGCTGGACGCCGCGGGAAAGGGAACGGCCATTCACGTGAACCGGCCGTTGCCGCAATTCGAACGGCTGGCATGGTCGGCCTTCGTGAACATCGAGGTGGCACGGGACGGCCGCGTCAGAAGCTACGCCTTCGGCGAATTCTGCGAGAACGACCATGAGAAAACATTCCTGCAGTCGATGGGAACGTTCCTCGCCGGCAGCGATGCGGTCAAGGACAGCTCGTTCCTGGTCGACCACGGCATAGATCCATCGTCGCTGCCGAGGGTGTCGTATGTCGACGTACTCCGCGGCAACGATGCGGCGCTGGCCCAACTCAAGGACAAGCGGGTGATCGTCGGCGCAACCGCCATCGAGCTCGGCGACTATTACAGCGTGCCGAATGGCCGGGTTCTGCCCGGCGTCGTGGTGCAAGCGCTGGCGGCTGAAACAATCATTCAGCATCGCACCTTGCTCACGACCACGACCGCGGTCACGGTGGCCGGCCTGCTGCTGATCGTCGCGATCATGCTGGCGAGCTGGCAGCATCTCTCTGCGGCACGGCGCGGCCTGTTGATCGCGTTTCTGAGCATCAGCATCGAGGCGATCGCGCTGGTGCTGCACGACCGCTATGCCCTGGTGCTCGACACCTCGCTGCTGCAGATCGCGCTCGTCGCCTATCTCACGGCGACGGCGCTCGACGAAATCGACTTCCGTGGCCTGCTGCGGCACGTCGCCGAGAGCCGCTTCGAGCGGATCGCAATGTCGATCGGCGACGGGCTGGTGTGCACCGACCAGGACAAGCGGATCACCGTCTGGAATCCGGGCGCGGTCGCGATCTTCGGCTACGGGGTGGACGAGATCATCGGCCAGCCCTTCGCGCGCCTGCATGCCGACGGCGTCGGAACCGACGATCTGTTTCCGCAGCAGGAGGCCGCATTGCCGGCGACATTGCTGCCCGGCGGCGCGACCGTCGAGTTCGAAGGCCGCCGGAGGGATGGCGAGGTGTTTCCGGTCGAGGCGAGCTTCTCCGCCTGGCACGGCGCCGACGGCCTGCAATATGGCGTGATCCTGCGCGACATCTCGGTGCGCAAGCGCGAGGCCGAGCGCATCCGTTACCTCGCCGAACACGACACGCTGACCGCACTGATCAATCGCAATACGCTGCAGATCGAGCTCGCCGCCATGATCGCGGCGGCTGATGCCGCCTCCGACCATGTCGCGCTGCTGGTCATCGGCCTCGACGGCTTCCAGCACATCAACGACATGCTCGGACACGCCTATGGCGACCGCGTCCTTTGCGCGGCGGCCGAACGGCTGCGGGCTCAGATCGGCAGCATGGGCTGCGTCGCCCGGCTCAGCGGAGACGAGTTCGCCATAGCCCTTCCCTGCTCCGCCATCGGCAGCACCGTGACCGAGCTTGCCGAGCAGCTTTCGCGCCTGTTCGACGCACCGCTGGAAACCGGCGCGCGGCAGCAGCGCGTCAAGGTCAGCCTCGGCGTCGCGGTCCATCCCGAAGGCGGACAGACTGCGGACGAACTGCTCAGCAACGCCCACCTCGCCTTCTGTCGCGTGAAGACGGACCGGCGGGGCAGCCACGTGATCTTCGAGACCGCGATCCGCCACGAGCTCGAGCAGCGGCTGACCCTGGAGGCCGAGCTCGCGCTCGCCGTCGAGCGCAAGGAATTCGAGCTGTTCTACCAGCCGCAAGTGGACCTGTTGAGCGGCCGCGTGATCGGCGCCGAAGCCCTGATCCGATGGCGCCATCCGAGCCGCGGCCTGGTGCCCCCCGGCGATTTCATTCCTGTCGTCAACACCTCGCCGCTGTCCGAAGCGGTCGCGACCTGGGTCATGACGACCGCCTGCCGGCAGGCACGGGAATGGCAACTCGACGGCCACGACATCCGCGTCGGCGTCAACCTGTCGCCGTCACAGTTCCAGTCGGGCGACCTCGCGGCCTTCGTCGGCAAGCTGCTCACGGCGACGGGCCTGTCGCCGGGCCTGCTCGAGCTCGAGGTCACCGAGGACATCCTGCTGCACGACGAGCCCGGCGTGCTGCAGACATTCAACCGGCTGCAGGCGCTCGGCGTCAGCCTCGTCTTCGATGATTTCGGCACCGGCTATGCGAGCCTGAGCTACCTGAAGAAGTTTCCGCTCGACGGCCTCAAGATCGACCGTTCCTTCGTCCGCGATGTGCTGACGCAGGCCGACGATGCCGCGATCGTCGGCTCGACCGTGAGCCTCAGCAAGCAGCTCGGGCTGTCGGTGATCGCGGAAGGCATCGAGAACCAGGCCACGGCCGACTTCCTGCTCCGGCTCGGCTGCGAGCACGGCCAGGGCTATCATTTCGGCAGGCCGATGCCGGCGGCCGATTTCGCGCGGCAGTTCCTCGCGGTGGACGCTACCGACAGGCGGCAGGCGGGCGCGGCGTGAGGCTGGAAGATTGGGAACAAATTCGCGACCCGTTCAGACGAGGTCCGTGCGTCACGAATATGAGCGCCGGTCTATCCCCGTCATTCCGGGGCGTGCTTCCGCCGTAGCTCGAAGAGCGGAGGCGGAAGCGCGAGCCCGGAATCCATAACCACGACTGCCTTTGAGGCGGGAGGTGCCAGCAACAGCGACCTCGCTCACCAATACCCGCCTGTGGTTATGGATTCCGGGCTCATTCGCTCAGATCAAAATGGCGTTGCCATTTTGATCTGAGCGAATGCCCCGGAATGACGAGTGGAAGGATCGCGCTCCGGGTTTGGTGTCGTAGCGAGAACCATTGCTCGGGAGGGCGCGCCCTCACCTCACTTGCGGCTCTTCTTGCCGCCCGTGGCTTCCTGCTCCAGCGCCTTGCGCACCGCCTTGAACTCCTCGCGCGAGCCCGGGTCGACGCGCGGGAAATGCAGGTCAAGGCTTTCGAGCGCGGCGACGATGGTCGAGCCGATCACGACGCGGGCGAACCATTTGTGGTCGGCGGGCACGACGTACCACGGCGCAAACGGCGTCGAGGTGTGGCGCACGATGTCCTGGTAGACCGCCTGGTAGCGGGGCCAGCGCGCACGCTCGGTGACGTCGCCCATCGAGAACTTCCAGTTCTTCGCCGGCTCCTCCAGGCGGTCGAGGAAGCGCTGGCGCTGCTCCTCCTTGGAGATGTTGAGAAAGAACTTCAGGATCACAGTGCCGTTGCGCGTGAGGTAGCGCTCGAAGGCGGAGATGTCCTCGAAGCGCTCCCGCCAGATGTGCTTGGTGACGAGCCTCGGTGGCAGCTTCTCCGCCTTGAGGATGTCCGGATGCACGCGCGTGACCAGGCATTCCTCGTAGTAGGAGCGGTTGAAGATGCCGATGCGGCCGCGCTCGGGCAGCGCGATCGCGCTGCGCCACATGAAGTCGTGGTCGAGTTCCTTCGACGTCGGCTGCTTGAACGAGGTCACCTCGCAGCCCTGCGGATTGACGCCTTCGAAGATGCTCTTGATGGCGCTGTCCTTGCCCGAGGCATCCATGCCTTGCAGCAGCACCAGCACCGACCAGCGGTCCTGCGCATAGAGCTTCTCCTGGAAGTCGGAGAGCCGCTTGCGGTTGTCGGCGATGAGCGCCTCGCCCTTCTCCTTGTCGAGGCCGCCCTTGGCATTGGTCTTGTACGACTTGAGATGAAACTTGTGCCCGCCCTCGACCCTGAACGGCGAGATGAAAGGCTCGAGCTCGTCGGCAAGCGTGCGGACCGTCGTCTTGCTCATGAGGATGGCTCTTGGTCGCTGAACTGGGTTTCGAGGAAGGCGGTGACGAACCGCGGCATCGCCGCAGTCAGATCGCCCCTGCTCCGAACCAACTGGATCGCCGAGAGTTCCGGCTCGGCCTGGGCCGCCAGATTGGCCTCGATGCGGCGTTGCAGGACGACGCCCGTTTCGGGCGCGTCGAGCACCCGCATCAGCGCGATCGAGGCGCCGGTCACGACGCAGTCCCAATGCGCCGACGCACGATAGTCCGCCGGCGTGAGGCCCGTCTCCTCCTCGACCTCGCGTGCCACATTGGCGGCAAGATCGAGCATGCCATCGGCCACGTCGGCGAGATCGGGCGTGCCGGCCGGAAAATACAGGCGCCCGGCATTGGCCGTATGCGCGCCCATCTCGCCAAGCACGAAGGCGCCGTCGGCCGTGCGCAAGGCGCCCATACCGAAGCCGTTGAACACCGCGCGGTCGGGATAACCCCAGTCGCGCCACGCCAGCAGGCTCGCAAAGTCGGTCTCGAAATAGCGCGCCGACATCCGTCCCTCCAGGAACGCAGCGTCGCGCCCGAGCAGGATGCGGCCGTTCCACAACGCCGGCTTCTCGCGCTGCTTGTCGGCGAAATGCGCGTCGATCTCGGCGCGGCGCTGCACTGAAAACGGCCAGTCCCACGGCTCGACCGTGAGGTCGAGCGTGGTGACGCGGTGGATGACGACGTCGGTCATCCCCTATTTCGTGCCCGTGCCGGTCGTGCCCTTGACCTGCTCGACGAACTTGTTGGTGAAGGTCTTGCTGACGTCGACATTGGCCTTGGCGACCTCGGGCGAGCCGGTCGAGAACACGGCGAGCACGGCATCCGCGCCCTTCGGATCCATCTTGCCGGTCTGCGAATACATCGGGATCGTGTTCTTCAGCGCGGCGAGGTAGAGCGCCTTGTCCTTGCCGACCAGTTCCTCCGGCATCTTCGCCATGATCTCTTCCGGCGTATGCGCATGGATCCAGGCCAGCGTCCCAACGATGGCGTTGGTCAGCGCCTGCGTCTCCTTCTCGTGGCCCGCGATCCAGGCCGAGGTCGAGTACAGCGCGCCGCCCGGATATTCGCCGCTGAACACCTCGAGCGTGTCGTGCTGGGTGCGGGTGTCGCTGAGGATTTTCAAATCCGCATGATTGCCCTGCAGCACCGTCACCGAGGGATCGAGCATCACGGCGGCATCGATCTGGCCCTGCTCCATCGCGGCCACGGCCGTGGCGCCGAGACCGACGCCGATCACCGCGGTCGCCGTGGGATCGACGCCGTTCTTCTTCAACATATACTTCAGGAAGAAGTCGGTCGAGGAGCCCGGCGCGCTGACGCCGACCTTCTTGCCGGCGAGATCCTTGACCGAGTTGATCTCCTTGTTGTGCGACGGCGCCACCACCAGCACGAGGCCGGGATAGCGGTCATACACGACGAAGGACTGCATCTCCTGCTTCTTGGCGGCGAGATTGACGCAGTGGTCGAAATAGCCGGAGACGACGTCGGCGCTGCCGCCGAGCACGGCCCTCAGTGCATCCGAGCCGCCCTTGAGGTCGACCAGCTCGACCTCGAGCCCGGCCTTCTCATACTCGCCGAGCTGCTTGGCCAGCACCGTCGGCAGATAGCACAGGCAGGCGCCGCCGCCGATTGCGATCGTGACCTTGCTCGCGGCCGTGGCCAGACCGGTGCTCAGCGTCAGCGCGAGCAGCGCGCCGGTGACCCGGCCCAACATCTTGTTCATTTGTTTCCTCCGTTCATGTCGTCGATCAGATTAGGCGCGTATGCCGTGAATGAGAAGGCCGCCACACACTCGCTGTCGTCCCTGCGAACGCAGGGACCCATACCGCGTGATGTCGCGGTTGGAACAAACTGGTCGTTCCGCGTGCCACGAACCACGCCCAGTGGGTATGGGTCCCCGCGTTCGCGGGGACGACAGCGGTGGCTGTGGCGACACCGCGCCCATCATCGTCCATCCGCCGCATCCGGCCGCCATACCAAGAGCCGCCGTTCAACCAGGGTGACGCAGATGTCGATCAGGATGACGAACGCCGACAGCACGAACATGCCGGCGAACACGCCGGCGACGTCGAACACGCCTTCGGCCTGCTGGATCAGATAGCCGAGCCCGGCCGCGGAGCCGAGATATTCGCCGACGACGGCGCCGACCACCGCAAAGCCGACCGAGGTGTGCAGCGAGGAGAACATCCAGGACAGCGCCGACGGCCAATAGACATGGCGCATCAGCTGCCGCTCGCTCATGCCGAGCATGCGGGCATTGTCGCGCACCACGGTCGAGACCTCCTTCACGCCCTGATAGACGTTGAAGAACACGATGAAGAACACCAGCGTGACGCCGAGTGCGACCTTGGACCAGATGCCCAGGCCCAGCCACAGCGTGAAGATCGGCGCCAGCACCACGCGCGGCAGCGCGTTGGCCATCTTGACGTAGGGATCGAACACGGCAGCGACCAGGGGTTTGCGCGCGAACCAGAAGCCGACCAGGACGCCACCGAGCGAGCCGATCGCGAACGCCAGGATCGATTCCCACAACGTGATCGCAAGGTGCTTCCAGATCGCGCCGGTCGCGAACCACTTGATCACCTGGTCAAAGACATCGACCGGGTTGGAGAAGAAGAACGGTGGCAGCCAGATGCGCCCGAACACCGGCACCGTAGCGAGCAGCTGCCACAGCGCGAGCGCGATGATGGCGACGAGCAGCTGGAGTGCGAGCAGACCGAGGCGCGACATCACACCGTCTCCGCCTGCTTGTAGGTCTTCTCGACCTCGGCCTTGAGCGTCTGCCAGATCTCGCGGTGCAGCTCGTGGAACTCGTGTTTCATGCGCACCTCGAAGATGTCGCGCGGGCGCGGCAGCGTGACGCGCCAGTCGCCGATGATGCGCGAGGCCGGCCCCGCCGACATGATGACGACGCGGTCGGCGAGCGCGATCGCCTCCTCCAGATCATGGGTGACGAACAGCACCGCCTTGCGGTCGGCATTCCACAGATCGAGCAGCAGATTGCCCATGATCTGCCGCGTCTGCGCATCGAGCGGCCCGAACGGCTCGTCCATCAGAATGATGCGCGGATTGCGGATCAACACCTGGGCGAGCCCGACACGCTTGCGCTGGCCGCCCGACAGCATGTGCGGATAGCGGTTGCCGAACGCGCCGAGGCCGACCGAGGTCAGCCATTGCTGTGCCTTCGCCACGGCCTCGGCGCGCGCGGTGCCCGCGACCTCTAGCCCGATCGCGACGTTGTCCAGCGCCGTCTTCCACGGGAACAGCGAATCGGCCTGGAACAGGTAGCCGGCGTCGCGATTGAGGCCGACCAGCGGCTGGCCGAAGATCCGCACGCGTCCAGCGGCCGGCTTCAGCAACCCTGCCGCGACGTTGAGGAGGGTGGATTTTCCGCATCCGGTCGGCCCGACGATGGCGACGAACTCGCCGTCGGCGACGCTCAGATCCGCCGTCTCGACGGCAGTATAGGTGCGCCCACCGGCGAGACGAAATGCGACCGTCGTTCGCTCCAGCGAGACCGCGGCAGTGCCTGCCTGCATAATGTACAGTTCCTCCCCAGAATGGCCGGGACGGCTTAGCCGCTTGCGCGGCGAAGTTCAACGCAAGGGCCGGACGTGCTAGGTGCTATCTGGCGCAGCTTCTGACCCTCCCCCCGGAGGGTGGGCAGCGCACGAGCTTCGAGATCGCCGAAAGGCCGCATGCAGCCCCCGCCCCTCATCACCTACGCCAACGTCCGCAAGTGCTTCCCCACCCCCGCTGGCGCCGTGGTCGCGGTCGATGATGTCTCGCTCGAGATCGCCGAGGGCGAGTTCCTGGCGATCGTCGGCGGCTCCGGCTCGGGCAAGACCACGCTGCTGCGGCTCACCAACCGGCTGATCGAGCCGGACGGCGGCACGATCCGGATCGCCGGCGAGGACATCAGCCGCATCGATCCTGTCGGCCTGCGCCGCCGCATCGGCACCGTGTTCCAGAATGGCGCGCTGTTTCCGCACATGACGATCGCCGCCAATATCGGCATCACCCCCAGGCTGCTGGGGACGCCGCCGGGGGAGATCGCGACGCGGGTCGACGAGCTGCTCGACCTCGTGCAGCTCGACCGCACGGAGCATCGCGACCGCCTGCCGCACGAGCTCTCCGGCGGCCAGCGCCAGCGTGTCGGCGTGGCGCGTGCGCTCGCCGCAGCACCGCACATCGTGCTGATGGACGAGCCGTTCGGCGCGCTCGATCCGCTGACGCGCGATGCGCTCGGCGGCGACTACCGCGCGCTGCACGACAAGCTCGCGCTGACCACGATCATGATCACGCACGACATCACCGAGGCGCTGCTGCTGGCCGACCGCATTGCCGTGATGCGCGGGGGACGCCTGGTCGAGGCCGGCCCGCCGGCCGCGGTCGCGACGAGCCAAGAACCTTATGTCGCGGAGCTGATGACGACGCCGCGCCGGCAGGCCGCGCGGCTGGCGGCGTTGCTGCCCGGGAGCGGCACGGCATGAGCGCGCTGTCAGACCCGCGTTTCGCCGAGGCGCTGTCGCATCTCGCCGATTATCTCGGCAGCCATCTGCGCGTCAGCATCGCGGCGCTGGCACTCGGCCTCGCCTTCAGCTTTCCCCTGGCGCTGCTGGCGCGCAACCGCCCCGCCTTGCGCAACCTGCTGCTCGGATTTGCCAGCGTGGTGCAGACCGTGCCGGGGCTGGCGTTGCTGGCGCTGTTCTATCCGCTGCTGCTGGCGCTCGCCGCCGTGACGCTGCGCTGGTTCGGGCTGTCGTTCTCGGCGTTCGGCTTCCTGCCGGCGGTGCTGGCGCTCGCGCTGTATTCGATGCTGCCGGTGCTGCGCAACACGATCACCGGTCTGAACGGCGTCGATGCCAGCCTGATCGAGGCAGCCAAGGGTGTCGGCATGACCGAGCGCCAGGCGCTGACGATGGTCGAGCTGCCGCTGGCGCTGCCCGTCATCATGGCCGGAATCCGCACCGCAGCCGTGTGGGTGATCGGCACCGCGACCTTGTCGACGCCGATCGGCCAGACCTCGCTCGGCAACTACATCTTTGCCGGATTGCAGACCCAGAATTGGGTTCTGGTCGTGTTCGGCTGCGCTGCCGCCGCAGTGCTGGCGCTCGCGGTCGACCAGTTGCTGGCCCTGATCGAGCATGGCTTGCGCGCGCGCAGCCGCGTCCGTGTCGGCCTGGGCACGGCGGCCATCGCGCTGATGGTCGGCGCGAGCCTCGTGCCGTCGCTCGGCGTCAGCGCACCGCGCTACGTGATCGGCGCCAAGACCTTCACCGAGCAATATGTGCTGTCGGCGCTGATCAGCGAGCGGCTGCAGGCGGCGGGACTCTCGTCCACCTCCCGTGCCGGCCTCGGCTCCAGCGTGATCTATGAGGCGCTGAAGAACCGCGACATCGACGCTTATGTCGATTATTCCGGCACCCTGTGGGCCAATCAGTTCCACCACAAGGAGCAGTTGCCGCGCGAGGCGCTGCTTGCAGCCCTGAAGCAGGATCTCGCCAAGGACAAGGTAACCCTGCTCGGCGAACTCGGCTTCGAGAACGCCTACGCGCTGGTGATGCCGCGCAAGAAGGCCGAGGCGCTCGGCGTCCGCTCGATCGAAGATCTGGCGCGTCACACCTCGACCATGTCGATCGCCGGCGACTACGAATTCTTCTCACGCCCCGAATGGGCCGGGCTGCGCGACGCCTATGGGCTCGCCTTCCGCGCCCAGCGCCAGATGCAACCGGACTTCATGTATGCGGCGGTGGCCTCCGGCGAGATCGACGTCATCGCCGGCTACACCAGCGACGGCCTGATCGCCAAATACGATCTCGTCGTGCTCGACGATCCCAAGCACGCGATCCCGCCCTATGACGCGATCCTGCTGCTGTCGCCGCAGCGCACTGATGACCGCGCGCTGCAGGATGCGCTGCGGCCGCTGCTCGGCCGCATCGACATCACGACGATGCAGCAGGCGAATCTGCGCGCCTCGGGCAGCGACGCGGAGTCCTCGCCGCAGGCGGTGGCGCGCTGGCTGTGGGAGAAGATCCGGAACTAGACCGTCGCCTTTCGAGGCTCTTCAGCGACGCGGGATCGCGCCCATATCTTCAGCTAAACTTATCAGATTGACTTTATAATTCGTCCGTCCTAGCGTTGCCGCATGAGCCGACAGCCGCCCCGGAAAGTCCCCCCGTCCGATGCCCATGCCTTGGCTGGCGAGCTGCGGGCGATCGCCGGGAAGCTGAAGCGCCGACTGCGCGAACAGGCTGACGCGGGCGATCTGCCGCCGTCTCAGGTGTCGGTGCTGCTTCGCCTCGAGAAAGACGGGCCCGCGACGGCATCGAACCTCGCGCGGATCGAGGGCATGCGGCCGCAATCCATGGGGCCGATCATCGCGGCGCTGGAAAGCGCCGGCTTGGTGCGCGGGTTGCCGGATCCGGGCGACGGCCGGCAGACCATCCTTTCGCTGACGGAGGCGTGCCGCGTCTGGATCGACGAAGGACGCGCCGCACGGCAGGACTGGCTGTCGCGCACCATCGCGGCGCGGCTCTCGGCGGCGGAGCAGCAACAGCTCGGTTCAGCCATCACGCTGCTCAGACGGCTGGTCGATGATTGAGGCGTCGCGCACGGCGCGCCGTGCAAACGCGGCTCATACAAAAGGAGGTGATCGATGGCGCTCACACAGCTCGATCCGAACACGGCGCTCATCGTTGTCGACCTGCAGAAGGGCATCGTCGGCGCGTCCATGCTGCATCCGATCGGCGAGGTCATCGCACGCGCCTCCGCCTTGGCGGAACGTTTCCGCGAGCTCAGGCTTCCGGTCGTGCTGGTCAACGTCGCCGGCAGCGCGCCGGGGCGGACCGAGCGGCCGCCACGTCACACCACGCCATTCCCCGCGGACTGGACCGATCTCATCCCCGAGCTGAACCGGCAACCGCACGACATCGTGGTGACCAAGCGGACCTGGGGCGCCTTCGCCAGCACCGATCTGGAGACACGATTGAAGGCGCGCGAGGTGACGCAGGTGGTCGTTGCCGGCGTGGCCACCGGCACCGGTGTCGAGTCCACAGCACGGCAGGCGTATGAGCAGGGCTTCAACGTCACGCTCGCCGTCGACGCCATGACCGACACGCGCCCTGACGCGCATCAGTACAGCATCACCAATGTCTTTCCGCGACTGGGCGAGACCGGCACGTCCGCGGACATCATCAGACTACTCGACGCGAGGACCCCCTGACATGAGCTGGCTTGATCTCGTTTCCTATTTCTTCGGCGGCGCCTTCCTGGCCAACGCCGTTCCGCATGTCGTCGCCGGCCTGATGGGTCAGCCATTCCAGAGCCCGTTCGCGAAGCCCTCGGGGCGCGGCCTCTCCTCGTCGACGGTGAACTTGCTCTGGGGGCTGTTCAACGTTGTCGTCGGCTATCTGCTTGTCTGCCGCGTCGGCGATTTCGAACTGAGGAATACAAGCGATGTCGCGGCCCTCGGCCTCGGCTCACTCGCCATCGGCCTGATGCTCGCGCGACATTTCGGCTCGCTCCATGGCGGCGATCTGCGGGAGCGATCATGACGGGCAAGGCGCCGGGCATGTTCCGGTCGCTGCACAAGTTCAACTATCGGATCTGGGCGGCCGGCGCGTTCGTCTCCAATATCGGCACCTGGATGCAACGCACCGCTCAGACCTGGCTGGTGCTGATCCAGCTCACGTCGCACAACGCGTCCGCCGTCGGCATGGTGATGGCGCTGCAGTACGGGCCTCAGCTGCTGCTGTTGCCTCTGACCGGCTACGTGGCCGACCATTTCAATCAGCGACGGATCTTGATCGCCACGCAGGCGACGATGGGCGCGTTCGCGCTCATCCTTGGTCTTCTCACCGTGAGCGGCGCCGTCCAGCTCTGGCAAGTCGACGTGTTCGCATTCCTGTTCGGCTGCGCGGCAGCCTTCGATGCCCCGGTGCGCCAGACCTTCGTCGCCGAGCTGGTCGGGAACGACGATTTGCCCAACGCGATCGCGCTCAACTCGACGTCGTTCAACGCTGCGCGGATGATCGGGCCTGCAATCGCCGGCATGGTGATCGCCGCTTTCGGCACCGGCTGGGCCTTCCTGATCAACGGTGCGTCGTTCATGGCCGTGCTGGCGTCGTTGAGCCTGCTCCGCGTCGCCGATCTGCGTCCGAACCCGCGGGCGCAGCACGCCAAGGGAAACGTCATGGCGAGCGTGACCGCCGGCTTCCGTTATGCCTGGTCCCATCCAGAGCTCCGCGCCACCTTGATCATGCTCGCCCTGATCGGGACGTTCGGGCTCAACTTCCAGATCTTCGTCTCGACCATGGCGATCAAGGTCTTTCACAGCGATGCGCGCGGCTATGGCCTGTTGTCTTCGGTCATGGCCGTCGGCACGGTTGCCGGCGCCCTGTTCAACGCCAGCCAGCACCGGCCGAGATTTGGCGCGCTGCTCGCAGGCAGCGGCCTGTTCGGAATCGGCTGCACGCTGGCCGCGCTCGCCCCGACCATCTGGCTGTTCGGCGCCGCGCTCGTCGTCATCGGCGTCGCTGCGCTGATGTTCACCAATACCACCAACAGCCTGATGCAGCTCGCGACCGAGCCCTCCATGCGCGGCCGGGTGATGGCGCTGCGCGTCGGCGTCGCACTTGGCGGCACGCCGATTGGCGCTCCGATCGTGGGCTGGGTGGCCGACAGTTTCGGTCCGCGCTGGGCGCTCGGCGTCGGCGCGGCGTCAGGTCTGGCTGCCGCGCTCGTTGCAATCGCGGCCATGCGGACGCCGCAGCGCGCGTGATCTCACATTCCCGGCTCGATCGGCTTCTCGACCGCGCCGCCATTCTCGGCCCAGTCCTTGAACGCGCCGACGTTGAACACCTTGTCGTAGCCGAGATCCTTCAGCGTCTTGCCCGACAGCGCCGAGCGGCCGCCCGAGGCGCAATACAGGATCACGCTCTTGTCCTTGGCGAAATTCTTGTCGTGATAGGGCGAGTCCGGATCGGCACGGAACTCGAGCATGCCGCGCGAGACGTGCACCGCGCCCGCGATCTTGCCGCTCTTCTCGACCTCCGGCGCGTCGCGCACGTCGACCACGAGCGTGTTGCCCTTGGCGATCATGGCCTGCGCCTCGGCCGGAGTGATCTTCGGAACCGCGGCATTGGCGGCGGCCAGCATCTCTTTGACTGATGTGGACATGTCGAACCTCCCATTTGAACGAGCGAACGGGTAGCCCAGCACGGCACCGCGGGCAATCCTGCGATCGGACGATTCAAGGCGTGCGGTGGCCTCATGCGAGCGGCCAGGATTCCGCCTGGGCCTGCTCTACAATCCCCGGATCAGGTCGGCGTCGATCAGCATGCGGTTGAATCGGCGGGCTTCGGCGCCGTCGCCGCAGGCATAGAACACGCCCTTGCAGCGCAGCATGATGTCCTTCTGCTCGGCGAACGACGGATCGAGCGGAATGCCGGCCGCCTCCAAGGTGACCAGCGGCAGGTAGGCGGCATCGATCGTGTCCATCACGACCGCGCTCTGGCGCGGCTCGAAATTGACGGCGTCAACAGCGTAATAGGTTGCGTAGTAGCGCGGATCATAGCTCTCGAGCTTCCGGCCGATGCCGGCCTCGCCGAGCGCGGGATCGAGGATGTGCGGCGAGAACTCCGGCTGATGGTCGCCATAGCGAACGATCAGGAACGGCTGGTCGCCGAAGCGCTTCTTCAGGCTGGCCACGAAGCGCTGATAGTCCGAGGCGCTCATGGCCTGCCGGCGCAGATATTCGTCGATCGCGGGCAGATTGCCCGGCGCGCGCCAGGACGGCGTCAGGTCGGGCCGAAACGTCGTCTCCCAGGGGAAGTGATTGGCGGCGAGATAGACGAACATGAACAGCGGCTTGGACTTCTGCTGCTGCATCAGGTCGAGCGCGGCATCGTAGAAAAATCCATCGGGCTCGACGCCCTTGGCACTGAGATCCCGCGCATCCAGGAAGCGCTCCACGCCCATCGTGGTCTGGAAGCTGCGCGCGCTCATGAAAGCACCATGGGCGGGATAGATCGAAGCGGTGTCATAACCGCATTGGCGCAGCGCGAGCGGCAGCCCGCGCTCGACGCGGCCGGCGGCGATCCGCGTCACGAAATAGGCGAAGCGGCCGAACGAGCGCGACGACAGGCCGGCCAGCACGTTGTACTCGGTGAACCAGCTCGGCCCGCCATTGCTCTCGGCCATGAACCGGCGCGCCTTGCCGTCGAAGGACTTGAAATGGCTGCCGTAGCCGGCGGGCACCTTGATGCCGGGGGCCGAACGGATGTCGAAGCTCGACTCGTCGTGGATCAGCACGATGTTCGGTCGCCGGCCGGCCGGATGGCAGGAGTCAGGGATCGCGGCGGCCAGCCGGCGATCCGCCGTGGCATCCGACTCCATGAAGCCATTGGCGAGGAAATCCGACACCGCGGTGACGCCGGAGCGCGCGAATTTGGACAGATAGCCGTCGTCGTAATAGCCGCGCCAGGCCTCGTCGCGCCAGTTGAGCGAATAGAGCGTCAGCGCGGCGAGGCAGGCGAGCTTGCACGCCAGCGCCGGCAGCCGCGCGATCCGATAGGGATCGACCCACCACAACAGGCCCATCAGCGGCAGCACCACCGCGGCCGCCACCATGACCGAGAGCTTCAGGTTGGGAAAGATCGTGAACAGGAACGCCGCGCTGTCGTGATCGATGATCATCACGTCGACGAAGTTGGCGGTCATCTGGACCACCGCGTGCTTCAGCTGCGACAGCAGCACCAGCACGACGACCATGGTCAGCGCCAGCGCGCCCGACACCGCCGGCCGCCGCAGCAGCACCAGCCAGAAGCCGTTCAGGATGCCCCAGGCCAGCACGAAGCCGAGCCGCGAGCCGAAATCGTTCTCCGTGTGCAGCATCAGCGCCAGCGCCGCGACGTGCGGGGCGGCGACCGCCGACAGCCGTACGACGGCGGAGCGCGCCGCGTTCTCGCCGGCGAGCGTCGTGATCGGTTCGTGATTGGGGGTCAGCGACATGCGGCGGCGATGGTCGGACGGGAATGCCCTTCGCCGGCGCATGCCGGCAGATCAGGGACGCCCTATCCTGTCATCCGAACGTAATCAAATCGTCACAAATAACAACAGCCGGACTCGCGCGGAATGCCGATCGTCCGGCATCGCGGCACGGAGCGGCCCGACCGCCGCTCCAATCCCTGCGGCCGCCACGGCAGCTGCCGCCGATCAGCGTTCGGAGCCGCCATTGTCGAGCAGCCGCTCGCGCACCAGGCGCACCGCGCCGCGGCCCCAGGAATAATTGGCGCCGAGGCGCAGCCCGCTGTCTCCCACAGCGACAGGCGCGCCGGTGTCGGCCTGGCGGACGCGGAAGCCGATGATGTACTCGGTGCGGCCGATCCGCCTCACGATCCCGAGCAGCGACTGCTGCGCGCCGAGCCCGCGTGCGATGTTCGCTTCGCACGCCTCGCAATCGCGCAACGGCTGCCCCGGCGTCACCGCGGCGGCAGCGTCCACGAGACGGTAGCGTCCGGACTGCTCCAGGAGCTGCCGCACCGCATCGGTCGCCGCCTGCAGCTCCTTGCGGTCGGTCTCGGTCTCGCCGAGCGCGGCACCGGCGCTGGTATCGTCGAGCTCGAACGGCAGCAGCGCCAGCCGGATCGGCTGCGGCGTTGCCAGCGCATCGCGCACCTGGCGCGAGACGAACATCTCGGCGCGCTCCCAGGCCTCGTCCGAGTCGCCACGGAAAGTGAAGATCTTGTCGAACAGCACGCGGTTGGACGCGACTTCGATCGCCGATGCCCGCGCCCATTGCACCAGGGTCGAGAGCTTCTGCACGCCGCCGGTGATCACGACGCCGGCGCCGGCGTCTGCGGCCATGTGCAGCCGGGCCGCAGGCGGTGCATCGGCTGCCGGACATGAGGCGCCGCAGGCGGGACTGACGAGGCGCAGGCGCGCGTCGGCCGCGACGTCGCGCCTGAGCGCGGCGATGAAGGCCTCCAGCCGCCGCTGATGCACCGCGGTCTGGTCGGACGGCTCGCCGGAGGTGTCAAGATAGCTGAAATCGTCGACCATCACGGCCGGGCTATCGTCGTCGGCGGCGGCGCGGACGGTGCCGGCGCTCAGCATCAGCGCGGCCAGAGCAAGACGACTGAAAGAGCGAAAGCTTGTCATGAGAGCCCCATGGCGAAGTGTTGCACGGCACAATGCTAGACGCGCTCCGTCACGGCTGAACCGGGCCCGGTCCCGATCAGGCACGGGAAAATTTCACGACGGCGCGGCGATCCGGCGGACACGCTTTCTGCCGCGCCGGTTCTGCCGTTAGATGGCGGCCGGCCTCGCCATCGTCTGCGTTCGAAAGGCGTGAGAGATGTGGACCTTCGCCCGCTACGACCTCAAATACCGCCTGACCCTGCGGATAGCGCTGGTGGCGGCGCTCTGCTTCGCAGCCATCTCCGCCTATGTCCTGTTCGACATCGACCGGTCGGCGCACGCGCGCAACGAACGGATCGCCGAGATCACGGCCCGAACGCTGCAACTGCAGCAGAGCAAGATGCACTGGGTCAACAGCCCGCCGGCCGGCTTCCCGGACCTCGATGCGGTCGCGGCTGCGGCGATGGGGCCCAGCCTGTGCATCGCCTATCGCGGCGTCGACGGCCAGATCGTGCAGCGCATCTGCGGCGGCGCCGAAGCCCGGACGGACGATCCGCCCCGCATGTTCGCGATGCTGTACCGACGGGTGTTCGATCCCGGCCGGGAAGCGGCGCGGCCTGTGCAGCTCCGCGACGGCCGGACCGGCGATGCGGTGGTGTGGA
This sequence comes from Bradyrhizobium ontarionense, assembly GCF_021088345.1. Lineage (NCBI taxonomy): Bacteria > Pseudomonadati > Pseudomonadota > Alphaproteobacteria > Hyphomicrobiales > Nitrobacteraceae > Bradyrhizobium > Bradyrhizobium ontarionense. Next base: position 7,614,188 of record NZ_CP088156.1, on the reverse strand, counting down.
TCGACGCCGGCGTGATGACCGCCGACGCCTGGCGCGAGCTCAGCCGGCTGCTGCCCGTGCTCGGAACGGCACTCGTGCTGCTGTGCGTGCTCGCCCACGCGGCGCTGGCGCGCGCGTTGCGCCCGACACGGCTGATCCGCGCCGGGCTGGAGCGGATCGCGGCCAACGATCTGTCGGCGCGGCTGCCGCCGTTCGACCTCGCCGAACTCTCGGCGATCCGCGACGCCTTCAACCAGCTCGCTGAAGGCCTGCAGACGGCGCTGGCCCAGCGCAGCGAATTGACCCGGCGTCTCATTGCGCTGCAGGACGACGAGCGCCGTCATCTCGCGCGCGAACTGCACGACGAATTCGGGCAGTCGCTGGCTGCGATCCGCGCGCTCGCAGCCTCGATCCGCCAGAGCGCCGCGCAGGATTGCCCCGATCTCATCGCCGAATGCGACAGCATTGCCCGCACCGCGACCGGGATGATGGAGACGCTGCGCGGCACGCTGGTGCGGCTGCGCCCGCCCGACGTCGACGAGCTCGGCCTGGCCGCGAGCCTCGAAGGCCTGGTCGCGGGGTGGAACAGGAGGCAGCGCGGACGCACCCGGTTCGAGATCGGCCTGTCCGGCCGCGTCGATCGAGTCCCCGACGCCATCGCCGTCAGCCTCTATCGCATCGCCCAGGAGGCGCTCACCAATGCCGCCAAGCACGCCGGCGCCACCCGCGTCCTGCTGCAGCTCGCGCTGCAGGATGGCGCCGGCGACGGCGCAGCGGCGGACCAGATCGCACTCACCGTCGAGAACGACGGCCCCGCGAGCGAGGCCGTCGGCAAAGCCGGCATGGGCCTGCTCGGCATGCGCGAGCGCGTCGCGTCGCTGGGGGGCCGCATGAGCTTCGAGGCGGCAACCGACGGCGGCGCGCAGCTCCGTGTCGTCATTCCTCTCCCGGCCTCGCCCGACTTCTCGGGCACGGAGACGCAGCCGGCAACCGCGTGCGCGGCATGACGAGCCCGGGCGGCACCATCATGCTGGTCGACGACCATGCCGTCGTTCGCGAGGGCTATCGGTCGATGCTGCAGAAGCAGCCGGGGCTGCGCGTGGTCGCCGAAGCATCGGACGGCGCAGATGCCTACCGGCTGTTCAAGGAGGTCAGACCCGATCTCGTGATCATGGATCTGAGCATGCCGGGGGTCGGCGGCATCGAGGCGATCCGGCGTATCCGGCAATGGGATCGCAGCGCCCGCATCCTCGTCTTCACGATGCATGAGAATGCGGGATTCGCGGTGCAGGCGATCCGCGCCGGCGCCCGCGGCTATGTCACCAAGAGCAGCCCGCCGGAGACGCTGGTGCGCGCCGTCATGGACGTGCTCGGCGGCGCCATCGCGATCAGCCCCGACATCGATCACGAGCTCGCGCTCAGCCGGCTCTCCGGCGAGACCGCCGCCGCCGACGTGCTCACCGCGCGCGAATTCGAGGTGATGCAGATGCTGCTGGCGGAACGGACCACGGAGGAGATCGCCACCGCTCTCCATCTGAGCCCGAAAACGGTCGCCAATCTGCATTCCCTGATCAAGGACAAGCTCGGCGTCGCCACCGACATCGAGCTGGTGCGGCTGGCGCTGCGCCAGGGCCTGCTGACATGAGCCCGGAAGACGCCCGTGGCCGCAAGGGGCGTCAGGAGTCGCCTGACGTGATGTGCGGCAGCTGTTGCGTTTCCAGGGCGTCAGGCTCGTCAACCAGGTGAAACTCCCGCCCCAGCCGGCGCTGCACGCTCATGACGGCGCGGTCGACGTCGCTGATCAGGCTGTCGCCGAGGACGACGTGCGGAATCTCCCAGTTGCGGCCGCTGCGCACGTCGATGCCCTGGATGGCCGGCACGCGCGCGGTCTCGCATCCCGGCTGCTCGCGGATCGCCTCCTCGACCAGGCGGATCAGCTCCGCCTGGGTCTTGCCGATCGTCGTCACTGCCGGCATCAGGCCTTCGTCGCCGGCATCAAACCGAGCCGCTTGGCGATGATGCGGTCGACCGTCCGCTTGGGAAGCGCGCGCACGATCAACTGCCGCAGCGCATCGGGCGCGATCTCGTAGCGCACCTTGGGCGCCGGAGAGGTGAGCGCCTCGTACACCCGCCCGGCGATCGTTTCGGCCGGCAGGCCGGTCTTGGCCAGATTCAGCATGAAGCCGCGAATCTTCTGTAGCGCCGGCAAGAACGGCGAGCTCTGGTACGGCGAGAGGTCGACCTCCTCCGCCTTGGCCCAGATCGGCGTCTTCACCGCGCCGGGCGCGACGATGATGACGTCGATGCCGAACAGCATCAGTTCGCGGCGCAGGCTCTCCGACAGGCCCTCGACCGCATGCTTGGAGGTCGAATACGGCGCCAGCAGCGGATTGCCGTTGCGGCCCGCGACCGAGCTGATCATCACGATCCGCCCCCGCGGTCCCGTCATCGCGGGATCGGTCCCGAGCAGCGGGGCGAAGGCCTGGGTCGCGATCACGGGTCCGATCACGTTGACCTCCATCTGATGACGGAACTGGTCGATCGGCAGCTCGGTGACGGGACCTGCAACGGCGATGCCGGCGTTGTTCACGAGCCCGGCCAATGCCTCGCCATTGAGAGCCGCTCGCACCTCGACGGCCGCGGCCTTGACCGCCACCTCGTCGGTGACGTCAAACAGCAGCGGCGTGAAGTTGGCGCCGAACTCGCTGCGCAGCCGCTCCGCATCGGCTGGCTTGCGAACACTGCCGAACACGCGGAAGCCGCGTGCGAGCAGAAGCTTCGAACAGGCGAAGCCGATGCCGGTGGATGCCCCGGTGATGACGACGGATTTCATGGCGACCTCAATCATTTGCGAAAGCGATTATCGCACGAGATGCAGCATCATGCTGGCGCTGTTTTACCGCGCGGGGATCGCCTCGCCCGCCTGCGACGTGGTGCGCGGAGCATCGACCCGGCGGCAGCGCGTGAAGCGGCACCAAGAATGTGAGTTAGATTTCGATCCTTGAAGGATTACGACTGAGGTAAGCTGGCAGGAAACCTGAAGATTGGATGAAGGAACGTCTCTGACGATTTGAGATCGTTAACCTTTTGCTCTCCGGCAATAGCGCCGTCACTGCCCGCCGAAACGCGGGTGCCGATCCGGGCATCGCCGCGATTGACGAACCGGTCGAGATCCGGCTCCCGCTTATGTTTTCGCTTTAGCCGCTTCGTCTTAATTTTCCGTATCCGTGTTTCTCCGGAGTACTACGCCCCCCGCCCCTAACGCCTTGTTATCGCCCGTGCAGAAAACTGGTGCCGCCGAGAGCCTTGCAGCGGGACCAGACACGCGTCGCTGGCCTCCGGCAATCCGGACCCCGACGAGCATGACCGTGCATCAGCCAGAACAGCTTCCACCTTCCGAACAGTCGATCATCACCGAACTCGAAGCAGCCGTCCGCGGCGGCTCGTCCGAGAAACGCGTGAACACGCTGCGCCAGGTCACCAACCTGTTCCTGCACGACGGCGAACGCCTCAGCGAAGACCAGATCAGGGTGTTCGACAACGTGCTCTGCATGCTGGTGTCCCGTGTCGAGACGCGGGCGCGGGCCGAGCTCAGCAAGCATCTCGCCCCGGTCGACTACGCACCCGTCGACGTGATCCAGCGCCTCGCCCGGGACGACGAGATCTCGGTCGCCGAAAGCGTGCTGATGCACTCGACCCGGCTGTCCGAGCGTACGCTGGTCGAGGTCGCCTCGACCAAGGGCCAGGACCACCTGATGGCGATCTCCAGCCGCCAGCATTTGACCGAGGCGGTGACCGACATCATCGTCGACCGCGGCGAGCGCCAGGTCATCCGCAAGCTCGCCAACAACCAGACGGCGCGCTTCTCCGAGACCGGCTATTCCGGGATGATGGCGCATGCGGAGAACGACGACGAGCTGAGCGAGATCATCGGGCTGCGCGTCGACCTGCCCAACAAGCACCTGCGCGACCTGCTGCGCCGCGCCACCGACGCCGTCCGCGCCAAGCTGATGTCCTCAGCGCCGCCGGCGCTGCAGCAGGAGATCAAGAAGGTCCTCAAGGCGATCGCAGACGTCGCGCGCAGCGATGGCGGCCTGATCGGGCGCGACTTCACGCTCGCCGAGGAGGCCGTGAAGCGCATGAAAGGGCTCAACGAGCTCAACGACCCCGCGATCGGCCACTTCGCCGAGACCCGCCGCTTCGGCGAGATCGCCGCCGCCCTCGGCCTGCTCAACAACGTGCCGACCGAGATGATGGCCAAGGTGCTGGAAGGTCCGCGCACCGACATCGTGCTGATCCCCTGCCGGGCGGCCAGCCTCACCTGGTCGGCGGTCGAGAAGATTCTCGTCCATCGGCCGATCAAGCACGCCATCGACACCGACACGCTCAAGCTCGCCGAGCGCGACTATGGGCGGCTGTCGCTCGACACCGCCCAGCGCACCTTGCGGTTCTGGATGGTGCACAACAGGGTCGAGAAGTGAGCGGGCCGGCGGCCGGCGTGAGACGGTGGTGCATAGATCTACGTGAGACGTGATCAAGCTGCGGTCGCGAAGCGATGAATTTGCCGCTTGCGCGGTGCTAACTAACCTCTCCCCGCTTGCGGGGGCGCGACGAGCTTCGCTCGCGCTGAGAGGTCGGATTGCATCGAAGATGCAATCCGGGTGAGGGGGTACAGGTCTAACCACTCGCACTTTCTGTGCGTCTGCCCCTCACCCCAACCCTCTCTCGTAAGAACGGGGAGGGGGAGCCTACTGTCCACGCCGCGATTGCTCGACTCTCACACGGATCACGGCTCTCTGCATCAAAGCACCAAATCCCACCTACAGATCTCGCCGCTCCAGCGTAGCCCCTCCACTCGGACGAACGCGCCGTCCGAGCTAAGCGGCTCCGGACGAAGTCCGGCGATGGGCCGCCGGAAAGCAGCGCGACAGCAGCCAGGCGCCTGCGACGGCGAGACCCAGCAGGGACAGACAGGTCAATACGGTCGGACCATGAGACGGCGCCAGCCGCCACTCCGGCCCGACGATCACACCGCTGTCGAACGTCTCGCTGCTGTTCGAGCACAGCGCGGCGAAGATCGGATCTGCGGCAATGTCCGCCGCGATCCGGGCTTCGAGCGCCTTCGCTGCGGACTGATCGCCCGGCATCGTGGCCATATGCGCCAGCAGCGCACGCGTTCCGGCCACGTAGGCATGGGAGCACTCGTTGAACGGGCTCGCCTCGTCCGTGAGACTGCCGGGGACGAGGCCCCACAGGCAGGCGAAATATTGCAGGCTGACGAAGCCCGCGAGCCGGCGCAAGGTCGGATCGGTTCGGACCTGACGCTGCGCCAGATCGAGGATGTCAGATCGATAACGCGCAACCACCAGCATCTCGCCATGGCCGATCGCCGGAACGGCAACTCCGATCAGCGCGCCGTCCGCTGGCCGCGGATGATGCGCACGGGCCGGCGCCGCGACCATGATGATCGCGGCCGCGACGATGAGGCAGCACAGCGCTCGGCGCGCGATTGCACGGCACCGGCTGCGCGCCGTCATCGGTCGTCCTTCAACGGGAAGAGGGCTGCGAGCGTCCAATGCCCGTCGACGCCGGACAACCTCGCTCGCGCCAGCGGCGCGACGTCGATGCGCCGGAAAGCCTGCGGGCCCACCCCGAGCACATGCGCGATCGCCGCACGCATCACCAGCGCGTGCGTGACCGCAAGGACCGAGCCATCGACGGCGAGCAGACCCTCCATCCATTCGCCGACGCGCGCCATCACGTCCATGAAGGACTCGCCGCCATGCGGAGCCGCACGGGGATTCTGCAGCCAGTCGGCGACGGCGTCCGGCGCCTCCGCCTGGACCTCAGCGAGAGATCGTCCCGCCCAGCGGCCGAAATCGCAGTCACGAAGTGCAGGCTCCGGCTTGGCTTGCAGCGCCAGGCCTGCGGCGGTCTCAGCGGCGCAGCGCGCCGGGCTGCGCAGCACGACGTCACACGAAGGCAGCCGGCCGGCCAGCCTGACGAGGCTGTCTCGTCCGCGCGAATCGAGCGGCTCGTCGGCCGCGAAGGCAACGGCAGCCGTCGACGAGGTCGCGGCCGAGCAGATGAGATGCAGGCGTGTCGTCATGCCCGCCGACACCGAAGCCGTTCAAGCGCGCGCGCCATGCTGCGCCATCTGACGCTCGGCGAAGACGCCGAACAACAGCCCGAGCGTCGCCCACATGATCGCCTGTCCGCCGAAAGACGCGAGGCGGAACTGCCAGAGCACGGCAGCCGGAAAGCCATCAGGCACCTCGTCCACGTTCGGCAGCGCGAAGCCAACTCCGCTCATGAGAACGATATAGATCCCCGCCGCAATCAGCGCCGCATTCCACGCGCCGACACGCGAAACCAGGCGGATGCGCAACATGCCCGCGGCGACCATCGCGGCGAGCGAGATCAGGATCATCGCGAAATACAGGCTGGTCCGCATCCCAATCGTTTCGGCCAGTCCGACCGACGGGGGATTGGCCGGGTATTTGAGCATGGGCGTCACGTAAACGGCGATGAAGCCGGCCGCGGCGAGCAACGCCGAGCTGGCCCGCGCACCAAGATCGGCCATGCGGCGGTAGGCAAGCGCAAATGCCAACGCAAACAGGCCGCCGAACGCCGTGCTGTAGACGACAACGCCGGTCAACAGTCCGACACCGGCCTGGACGGGCCGGCTGACGAGCTCGGGTTCGGCCGCCGCGACTGGCGCAGGCTGGCCTTTGGCCGCGGCCTCTTCCGCCCCGGCTTTGGCCTTCGCCTCATCCAGCGTGGTCTCGAAGGCAATCGCGCGCTCGACGGATGATTCGCCGGCCAGCTTGAGAAAGCCGAAGGAAAGAAGTGCGGCGACCAAGCCGGCCAGCATTCCACGCAGGAGCAATCGCCCCGTCATCGATCGTCTCTTACAGATGCGCCGTCCGCGCCGTCACGACGGGCGTGCAACAGGCGGCTCCGACCGTTCAGTGGCAGGGGAACCCGAGCAGATGCCGTCCGTCATGGACGAATTCGTGGACGTACGTGCTGCTGAACAGGGCGGCCGCGCCCTCCTCGACGCCGACGAAATAGATGCCGAGAGCGAGCATCAGGCCGCCGAAGATCGCCCACGGCAGAATCTCGCGCACGGGAATGGCTGTGGGCAGAGTGACTGGAAGGGACGTCGCTGTTGCCACGATGAAGCTCCTTATATTGCCGTTCGGCTCGCCGAGGCCGCACCAAGCGGCGCGCCAACGCGAAAACGATGTCTGGTAACATTATAACCGCGATCTCCGACGGACCGATAGTCGAAAGTGATCCGCATCCCCGGCAAGACCGGCGTGATGCTTCGGCAACAATCGCCGCCGGTCGTGGGAAAGCCCGAGGGATCGATTGACTCCGACTTCGGCCGGCTTCTACGCTGGCGGCGACGGTGCCCCCACCGGGGCTCAAAAGGGAATGCGGTGACGGACGGATCCCCCACGCGGGATCATCCGAAGGCCGCAGCTGCCCCCGCAACTGTAAGCGGCGAATCTCGCGTCATAGGCCACTGGGAAATCTCGGTCCCGGGAAGGCGACGTCGAGGTACTGACCCGCGAGCCAGGAGACCTGCCGTCAGCCGTGGTCACACGCGAGGATGCCGGTCGGGGCGTTTATTGGCATCGTTTTCACGCCGGGCTTCATTGGCCGGTGTGAGACCTCGTTCGCGGTGACGTGCCACTGACGTCATGCCGAGGTTCCCTCGTGTTCTCATTGCTATCTGTCGCCCGGCGCCATCGCGCCGGTTTGTTGTCGTCCAGCGTCCTGTTCTCCATCGCCATGTTCGGCGCGGCTCCGGCCACCGCCCAGCAATCCGCCTCCCCCAACCTGCTGCCCCCGGTCGAGGTCGACGCGCCACGTAAGCCGCCAGGCCCGAAGCCGGCTATGCAGCGCGGGGTACAGACGTCGCGAGCACGCCCATCGCAGCCAGCGGCCTCGCAGGCCCCCGTTGCCCCCGCCCAGGCCAACGCACAACTCGTCGTCAGTCCGACCGGCATCGTGACGCCAGCCGCCCATGTGGCGAACGCGATCACGGTCGTCACGGCTAAGGACATCGCCACGCAGCAGTTCCGCGGGGTGCCCGACATCCTCGCCACCATTCCCGGATTGAACGTCGTGCGGACCGGCGGTCCTGGTGGCCAAAGCTCGGTCTTCACGCGCGGGACCAACGCCAATCACACCAAGATCCTGATCGACGGCATCGAGGTCGGCGACGTCACCAGCGCCAACGGCGCGTTCGACTTCGCCCACCTGCTGACCTCGGACATCCAGCAGATCGAGGTGCTCAGGGGACCGCAGAGCGGCCTCTATGGCTCGGATGCGATCGGCGGCGTCATCTCGGTGATCACCCGCAAGGGCGATGGACCGGCGCGCGCGACCGCCTCGATCGAGACCGGATCGTATCAGACCTTCAACCAGTCGGCCGGGGTCAGCGGCGCGCAGGACAATGTCAACTACGCCGTCAATGTCGCGCATCTCCATGCCGGCGACATTCCGGTCACGCCGCAGCAGTTGCTCCCGGCCGGGCAGAAGGCGATCGGCGACGCCTACGACAACGTCACCGCCTCGAGCAAATTCGGCATCGACCTCAACGAGGCCTGGACGCTGAATTCGGTGGTCCGCGTCACCGACGCGACGTTGCTGTTCACCGGCGACGGCGGCTTTCCCAGCGTCCCGAACGCGGCCCAGAGCACCCATGTCGTGCACCAGCTCGCCACGCGCGAGGAAGCCGTATGGTCACTGCTCGACGGTCGCATCAAGAACTATTTCGCCGTCAACACCGTCAACAACCGGACGTGCGATCTCGCGGCCGGCGATCCCGTCGCCGCAGTCTCGACCGGCGAGCACATCAAATACGACTGGCACGCGGTGACCGAGCTCGCTCCGCACAACAACGTCATCGTCGGGCTCGAGCAGCAGACCGACCGCCTGCGGACCACGGGCCTCACCGCCGAGAACGGCAACAAGGCCGGCTTCATCGAGCTGCAGACAGAGTTCGCAAGCCGCATGTTCCTGGTCGCGAGCCTGCGCAACGACGTCAACGATCGGTTCGGCGGACATGGCACCTATCGGATCGCGCCGGCCGTGATCCTGCCGGTCACGGAGACCAAGCTGAAGGCCAGCTATGGCACCGGCTTCAAGGCGCCGACCTTGAGCCAGCTCTATCAGGACTTTGTCGCGTTCAACTTCTTCGCCAATCCGAACCTCAGGCCCGAGGAGAGCACCGGGTACGACGCGGGCTTCGAGCAGCCGCTGTTCGAGGACCGCGTTCGCTTCGGCACGACCTACTTCCACAACAGCATCACCAACCTGATCAATTTCAACGCGACCTTCACCTCCTACGCCAATGTCGGGCTCGCCACCACCGAAGGCACCGAGAGCTTCGTGACGGCGCGGCTCACGGACCGGATCTCGCTGCGCGCGGACTACACGTTCACCCGCGCGATCGACGCAACCACCGGCCAGCAGCTGCTGCGCCGTCCCAAGGAAAAATGGAGCGCAACGGCGGTGTGGAGGCCTGTCGATGCGCTCACCGTATCGGCCACCGTACTGCGCATCGGCAATTGGCCCGACGTCAGCCGCGACGGCATGACCACCGGACTCGTGGCACCCGGCTATACGGTCGTGAACCTGCGCGGCGACTACGCGGTCTCCGATCAGGTCAAGCTGTTCGGCCGCATCGATAATCTCTTCAACCGCCACACCCAGAACCCGACCGGCTTCCTGGCGCCGGGACTCGGCGTGTTCGGCGGCATCCGGGTGGCAAGCTACGGGGTGGAGTGAACGCTCCCGCCCGGCCAGTGAACCGCTGTCATCGACATCCCGAATGAACTACCATCAACCCGAAGGAGACGACCCATGGCTCTCGACATCATGACATCCCCCGCGCAGGCCCGCCTCACGCCCGTGCCGCAGCGGCTTGCCCCAGCGTTCTGCCTTATGCTGCTGACCGCAGCCTGCGCGCTGGCGAGTTTCGTGTTCGCCTGCGCGACGCCGTTTGCGGCCTTCGCGGTCACAGCGGCTGCCATGCTGCCGCTGCGCACGGCGCTGCCGGCCGTGCTCGGCGCCTGGCTGGTCAACCAGGGCATCGGCTTCGGCGCCCTGCACTATCCGGTCGACGCCAGCACGCTGGCCTGGGGCGCCGTGATCGGCGCTGCCGCGCTCGGTGCCACGATCGTCGCGCGCATTACGCTGGCGAGCTTGCGCGCAGCGCCGGCGCCAGTCGCGTTTGCCGTCGCGCTCATCGCTGCCTACGCCGCCTATGAGATGGTGCTGCTCGCTGCCACGCCCGTGCTCGGCGGCGCCGCGAGCTTCACGGTCGCGATCGTCGCGCGCCTCGGGCTGACCAGCGCGGCCTGGCTGGTCGGGCTCGCCGCCACCTGTGAGATCGTCCGTCTGCTCACGCCGCTCATGTCGCGCCGCGCGATGTCCTGACCGGACCAGCGTCAGCGAGTGAGAGGGTCGCCACCTCCTCGTTCTCCGCTGTCGTCCCCGCGAACGCGGGGCCCCATACCGCGTGATGTGAGTTGGCGGAAACAAGTCCGAGTCACCACCGTTCGTCACCACGAACGACGGTGGTTATGGGTCCCCGCGTTCGCGGGGACGACAGTGTTGTTTGTCGCAAGCAGCCGGGCTGAACCACGCGGCTTCGCCAGCAGTGAGAAAAGAGCCTCCGCCCGACAAGGACGGAGGCTTTCGATTGAGCTCCAGGTCGAGACCGCACGACCCGCAGTCTCGACCAGCCATCACGACCAATCAGTTCTTGCTCTTGTCGACCAGCGCGCCCTTCTTGATCCAGGGCATCATGTCGCGCAGGCGGGCGCCGACTTCCTCGATCGGGTGCTGGGCAAGCTTGGCGCGGGTCGCCTTGAACGAGGTCTGGTTGACCTCGTTCTCCAGCATCCAGTCACGTGCGAAGCGGCCGGACTGCTTACTTCTTAGGTCGCCGTTTGCTTTCCCGCTTTTGCTCCGGTGAATTCGGAACTATGGCACCGGCATCCCTCAACCGCTTGACGTCAACATCCCTGAGAACAGCTTCTGTGAAGTCGGCGCCGGTCATTTGCGCGTTATCTACGCGAATCCCAGCGACATTAGCCCGTCTAAAATCACAACCACTAAAATCACCAAATTCCAAGACGCTTGCCACTAGAGAAGCATCCGAAAAATCTGCGCCTTGCGCATCCATCCCATAGAGGTCTTGAAAGTAGAGCGCCTCCCCAGAAAGGGACAGACCCGCAAAAAGCTTAAGCGACAATACGTGAGGACCAGTTCGCTGCCCGCGCAACCGATGAATGAGACTTCCTATGAGCGCTCTGTCACTCTTGCTCGGCCGAATGTCGACCGGTTCAAAACCAGGCATCCCAATGGACGGCAAAATCGTTGCATTCAAAGCTGCCAACAATGCCTCTTCAGCATTCCGCGCCTGCTCCGCAACTTCCCGAAATGTTTGTGGGCGTCGAATTAACCGGCCATCGGGCAATTGAAACAAGAGGTGGGCCGGCATTCCATCAACAAGATTGGCCCTGCATACAAAAGACCAATACCTCACGCCAGCGCACGACCATCTCACTCGACTGCAAAAAACAACTATAAACCTCATCCCTAAGAAATCGAATTAAATCGAAATCCAACGCCCGCCCTCCCGCAAGGCGGATCCAATCCTTTAGTTGCTCAGACTCATCAAATGTCTTTTTTCTCACACCACGGTGTCTTTTCGCGTCTTCAAACGCCTCTGAAATTGTGGCAACTGCCTCCACTATCCGCCTCGATACAAGATACTCGGCGAAGGTCTTATGCAGAAATTCAAAAGAGTTCGGCGCCTCATGAGGCCGCATGTAAAATGCCAATGCCGCACTTACTGCTGGCTTGTTTCCGCCTATCACCTTCCTAAAGGAATGCGCAACATCCGGACTCCAATTTCCCAGGAGCTTCTCAACCGTTTCAATCGAACCTATTCGTGTGGAGCCATCATACCAAGCGGCAAGAGCCATGGCCTGCAATACTACTTCGTACTCCTCGAACGCTGGAAATTCCGTAGCGAAATTCCTATCTCCTTTGCCGCACTCGCGCTCATAGAAATATCGCAATAATTTCGCATATATCGAATTCCGCGCAAGACTATCGCCGATTCGGCTAGGAACCCAAGGCCGAATTAGCGCAATAAAGTAAAGTAACAACGGCTCGATAGTAACTTCGTACAAGTCACGATGCAGTAACGTGGCCGGCATTTCTTCAGGTACATCTCTCGTCGCCTTCTGCCAAAGCTTCCACCAAGCACGACGTTGATCTTCCCGCAACAGCCCGGCTGGATCATCGTAATCTACCTCCTCCATCTCAGAATTTTGATGGCGCAATTCTTCTGAAAATCTGAGGAGGGACAGGATTTGCTCGCCGGAACATTTTAATACGCGAGCAGCACTCCCTGCTACGGCGACTCGTCCCGTTACCAACGCCAAGACACTGATCGGCGACGCACTCTGAAGTCCGTTTTCCTGATCCAAGAATGAACGGAGATCGATCATAAACTCCCGCGCGATTTCGTCTGCATCTTTTCCAGGCCTAACCAGTTCGTCTAGACCGTCAAATATTATTAGGAACGGCTTTTGCAGACCGACTACGCTTGCCGTTTCGAGGGGGAACGCCGAGAACGGAATTTCCTTCACTTCGATTAAGTACTCTCTCAGCCTTTCCCGTAGAGGCACATCTGGCCTAACCAATTTCTGAAGAGGCACAAAAATGGGGTACGCCACCCCGGATCGCGCAAGCTTGGCTGCATAGGCGCGCATCGAACTTGACTTACCGATGCCCGGCCCTCCGCTAACAACTCGTAACGCATCCTTTCGCGACGCAGCGACAACCCACTTATCAAGCGCATCAAAAACTCGCACGATCTTTCGCTTGATAGTTGGACGCTCCTTTGCCGTTGCTTGAACCGCCAGCGAATCTATCGCTAAATTTGGTTGACTATCTTTCGCCTGCCCCGATTCCACAAAAGCTCTCAAGGGAACGAATACTTGCGCCAATCTCACTGCATTGAGGTCATCTTCGGACTGCCCAATCAACCTAAGTTCCGTGAACTGCTCCTCGATATACTGAAGGTACCCAGAGAGCTCCCGCTGGATCTTCATACTAGCGGTAAATGGAGAATTGAGCGCCTGCTCTAGCGCTTCAAAGCGACGAGCGTCTTTCAACCAAGTACGATGAAGACCAGTCGGAAAATGACTTAAGATCCTCTTCTTAGCTTCCGGCGGCTTATCTTCACCGCCAAACTGTGAGCCCCACGCAGACAGCTCGTGCGAAACATCATCAATAAGTTGAAGCCTGTTTGGCTGCTGAAAGAAATCTGGTTCTACAGTATAAGTCCGACTCTCTATACGAGCTCCAATATCCTCAACAAGCTTGCGAAGGGATTCCGGAGGCGGCCGCGTCTTAAAAGCTGTCTCAGCAACGGCTTTCTCAAGCGCATAGGCGAGTCCACCTGAGACCAGAAGCCAAGCTCGTAGTTCTTGTGTCTCCTCTGACTTGAAACCCTTGAAGACTCCAAACAGTCCAGATATTGCATTAGGAGCGACCGCTATCCAAGCTCCACCCGTCTTTATCGTCGCCAGCGCCCTTGCACCGGCCTCAAGGATACTTCCAAGCATCTGTGAGAATTCAAGCTTGAATGCTTTGCCAGTAAGTCGAAGCTCGATACCGTCGGCGGACATTGATTGGAAATCCAAAAGGTGAGCTGTCTAGCTAGTAAGCAAGGAAGCAGATAGCACCGCTAAAAACTTGGCAATCTTAAGATGAAATTTTCGGTTAAACAATCGAAATTGGATTTTCTTTTGGTTCTATCACATCTTGGAATTTGAAAGTCTGGGATTTAAATCCCAACAATTTGGATCAGTATTGCCGATGTGGAGAGCATTGGCTGAATCTTGCGGAATAGATTCAGGCAGCTTGGGAGACCGGATTGGCCACGTCACTGATCTCGTGCGTCAGCAGGCTCTCGTTCACGTCTACGGTGCGCGCTGTCCTAACCGGACCTGAATCTCCCGCAAAAAACAAAAAACGGCGGGCCCCGGCCCGCCGTTTTCGATTCTCCGGTCGTCCCGCTGGGATCGCCGAGACCGCGGGCTCTCGCCATCGATCTCGGATTCGATCGCGGGGGGCGATCTCAGTTCTTGCTCTTGTCGACCAGCGCGCCCTTCTTGATCCAGGGCATCATGTCGCGCAGGCGGGCGCCGACCTCCTCGATCGGATGCTGGGCAAGCTTGGCGCGGGTCGCCTTGAACGAGGTCTGGTTGACCTTGTTCTCCAGCATCCAGTCACGTGCGAAGCGGCCGGACTGGATGTCGCCGAGCACCTTCTTCATCTCCGCCTTGGTCTCGGCGGTGATGATGCGCGGGCCGGTGACGTACTCGCCATATTCAGCGGTGTTGGAGATCGAGTAGTTCATGTTGGCGATGCCGCCTTCGTAGATCAGGTCGACGATCAGCTTCACCTCGTGGAGGCACTCGAAATAGGCCATCTCCGGCGCGTAGCCGGCTTCGCACAGCGTCTCGTAGCCGGCCTTGATCAGCTCGACCAGGCCGCCGCACAGCACCGCCTGCTCGCCGAACAGGTCGGTCTCGCATTCCTCCTTGAAGGTGGTCTCGATGATGCCGGCGCGGCCGCCGCCGATCGCAGAGGCGTAGGACAGGCCGAGGTCATGGGCGTTGCCGGAGGAATCCTTGGCAATCGCGATCAGGCAGGGCACGCCGCCGCCGCGCTGGTATTCCGAGCGGACGGTGTGGCCGGGGCCCTTCGGCGCGATCATCAGCACGTCGAGATCGGCGCGCGGATCGAGCAGGTTGAAGTGGACGTTGAGGCCGTGCGCGAACACCAGCGCCGCACCCTGCTTCATGTTGTCGTGCAGGTGCCCACGGTAGATGTCACCCTGCAGCTCGTCCGGGGTCAGCATCATCACCAGATCGCCCCACTTCGCGGCCTCGGCGACTTCCATCACCTTGAAGCCCGCGGCCTCCGCCTTCTTGGCCGAGCTCGAGCCCTTGTACAGCGCGATCGCCACCTCTTTGACGCCGGAATCCTTCAGGTTCAGCGCGTGGGCGTGGCCCTGGGCGCCGTAGCCGACGATGACGACCTTCTTGCCCTTGATCAGGTTCAGATCGGCGTCGCGATCGTAATAAACACGCATTGTCGTTTCCTCTTCGAGATGGCCGGAATTGGCTGGACAATCAGAAGCTTGGGTGAGGCACGGGCGGCCGGGCCCGGACGAAATCCGGCCCGTGTCTAGAGCATTTTGGGCGTGGATGGAAACCCCGATCTCGCATGGCGCCGACCTCCCTCATGCGTCCATGAACACGGGATAGAGCGAGGCCAAGAGCAGCACCGCCATCACGGCATTGAAGGCGCGCACCGCGCGTTCGGAGCTCAGCAGCGGCCGCAGGGCTGTCCCGAACAGGGTCCAAGTGATGGTCGAGCCCACGGCCATGACGAAGCTGATCGCGACCTGCAGCGCGACGTTGGCAGGGAAGCTGGCGATCGCGGCATAGGCCGTGATGGTGCTGATCACCATCACCCAGCCCTTGGCGTTGACCCACTGGAACAACGCCGCACCCCAGAACGACATCGGACCGTGCGTACGGTTCTCGTCGGGCCTGGTCGAGCCCGAGAGCGCGATCGCGACCGCGAGATAGATCAGGTAGGCGGCGCCGAGATATTTCAGCACCGTCTGCAGCACAGGGTAGCCGATGAACACCGCGGCCAAACCAAAGCCGACCGCGCCGACCATGAAGGCGAAGCCGAAGCTGACGCCCATCATGTGCGGCACCGTGCGGCGGAAGCCGTGGGTGACGCCGGACGACAGCAGCATGATGTTGTTCGGCCCCGGCGTGAACGACATGACGAAGGCGAAGGTCACGAAGGCGATGAGGAGCTGCTGGGACATTCAGTATGCTCTCGCCGCACTGAGACTATTCCTGAGGCCCCGTGCGTAGGTGAGGTATGCCCGTCTGTCGCGGCGCGGGCGCTTTAACCTCTCCCCGCTTGCGGGGAGAGGTCGGTTTGCATCGCGAGATGCAAACCGGGTGAGGGGGTACAGGTCTCTCCACGAACACTCCCCGTGCGGCTGCCCCTCACCCCAGCCCTCACAGCGCGAGCGAAGCTCGTCGCGCCCCCGTAAGAACGGGGAGAGGGGGCGCACCGTCTGCTGCGCAACAGCGTGCGCCACCCACGAATCGTTCATTGCTAGCCCTGCTCCGCCGGCTTCTGCAGCACATACGTGGCGTGCATCGGCGCGTGGTAGTCGGCCGAGACCATGGTGAAGCCGACCTCGGCCAGCATCCGCTCCATGACCCAGGCGAAGGTCGAGTTCTCGTCGCGCATATGGGTGATGACGCTGTCGCGGGCGAGATCGTGGTTCTTGATGTTGAAATCGGCCCATTGCTCGACGCCGCGCTCGGCGCCGTCGGGCATGCTGACATAGACGATGTCGCGCAGGAAGAACTGCGCGCCGGGCTTCAGCGCGGCGAAGATCCGCGCCAGCGCCACCGCCTTCCAGAAATCCGGCAAATGATGCAGCGTGAACTCGCTGGCAATGAGGTCATAGGAATTCGGCTGATAGGCGAACGACAGCAGACCGGCGGGCTGCGTGCGCACCGCGGCGCGGCGGTCGCGGGTGTAGATCCTGGTCAGCGCGAGCATCGCCGGAGCAATGTCGATGGCGTCAACGACGGCCCCCATCAGCGCCGCCTCGGTCGCCAGCACGCCATTGCCGCAGCCGACATCGGCCACCCGCCAGCCGGGCTTGACGCCGAGCATCTTCAGCGCGGCGCGGGCGCGCTGGTCGGCATCGTCGCCCGAGCCATAGATCGCGGCGACCGCGTTATCCAGCCCGATCCGGTTCCGTTCGTTGTAGTACCAGTCGCGCGCCAGCATGGCTCACATCCCCTCCGGTCCCCGCCCGATCGCCGCAACGCCGGTCCTGGAGACCTCGACCAGGCCGAGCGGACGCATCAGATCGATAAACTGATTGATCTTGTCGGTGTTGCCTGTGATCTCGAACACAAAGCTTTCCGTGGTGGCGTCGATGACGCGGGCACGAAACGCATCGGCCAGCCGCAGCGCCTCGACGCGGGGCTCGCCGGTGCCGCGCACCTTGACCATCGCGAGCTCGCGTTCGATCGCCCGCTTGGTCAAGGTCATGTCGACGACGCGATAGACCGGGATCATGCGGTCGAGCTGATGCTTGATCTGCTGGATCACCATTGGCGTGCCGGTGGTCACGATGGTGATGCGCGACAGATGCTTCTGGCTCTCGGTCTCGGAGACGGTGAGGCTCTCGATGTTGTAGCCGCGGCCCGAGAACAGGCCGATCACGCGGGCGAGCACGCCCGGCTCGTTCTGCACCAGCACCGAGAGTGTATGCGTCTCGTTCGGATCCTGGCGGTCTTCGAGGAAATAGGCCGATGCTGGCTGGTTCATTGGTGTCCCCTTTATCCCTCTTCCGTCATGCCCGCGCAGGCGGGCATCCAGTACTCACCGCAGCCGTGAGTCTCACGGTGGCCGCGGCGTACTGGATCGCCCGGTCGAGCCGGGCGATGACAACGGTGTGTGTGGTGAGCTGAATGCGCTTCATGCGGCCCCCGCTTCTGCAGGAGCGGCCGCCGGCATCACCCAGCGCCTGAACAGATCGAGATCGATGTTGCCGCCCGACAGCACGAGGCCTACGCGCTTGCCGACGAGCTTCGGCTTCTCCTGCAGCGCGGCCGCCAGAGGCGCGGCGCCGGCGCCTTCGGCGAGGTTGTGGGTGTCGGTCCACAGGATGCGGACGGCGTCCGCAATCTCGGCATCGCTGACCTGGACGATGCGCGAGGCGCCCTTGAGGATGATCGCGAGCGCATCGGCATCGGGGCTGCGGGTCGCCAGACCATCGGCGCTGGTGTCGGCGCTGTTGGTCGTCACCACCGTGCGCGCGGCAAACGACAGCGCGTAGGACGGCGCTTCCGTCGACTGCACGCCGACGATCTCGGTCTTCAGTCCCAGCAGATCGCGCGCCAGGATGCAGCCGCAGATGCCGGAGCCCTGCCCGATCGGCACGTACAGCACGTCGAGATCGGGCGCCGTTCGAAACAGCTCCAGCGCGTAGGTCGCGACGCCGCGCACGAGATCCGGATGGAACGACGGCACCATCTGCAAGGACTCGCGTGCAGCGTGGCGGCCGGCTTCCTCACGCGCCTCCTGGAAGTCGCTGCCGTGCTCGATCAGCTCGGCACCGAACGCGGCCATCGCGCGGTTCTTCTCGACCGAGTTGCCGCGCGGAACATAGATCGTCACCGGCAGGCCGTTGCGGCGGCCGGCAAACGCGACGCTCTGGCCATGATTGCCGCGCGTCGCAGTGATCAGGCCGCGCACATCGGGCTGCGTCCGCTTGAGGTTATCGACATAGACGAGCCCGCCGCGCACCTTGAAGGCGCCGGCCGGGGTGTGGTTCTCGTGCTTGACGACGACATCAGTGCCGAGCCGTGAGCTCAGCAGCGGCCACGCATGCGCCGGCGTCGCCGGCACCGCGGCGGCGACGATGGCGTGGGCCTGCTCCAGCTCGGCTAGCGTGAACACGACCGCCTCCTCATAACAGTCGTCATGCCCGCGCAGGCGGGCATCCAGTACACGCCGGCCGTCGTGAGACCCACGATGGCCGTGGCGTACTGGATCGCCCGGTCAAGCCGGGCGATGACAGCGGAGTTTTTGGTTGGCGCCGTCTTCACAGCCCGTCCTCACACCAGCGCCTTGCCGCCGGCGAACGCCGCGGCTGGATCGGACGCCTCGGCCGGCAGGATCATCTCGTTGTGCGCCTTGCCGGAGGGGATCATCGGGAAGCAGTTCTCCAGCGCGGCGACGCGGCAGTCGAACAGCACCGGCTTCTTGACCGAGATCATCTCCTTGATCGCGCCGTCGAGATCGCCGGGCTTGCTCACCTGCAGGCCGACGCCGCCATAGGCTTCCGCCAGCTTGACGAAGTCCGGCAGCGCCTCCGAGTAGGAATGCGACAGCCGGTTGCCGTGCAGCAGCTGCTGCCACTGCCGCACCATGCCCATGTACTGGTTATTGAGGATGAAGATCTTGACCGGCAGCTCGTACTGCACGGCGGTCGACATCTCCTGCATCGTCATCTGCACCGAGGCGTCGCCGCCGATGTCGATGACGAGGCTGTCGGGATGGGCGACCTGGACGCCGATCGCCGCCGGCAGGCCGTAGCCCATGGTGCCGAGACCGCCCGAGGTCATCCAGCGATGCGGCTCCTCGAAGCCGTAGAACTGCGCGGCCCACATCTGGTGCTGGCCGACCTCGGTCGTGATGTAGGTGTCGCGACCGCGCGTCAGCTCGAACAGCCGCTGGATCGCGTATTGCGGCATGATCACGTCGCGGTTCGCCTTGTAGGCCAGCGAGTTGCGCGCGCGCCAGGTGGCGATCTCCTGCCACCACGACTTGGTGTCGGGCTTCTTGGCCTCGGCCTTGAACACCTGCAGGATATCGGCGAGCACGTCGCCGCAATCGCCGATGATGGGCACGTCGACGCGGATGTTCTTGTTGATCGAGGACGGATCGATGTCGATGTGGATCTTCTTCGAGTTTGGCGAGAACGCGTCGGTGCGGCCGGTGATGCGGTCGTCGAAGCGCGCGCCGACGCACAGCATGACATCGCAATCATGCATCGCCATGTTGGCCTCGTAGGTGCCGTGCATGCCGAGCATGCCGAGCCAGTTCTTGCCCGACGCCGGATAGGCGCCCAGCCCCATCAGGGTCGAGGTGATCGGGAATCCCGTGACCTCGACCAGCTCGCGCAGCAGCTTCGAGGCGTCCCGCCCGGCATTGATGACGCCGCCGCCGGAATAGATCACCGGACGCTTGGCCGAAGCCAGCAGGGCCACCGCTTTGCGGATCTGCGTCGCGTCGCCCTTGACGCGCGGCGCGTAGGAGACGTGGACGTCGGACTTGCGCGGCGGATGATAGGTGCCGGTCGCGAACTGCACGTCCTTCGGCACGTCGACGACGACCGGACCAGGGCGGCCCGTGGTCGCGACGTAGAAGGCTTCGTGCAGCACCTTGGCGAGGTCGTTGACGTTGCGGACCAGCCAGTTGTGCTTGGTGCAGGGCCGGGTGATGCCGACCGTGTCGCATTCCTGGAAGGCGTCGTTGCCGATCAGGTGCGTCGGCACCTGCCCGGTGATGCACACCAGCGGAATCGAATCCATCAGCGCATCTGCCAGCGGCGTCACCATGTTGGTGGCGCCGGGGCCGGAGGTCACCAGCACGACGCCGGGCTTGCCGGTCGAGCGGGCATAGCCTTCCGCGGCATGGCCGGCGCCCTGCTCGTGGCGGACCAGGATGTGCTGGACCTCGCTCTGCTGGAAGATCTCGTCATAGATCGGAAGCACCGCGCCGCCGGGATAGCCGAAGAGGTGCTGCACGCCGTGGTCGATGAGCGCGCGCACGATCATGGCGGCGCCGGTCATCTGGTTCGGATCGTGGCTCTTGTCGGTCATGGTGGGCTCCGGATCGCTTCTGTCAGAGGCGTGTCGTCTGGGTCGGTCGTTTCGGTTCGGTCGCTTGGTTCAGGGTCGTTTGGTCGGATCGCTTCGGTCTGGGTCTTGTTCAGTTTGGGTCTTGTTCAGTTCGGGTCGTTGAGCTCCAGGCAATAAAAAAGGGCCCTGGAAGGCCCTGCGCACCGCTCGGATCATGGATGGCCGCTAGCCATCCCCGGCGATGCGCCTGGGTACGACTACGATAAGGAGAATGGTAATAATGTTGCGCATGATACCGAGCGAACTTCCCAAAGGTTGCGCGAACATAGCCAGCGATGCCCCAATGTCAAGGCAAAGCCGGCTGCTCAGCGCGATTTTGTCAGGTTAACGCGGATTTTGCCTTTCGGCGAGCGGTAATTGCGACACAGATGTCATTTTCGCTGCTGATCACTCCCAGGGATTGATCAGCGTAAGCCCTAGTCCTGCGAAGTCGCCGACGTTACGTGTCGCGAGCTCGAGACCATAGGCCCGCGCAATACCGGCGATCTGCAGGTCAGCAAGTTTGTTGGGAATCTGATGTAGTGGGAGTGCGTTCGTTCTCGCCTGGGCGAGCAAACGCGCAGCTGCCTGCGCAGCGGCTGCGTCGAACGCATAGATGCGGCTTCCAAACCGCCTGACTGTCCGAGCGATCGCATTCTCCAGCGCATCCCTGCGTTTGCCGGCATCGAGCAGCGCGAGCCCAGCACCGAGCTCAAAGATCGTGATGCTCGACAGCGCGCTGCCGGCGAAGTTCGAGTCGAGCCAGCTGACGACCTGGGGTGACGGCGCAAGCTTCAACGCCTCTGAAATCACATTGGTATCGAGCAGGATCATTCCAGCGCGGCCGGCCGGATCGGTGCAGAGCGCAACTGATCGAGCGCTTCATCCAGATCGATGCCCGGCCGGGAGATCGCGACCAGCCAACTGCCAAATGGCTCAGCATCATCCGGCGATTCTGCTTCCTCGCGCGCGAGCTTTTCGAGCGTCTCCCGGAGATCAGCTTCCAAGCTCTTGCCGCGCCGTTCGGCGCGAAGCCGCAACAGCTCCTTGGTCGCGTCGTCGACTTTGCGGATCAGGATGTCAGCCATCAGAAACCTCCATTGATCTGATATCATGATATCAAAAATCTTTCAACGCCGCCACCCACGCCCGCGCCGCCTCCGGCGCCATCCATTCGAACTCCGGCAGCTGATGCCGGAACCAGGTGAACTGCCGCTTGGCGTAGTGGCGGGTGTCGGCCTTGCCGACGACAGCCGCCGCCTCCAGCGAGATCTCTCCGCGGAGATGGCGGATCAGCGCCGGCACGCCATGGGCCTTCATCGCCGGCAGCAGCGGGTCGAGGCCGCGGGCCGCGAGCCGCGCCACCTCCTCCAATGCCCCGCCGTCCAGCATGGCGTCGAAACGCGCGTCGATGCGCGCATAGAGCGCCTCGCGCTCCGGCGCGATGAACACGGCCTGATAGCTGCCCTCCGGCAGCAGCGGCGGCGTCGTCTCGGCATGCCAGTCGGCCAATGGCCGACCGGTGGCCTCGATCACCTCGAGCGCCCGGGCAACGCGGGTGCGGTCCCGCACGTTCAGCCGCTCGCCCGCAGCGGGATCGCGCATCGCGAGCTCCGCATGCAGCGCCTCGACCCCGTCACGGTCGAGCCGGAGACGTACGGCATCGCGTACCGCATCCGGCACGGGCGGCACTGCCGACAGCCCCCGCGTCAGCGCCTTGAAATAGAGCCCGGTGCCGCCGATGAAGACCGGCAGCCGCCCTGCCCGCCTGATCTCGTCGAGAACCTCTGCGGCGTCACGGACATAGTGGCCTGCCGAGTAGTTCAATTCGGCATCGACATGGCCGTAGAGCCGGTGCGGCACCTGCGCCTCTTCGTCGCGTGTCGGCCGCGCCGTCAGCACCCTCAGATCGCGGTAGACCTGCATGGAATCGGTGTTGATGACGACCCCGCCCGCTTTTTGCGCAAGTTCCAGCGCCAGCGCCGACTTGCCGCTGGCGGTCGGCCCTGCGATAAGCACCGCTTTGTTGCTCCCTTGCGAAGTCACCTGATGTCTCTCGTCGCCACCTTCATCTGCAATCCTGCCGATCCCGCGCTTGATACCACGATCGTGGAGGCCTTCCTGGCCGTGCTGCCGTCGCCCGGCACGCCGCGCTGGCTGTACGACGAGGTCGCCATCGACATCCCGTTCGGCGGCGAAGGCGAGGTCCACAAAATCGAGGCGCGGCTGCGCGACCTGCGCGGCGACATGCCGATCGACATCGTCGTGCAGCCCGAGGCCTTCCGACGCAAGAAGCTTTTTCTCGCCGATATGGATTCCACCATGATCGGCCAGGAATGCATCGACGAGCTCGCCGACTTCGCCGGTCTCAAGAAGCGTGTCGCAGCCATCACCGAGCGGGCGATGCGCGGCGAGATCGCGTTCGAGCCGGCGTTGCGCGAACGCGTCGCATTGCTGAAGGACCTGCCGGTCAGCGTGGTCGACGACGTCCTGGCCAAGCGCATCAAGCTGACGCCGGGCGGCCGCCATCTGGTCATGACCATGCGCGCCAACGGCGCCTATACCTGCCTGATCTCGGGCGGCTTCACCCTGTTCACCCGCCAGATCGCGGCCAAGATCGGCTTCGAGGAGAACCGCGCCAACGAGCTCGTCGTCGACGCCGGCAGGTTCACCGGCGAGGTGCGCGAGCCGATCCTCGGCCGCGCCGCCAAGCTCGCCACCCTGGTCGAGCTGCGCGAATCCTTCGATCTCGACGAGATCGATACACTCGCGGTCGGCGACGGCGCCAACGACCTCGGCATGATCGAAGCGGCGGGTCTCGGCGTCGCCTATCACGCCAAGCCCGCGGTCTCAGCGGCAGCGGCGGCGCGCATCGATCATGGCGATCTCACCGCGCTGCTCTATGCGCAAGGCTACACGCGCGCAGAGTTCGTCGACTAGAGTCCCGTGAGGTGGGCAAAGCGCCGCCCGCAAGGCGGCGCGTGCCCACCGTCACGCCACGCACGCGGAGCCACATGGTGGGCACGGCGCGCGACAGAACGCCGCCACCGGCAAGTAGCGTTGCATGCGCGCCTTTGCCCGCCCCACGCACTCAGGACCCGGGGTTATCGTGATCGCGAAGCTCGCTCAGCAAGCGCCGAGCGGGCGCTTGCGATCCCTCCGCCCTATTCGGCGCGTCATTTCCCATCCCGGCTCAACTCGACGGCGACCTCGGAGGCCCAAGCTCCGGGAGACTCCAACATGAATGATTGATGATTGGCTTTGGTGCGAATGGTCACGAATGCGGCGACGGTGTTGCCTTCGATCCTCGCCTCGATGAGCCCGTCGGAGCTCTTCCCCGTGATCTTGCCGCCCTGCCGGTACTCGCTTTCGAACCAGTTGCCTGAAAGCGACGTCCCGTCCTGCTCGATCTGCGCGGACAGGAGCATCTTGTAGGCATCGCTGGCGCAGCGCAGCTCGAAACCCATCGATTTCTCCGGCTTTTTGACCACGTAGGTTGCCTTGCAGCGAATGCGCTCCTTCGGCCCCTCGGACAATGTCATCGACCCGCCTCCGGACCATGTCCCAGCCAGACCATCGATCGCTGCGCCAGCATCCGCCGAAGAGAGCAGCAAACATCCGATGACGGCCAATCTCAGCAGTCGCTTGTCGTGCGATATCGATGCAGGCACTTCATGCTCCCCGAGCGCATTGATCCACGACGATCGCTCGTCGACCATCGTGGATAGCTGGCAGGAACGGGCGGAAAGATGGTCGGCGTATGGCTGAACTTGACGTCCAGGGCAGGAGCAACGCCCAGCAACGAAAATCCCGGTCCCTCCGAGTCATCCACGTCTCTCGCCTCAGATCACGCTCCGATACGACGGTCTTCGATTCGCCGTCGGGAAGCGTTCAGGATGGCGAACAGCGATTGCGCAAAACGCGGTCGAGCCTCGTTCTCTAAACGACGATTCCCCATGAACCTCGTGACGCTTCTCCTCCCGAGCACCGTCGCAGCATCGTCGTCCTGCGGGCCGCCCCAGCGGCCGGCGAACGTCCCATCGGGGTGACCTCGTTCTGCGCGACACCGCATCAGCCCGCGACCGCTGGCGTCCAGGCGCGCCGGCTTCGGCGCAAGAACCGATCGCTCCGCCGTGCGGCGCCTCGATTCACGCGATCTTGTTTCGAAACGGCCGGCTTCTGAGCAATTCCATTTCACGTCGTTTCAGATCGCGAATGAGTCCATTCGCATGTCGCATGAAGTCGGGTCGCGCGCTGCGATGTTAACCGCATCACCAATCGATGAATTGCCAAATCATGCTGCATCGCATATAAACCTGAGCACGTTAGGGAGCGTCCAAGGAAACGAAAACGATTGCACATGATGCAATCGATCATCGTCACACAAGGACCTCCCGATGACCATCAAGCACATCATTCCCGGCTCTCTCGTTGCCCTCGCGCTGCTGAGCGGCGTTGCCGCCGCAGCCGAACTGCCGAGCTACGAAGTCGGCGCGCTGCCAGCCACCCCGCATCAGCTCTCCGTCGTCGGCGCTTCGGCTGCGCAAGAGCAGGCTCCCGTGGCCGATCTCACCCGCGCCGGCATGCCCGCCACTCCGCTCCAGCTCGCCGTGCTCACCGGCCACCGCCGCAGCGCCGCTCTGGTCGTCCCGACCACCGTCGGCAGCGTGCGGAACTAAGCATCCCACGTGCACGACCTCTCCCTCCCCTTGCGGGGAGGGCGATCGCATATGAAGATCTGAGTCGTTTCGCTACGCTGCCTCCACGTCGTCATGCCCGGGCTCCGTCCCACGGCTGTCCGGTTTAGTTTTTAGCATATACTTAGGCTCAACTGGCGGTCATCTTGCCTGGCTGGCGGGGGCCGATCGAGTAGTCGATCGATCCGCTTGCGATGCATGAGGTTTTGCGTGATCAGACCTGTAAACGTCTGCAGGCTCTTGACGCTGTTTTGCAGCTTATGGGTCGCGCGCAGCAACAGATGAGCGATCAGCGCCACGGCGATCTGGATGCGAATGGCGTTCTCGGAGGTTCCGAGAAAGTGGCGGATCTTCAGCGTATGTTTGACCCAGCGAAAGAACAGCTCGATCTGCCAACGGCGCTTATAGAGATCGGCGATTTCATCGGCCGATGCATCGAGATCATTGGTGACGATGCGCAGGATTTTTCCGGTTTCCGTAGAGATCCTGATCTCTCTGACAGGATCCTGGAACGGGTTCTTTCGGGACGCTGCGAGCCTCGCAGGCAGGAGGCCGACACGGTCAGACAGGACGGAAGAGTCTTTCGGGATCTTGTTCTCGGTCACATTTCTGAGCTTGGTATTGGCTTTGAGACGGGTAACGAGACGACACCCTTGCTTGTTGAGCTCGGCCCACCAGCCGTAATCATAGTAACCAAGATCGAAGACGTAGGTGGCGCCTAGGCGGATCGGAAGAGACTTCGCCATGGTGATGTCGTTGACGTTTCCCGCGGTCAACTCAGCCGAGGTTGGATTCTCGGTATCTGGATTATAGACGATGTGCAGCTTGAAGCAGTTGATGCCGCGGCTGAACTTGGCCCAGTCGGCACTGAGCGAGTTCAGGGAAAATCTGGTCGAATCGATCAGATAGACCGCATCCGCGACTTCACCTGCCAGCTTCCGTTCACAGCTTTTCATCATCTCGGCCAGAAGCCCGGTGAAGACCTCATAGGGCCGCCGAGCATTGGCATCAGCCAGCGTGGAACGCGAAACCTCCTTTGCGCCAACGTGATAGAGCCGCGCTGCGTGGCTCTCGAAGGACGCTTCAATGGCACGCAGGCTCTCCGCGCGAGCCAGTTGGCCATAAAGCAGAGCGAGAAACTGGTTCTGGGTACTGAGCCGGCGCACGCGCTTGTTCGCCCGATGTGTTTCCACAAGCCGGTCGAAATCCCTCCACGGAACAAGCTTCTGCAGCGCGTGAAATACAGTATTGTGGTGGCGCATGGCGGGACCTTCCTGGCGTGTCTCGAACATTTGGCGATGCTCAAGACCGCAGAAGAATCCACGCCATGCGCCTTGTCCACTCATTCTAAACCGGACAGCCGTGGGACGGAGCCCGGCCATGACGGTGTGGAGGGAGCCGAACTCAAAGTTGGACCGTCATATGCGATAGCCCTGCCCCTTGCGGGGAGGGCGATCGCATATCGCTACTTTGTTGGCTCGATCATTCGGGCCTGATGATTAGAACCACGCCGCAAGCGGCGCCCCTGACATGAGGGCGCTGTGCCAGTCCGACGCCATCGCCCGATGGGGATTGCTGGTCTCTCCTCCGTGATTCCGGGACGTGCGCCGCGTCCACCATAGCTCGAAGAGCGAAGACGGCAGCACGCCCCCGGACTCCCATCTTGTCGCCGATGGCGCGGCGCAATTGATTCCGGGCTCGCCACGCCTTCGCGTAGCCCGCCGGAATGACCGAGGAGAGATCTCGCGATCACCGCCGGCAAATCCGATCCCGGCAAAGCGACTTCTGATAAAAATAAATCTATTGCTATTTTTCGGAAATCATGATTGTATCTCCGCATCCCGCCTCACTGCGGAGGGGCGTTGCGCGCGATCGTCACGACACGCGAGGCGGGGATGCGATGGCCGCGTTATGCCGCAGCGTGTCTTCGGGCGCGCCGACGAACGGCAGTTCGCGGACGTGAAGTCGCAGCGTCCTGACACCCCGATGCTGGTGTCCAGCGCAATGCGCGAAAGCGCATTGTCGCCATGGTGGCCAACAAGCCGGCGCACCAGGGAGACTGCGTATAAGCGTGAAGACCGTCGCGCAGGGAATGCCGGATGACCGGCAGCACCTGTGGTACCTGCCGCCTGCATTTTTTTAGCAGGCGGGCCATGGGTGAGGCCTTCACCCGGCATTCCCTGCGCCCTCTGCGTTTTAAGGGGGACGAACCGATTGCAGACCTCGGGCGTGATCGGCCGCGAGAACGTCTTTCCACGCCCACTGCTGTTTGAGATGTGAATCAGGTCTTTTCCACCGTCGTCCCGGGCAAGCCGCGACGCAGCGCCAGCGCGGCGAGGCGCCGACCCGGGACCCATACTCCGCGGCGGATGTGAGGTGCGAGCAGCTCACGGTCGGCCTGCCTCAAACCACGTCCTGGGAGTATGGGTCCCGGCTCAAGGCCGGGACGACAGCAGAGTGTGTGGATGCAGCGAGGTCGTCCCTTCGCAGAGGGCTAGGCAAAGCAGCCGCCCGTAGGGCGGCAGAGTGCCCACCGTCGATCGACGTGCTCGAAAGCAAGATGGTAGGCACGGCGCGAGAGCGAGCGTCGTACCAAGCAGGCACCTGGGCGCGCCTTTGCCCACCCTACGAGGCCGCGCCTCGCAATGTCGAAGCGTAAACCAGACGCGCCCTACTGCAAACTCAGCGCCACGAAGCGCAGCTCGCCGTCGGCGTTCGAGACGAGCAACAGCACCGACTTCTTGCCGTCCTTCTTGAGCTGGTCGACGCGCTTCTTGATGTCGGCGCCCGAGGTCACCGCCTCCTGCGCGACCTCGACGATGACATCGCCGGCCGACAGCCGCTTCTCGGCGGCGTCAGACGCCTGATCGACGCCGGTGACGACCACGCCCTTGACGCTGTCCTTGATCTTGTAGCGGGTGCGGAGATCCTTCGACAGCGCGGCGAGATCGAGACCGAGCGCCTTCTGGGTCACCGGCTTCTCGGCCGGCTCGTCCTTCTTGATCGCCGCCTGCTGCACCTTCTCGGTGTCCTCGAGCCGGCCGAGCTTGACCTTCAGCGTCTGCTCCTGGCCCTTGCGGATGACGATGACGTCGACCTCCTTGCCCACGGCGGTATCGGCGACGATGCGCGACAGGTCCTTCGGCTCCTTGATGTCGTGGCCGTCGAACTTGACGACGACGTCGCCGGGCTCGATGCCGGCCGGCTTGGCCGGTCCCTTGTCGTCGATGCCGGCAACCAGCGCGCCGCGCGCCGGCTTGATGTTGAGGCTCTCGGCGATCTCGTCGGTGACGCCCTGGATGCGCACGCCGAGCCAGCCGCGGCGCAGCTCGCCGAACTGGCGGAGCTGGTCGACCACGCCGGCGACCGTCTTCGAGGGCACTGCGAAGCCGATGCCGATCGAGCCGCCGGACGGCGAGATGATCAGGGTGTTGACGCCGATCACCTCGCCGTCGAGGTTGAACAGCGGGCCGCCGGAATTGCCGCGGTTGATGGCGGCGTCGGTCTGGATGTAGCTGTCATAGGGCCCCGACGAGATGTCGCGGTTCTTGGCCGAGACGATGCCCGCAGTGACGGTGCCGCCGAGGCTGAACGGGTTGCCGATCGCGACCACCCAGTCGCCGAGCCGCAGCTTGTCGGAATCGCCGAACTTGACGACGGTCAGCTGCCGCGGCGGCTTGAACTTGAGCACCGCGAGGTCGGTCTTCTTGTCGACGCCGACCAGATCGGCCTTGATCTTGGTCCCGTCGTTGAGGATCACGTTGATCTCGTCGGCGTCCGCAATGACGTGGTTGTTGGTGACGACCACTCCGGAGTCATCGACGATGAAGCCGGAGCCCAGCGAGTTGGTACGGCGCGGCGAGTTGTCGCCGCCGCGGCCGCCCGGACCGCCGCGGCGGTTCTTGAAGAAGTCGTCGAAGAACTCCTCGAACGGCGAGCCCGGCGGCACCTGCGGATTGGCGCCGCGGCTCTCGCCACCGCCCTTGGCCTCGACGGTCTGCGAGGTCGAGATGTTGACGACGGCGTCGATCACCTTCTCGGCGACGTCGGCGATCCCTTCTGGTCCCCGCGCCGAGGCCGGGGCCGGCGCGAGCGCCCAGCCCGCGGCAAGAACGGCCGCGGTCAGGATCGGACGCAGGCGACGGCTGAGAGCAAGGGATGCGGTCATCGGGCGGATCTCCAGAAAACTCGGTAAATTCAATCGTTACAGTGCGCCGGAACCGGGCGGGGACGCAAGCAGGCGGCCAGAGACCGCCGGATTCATCATTGAAGGCGACCTAATACGGCAAAATGGCGCGGCTATCGCCTCACAATGGCGTTGGCCGGGCGGCGGAGACAATGACCGCGGCCGGCCAGGGTTCCTGTGGCCTCGCGACGGCGCTGCAACCGGAAACGGTCGGTCTCAGATCGGGCGCCGGATGACCCAGATCAGGACCAGACCGGCCACCGCCGAGCCGATGCCGACCGCGCGCAGCACATTGTCGGGCGTCGTCATCGCGGTCTTCATCGCCCGCCGCATCCACTCCGGACTGGCCGCGAACATCAGACCCTCAAGCACGAACAGGATACCTAATCCGATGAGGAAATCGGAAAACGCAATGGACCTCATCGGACCCGGACCTCCCGTGCGACCTTCTTGATATGTGGGGCGAAGCAACGGCTTCGCCCCGTCCGTGTCAACTCATATTCGCCGGGATCAACCGCCGCGACGACATCAGGGCTTGGGAGCCTGCGCGGCAGCTGCCGTCGCGCTCGCGGCGGACGGCGTTTCTACGCCGGGCTTCCCGGATGGGTTGGCGAAGTAGCGGAAGAACTGCGAATCGGGCCGCAACAGGAAGCGGGTTTCGCCGGACTTCAGCCCGTTCTCGTACGCCGTCATCGAGCGATAGAAGCCGAAGAAATCGGGGTCCCTGCCGTAGGCCTCGGCGAACAACCGATTGCGCTCGGCATCGCCGATGCCCCGGGTCTGCTCGGATTGCGAGTTGGCTTCCGCCACGATCACGGTCGCCTCCCGATCGGCCTTGGATTTGATCTCCTGAGCCTTCTGACCGCCGAGCGCACGGAATTCAGCGGCTTCGCGCTGCCGTTCGCTGTTCATACGGTCGTAGACCGCCTGGCTGTTGGCATCCGGCAGGTCGGCGCGGCGGATGCGGACGTCCACCACCTGGATGCCATAGGCGTCGGCCTCCTTGTCGAGCTGATCGCGGATCTTGCGCATCAGGGCCTCGCGCTCGTCGCGCACCACCTGGGTGAACGTGACCTCGCCGAGCACGCGACGCAGGGCGGCATTGAGCAGGGTGCCGAGCTGGACATTGGCGGCCTGGATCGTGCCGGCGCTCTGGTAGAACTGCAGCGCGTTCTTGATCTTGTAGCGGGCGAACGCATCGACCACGAGCCGCTTCTGGTCGAAGGCGATGATCTCCTGAGAGGGATTCTCCAGGTCGAGGATGCGCTTGTCGATCGAGATCACGGTGTCGACGAACGGCGCCTTGAAGTTCAGGCCGGGCTCGGTCACGACGTCGACCGGCTTGCCGAGCCGGACCACCAGCGCCTGCTCGGTCTGCTGCACCGTGAACAGCGAACTGTAGCCGATGACCGCGAGCGCGAGCACGACGACCAGGGCGATGATACCTGCAACGGGGGATCTCATCGTGCACCTCCCTGCTGGGCCTGGGGCGCGGCGGTCGTACCCTGGCGGCGCGGCATGAGGTCGCCGAGCGGCAGCAGCGGCACCGGCCCCGAAGGCCCGCCGTCGAGCACGAGCTTCTCGGAGCCGCCGAGCACGCGCTCCATCGTCTCGAGATAGATGCGTTCACGGGTCACGTCGGGCGCCTTCTTGTACTCGTCATAGACCTTGAGGAAGCGCGAGCTCTGGCCCTTGGCCTCGGCGATCGCCTGCTCCTTGTAGCCTTCGGCGACCTGCAGGATCTGAGCGGCACGGCCGCGCGCATCCGGAACGATCTTGTTCGCGTAGGTCTGGGCCTCGTTCTGCGCCTTTTCCAGATCAGCGCGCGCCGCCTGCACGTCGCGGAACGCCGCGATCACCTGCGCCGGAGGGTCGACCTTCTGCATCTGCACCTGCGTGACCTGGATGCCGGAGCCATAGGTATCGAGCGTCTTCTGCATCAGCTCCTGCACGCTCTGCTCGATCTGGGTGCGGGCGCCGGTCAGCACCGGCTGGATGTTGGAGCGGCCGATCACCTCGCGCATCGCGCTCTCGGCCACCGCCTTCACGGTGCCCTCGGGATTCTGGATGTTGAACAGGAAGTCGGCGGCGCCCTTCGGCTTGATGCGCCACAGCACCGTGAAGTCGACGTCGACGATGTTCTCGTCGCCGGTCAGCATCAGGCTCTCCTCGGGCACGTCGCGTCCGCCGCGGCCGCGGCGGCCGGCATCGTCGCCCATCGTGACGCCGATCGAGATCGGGTTGACGCGCAGCGCCTTGGGCAGCAGCACGGTCTCGATCGGATAAGGCAGGTGATAGCGCAGGCCCGGCTGCTCATCGCGGACATATTTGCCAAAGCGCAGCACGACGCCGAGCTCTTCGGACTGCACCCGGTAGAAGCCGGACAGCAGCCAGATCGCGATCGCGCCGAACACGACCAGGAGAATGCCGACGGCACCGAAGCCGCCACCGGGGATGAACTGTTGGAGCCGGTCCTGGCCGCGCCGCAGAAGATCTTCCAGGTCGGGTGGCCTTGGACCGACCGGTTGCGGTCCCGAGCCCCAGGGCCCCTTCGGACCCGGACCCCACGGGCCTCCACCCTGATTCTTCCACGCCATCGATTGATCTCCTCCGAGGGGCTGATAGTGCACAAACGCCGGCCCCGACGGTGGCCGGTTTATAAGGGACGTCCCCGCCCCTTACAACGTAGCGCTCCAGCTAAGCCCGAACC
This sequence comes from Bradyrhizobium ontarionense, assembly GCF_021088345.1. NCBI lineage: Bacteria > Pseudomonadati > Pseudomonadota > Alphaproteobacteria > Hyphomicrobiales > Nitrobacteraceae > Bradyrhizobium > Bradyrhizobium ontarionense. Next base: position 7,582,049 of record NZ_CP088156.1, on the reverse strand, counting down.
GGGTTTTGTCAATGTAAACAGGGGCCGAAGCGCTGGTTTGCCGCGGTCCGAAGCCCTCGCATGGCCAAACCACCCAACTTCATCATTAATGGATGATCCTGGACGGGCTCCGGCCGAGGGCCGTCTCACCGCCGCCGGCGATAGGTGACGTAGGAATATTCGGCGTGATCGTCGGGACCCGAAGGATGCCGCTCCCGCGCCACCTCCGTCCACTGCGAAGGATCGATCGCCGGGAAGACGGTATCGCCTTGCGGGCTTGCATGGACCTCGGTGATCTCCAGCCGGTCGGCCAACGCCATCGTCGCCGCGTAGATCTCGGCGCCGCCGACGACGGCGATCTCCGCGGCCGAACGCCGCAGCGCATCGCCGCGAGCGATCGCGAGCGCCTCGTTGACGGCGCGGGTCACGATCGCCCCGGGCGCGCGAAAATTAGCATCGCGGGTGATGACGATGTTGGTCCGGCCCGGCAGCGGCCGGCGCGGAAGCGACAGGAAGGTCTTGCGGCCCATCACGATCGGCCGCCCCATCGTCATCGCCTTGAGGCGCTGCAGGTCGCTCTTCTGCCGCCACGGTATCGCGCCGGCTGCGCCGATCACACCGTTCTCAGCGACCGCGACGATCAGCACGACCTCGATCATGGCGCCTTCTCCGCGAGCTGGGCCAAAGCTGGCCCTGTCACCCTGCACAGGGTCCAGTCGTCCATCAGCTCAGCGCCGAGCGATTTGTAGAAGGTGATCGAGGGCGCATTCCAGTCGAGCACCGACCATTGCAGCCGCGCCCAGTTGCGCTCGACGCAGGTGCGCGCGAGGTGGCCGAGCAGCGCCTGACCGAGGCCGTTGCGGCGGAAGGCCGGCCGCACGAACAGGTCCTCGAGATAGATGCCGGCGCGGCCGGCGAAGGTGGAGAAATTCACGAACCAGACCGCAAAGCCCGCGACCTCGCCATTCCACTCGGCGATGTCGCAGAACAGCGCCGGATGCTCGCAGAACAGGGCCTCGGCGATATCGGCCTCGCTGGCTGCGACCTCATGCGAGAGCTTCTCGTACGCGGCGAGCTCCTTGACGAGAGCAAACACGACGCCGATGTCCTCAGGCCGGGCGCGGCGGATCACGAGCGACATGAGCTAAACCGCAACCTCAGCCTTGATGTGTGGATGCGGGTCGTAGCCTGCGAGCGCAAAATCCTCGTAGCGGAAGCCGAAAATGTCCTTCACGTCAGGATTGAGCGTCATCGTCGGCAGCGAGCGGGGGCTGCGTGTCAGCTGCAGCCGCGCCTGCTCGATGTGGTTGGAGTAGAGGTGCACGTCGCCAAAGGAATGTACGAAATCCCCCGGCTTGAGGCCCGTCACCTGCGCCACCATCATCGTCAGCAGCGCATAGGAGGCGATGTTGAAGGGCACGCCGAGGAAGACGTCGGCCGAGCGCTGGTAGAGCTGGCACGACAGCCTGCCGTTGACGACGTAGAACTGGAACAGGCAGTGGCAGGGCGGCAGCGCCATCTTTTCGACATCGGCCGGATTCCAGGCCGTCACGATCAGGCGGCGCGAATCCGGGTTGCGCTTGATCATCTCGACCACATTGGCGATCTGGTCGATATGGCCGCCGTCGGGCGTCGGCCAGGAGCGCCACTGATAGCCGTAGACGGGGCCGAGATCGCCATTGGCATCGGCCCACTCGTCCCAGATCGTGACGCCGTTGTCGCGCAGATATCCGACGTTGGTATCGCCCTTGAGAAACCACAGCAGCTCATGCACGATCGCCTTCAGCGGCAGCCGCTTGGTGGTCAGCATCGGAAAGCCGGCCGCGAGGTCGAAGCGCATCTGATGGCCGAACACGGACCGCGTGCCGGTGCCGGTGCGGTCGTGCTTCTCAGCGCCGTCGGACAGGATGCGTTCGAGCAGATCGTGATATTGGTGCATGGCCGGGATGTACGGTTTCTGAAGGTGCAGCTTTAGCGGACCCGGCCTTTCGCCGACAGGTGCCGCCGTCTGCCCCGCTCTCCCCCAGAGAAATATGCTGGGGAAAAGCCATTCACCAGGGCCAAGGGACCAACAGGGGAACCAGCACCGGAACCAAGATCCCTACCCTTCGACGAAGACCTCGTCGCGCTTACGGCGAAGCGCCGGCAGCACAGCCAGCACCAGCAGCACGGCCGCCACCGCCAGCAGCCCGGCGGAGAGCGGGCGCGTGAGGAACACCGACCAGTCGCCCCGCGAGATCTGCAGCGTCCGGCGCAGGTTCTCTTCCATGAGCGAGCCCAGCACCATCCCGAGCAGCAGCGGCGCCGGCTCGAAATCGTGCTTGATCAACCAGTAGCCGAACAGGCCGAAGGCCCCGGCCAGGATCACGTCGACCGGCGCATTGTTGATCGAGTAGATGCCGATCGCGCAGAACACGACGATCGAGGGGAACATCAGCCGGTAGGGCACGCGCAGCAGCCGCACCCAGATGCCCACCAGCGGCAGATTGATGATGATCAGCATCAGATTGCCGATCCACATCGAGGCGATCATGCCCCAGACCAGATCAGGCTGCTTCTGCATCACCTGGGGCCCGGGCTGGATGCCGTGAATGGTCATTGCGCCGACCATGAGCGCCATCACCGCGTTCGGCGGGATCCCGAGCGTCAGCAGCGGAATGAAGGACGTCTGTGCGGCCGCGTTGTTGGCGCTCTCCGGGGCCGCGACGCCCTCGATCGCACCGCGGCCGAAACGTGACGGATCGCGCGCGATCTTCTTCTCGAACGTATAGGCGGCGAAGGAGGCGATCACGGCGCCGCCGCCGGGCAGGATCCCGAGAATCGAGCCGAGAATTGTGCCGCGAGCGATCGCAGGCGCCGAATCGATGAGGTCCTTGCGGGTCGGCATCAGCCCCGTGATCTTCTGCTGCACCAGTTCGCGATCGGCTTCGGCACCGCCGTCGAGATTACGGATGATCTCGGCGAAGCCGAACACGCCCATCGCCACGGTGGCGAAGCCGAGCCCGTCGGCGAGTTCGGGAACGTTGAAGGCCATGCGAGATGCGCCGGTCTCGAGGTCCGCGCCGACCATCGACAGCAGCAGGCCGAGCGCGATCATGGCCACGGCCTTGAGCACGCTGCCCTTGGCGAGCACGACAGCGAAGATCAGGCCGAGCACCATCAGCGAGAAATACTCGGCCGGCCCGAACAAAAGCGCGAGCTTGGTCAGCGGCGCGCCGAGCACCGCGATCAGGACCGTCGCAAAGCAGCCCGCAACGAACGAGCCGATCGCCGCGATCGACAGCGCCGGACCCGCGCGCCCCTGCTTGGCCATCTGGAAGCCGTCGAGCGTGGTGACGACGGAGGTCGCCTCGCCCGGAATGTTGACGAGGATCGATGTGGTCGAGCCGCCATATTGCGCACCGTAGTAGATGCCGGCGAGCATGATCAGCGCGCCGACCGGCGGCAGGCCGAAGGTGATCGGCAACAGCATGGCGACGGTGGCGATGGTGCCGATGCCCGGCAGCACGCCGACGAGCGTGCCGACCAGAGCGCCGACCAGGCATAGCAGCAGGTTGATCGGGCTGAGAGCGACGCCGAAGCCGACCGCCAGGTTGTGAAACAGATCCAGCATGCCGGCCTCACTGCACCAGGAAACGCGGAAACAACGGCATCGGCAGACCGAGCACGTAAGGGAACAACAGCGCGCAGCCGAGCGTCAGGACGACGCCCACGATCAGCGTCTCGCCCCAGCGCGTTTCAGGCGTTCCGAGGGCTGCGATCAGGAAGCTCGCGAGCGCCGCCACGATCAAACCCAGAGGCCGGATCGCGACTGCAAACGCCAGGATCGCAAGCGACACAAAGCACGGCCCGCGCCAGTGATAGACCTGCAGCCCCGGCCCCTCGGTCATCAGCCCAATGACGGCCACCGCGGCCCCCATCCCCAGCAGCAGCACACCCAGCATGCGCGGCGCAGTGCCCGGGCCGAACGTGAATCCGCGCATGCCCGACAGATCGCTCGCGGCCCACAGCGCGAACAGGGCGATCCCCATCAGCGCCACGCCGCCGAAATAATCCTGCGGCGCGCGCAGGCGGGCCAGGAAGGTGAACAGCGCGATGGCCACAAGCGGATAGGTGTAGATCAGTACGAGCAGCGCATCCGGCCGCAACGTGATCTTGCCGCCGTCCATCCATTGGCGGAGCAGCATCGGCAGCGCTTCGACCAAGGCGGCGCCATGCGCCGACACGACCTCCAACGGAGAACGCGCTGATAGCGCAGCAATGAGGCTGACCAGCGAGATGGAAAGTTCGACGAGTTGCGGCGCGAAAGCGAGGAGCAGAATGATCAATGCGCCAGTCACGTTGCGCGCGGACGGCACGGTGGCGGTCCCATCCGACAACGGGCCCGTGGTCTCGGCCATGTCCCTCGTCCTCCCCGATCGGCCTTGGTGGCCGTCATTGTTCTCGTTCGGAGGTCCGGAGCAGTCTCCGACCAGCCGTACTCTTTTGCCTAGCGACTTTCCCTAGAGAAGGCCAGCAAAACCGAGGCAGCCCCCTGCGGCCAAGAGCCAGAGCGGATTGAGCCGCGTCATCGATGCGACGATGGCGGCCATCACCGTCAGCACGAATGCCGGCCACGTCCGGTCCGAGGCCTGCACGAGGATCAATGCGCTCGCGGCCATCAACCCGATCGAGAGCGGGACCAGCGAGGCTTGCAGCACGGCAGGCCACCGCGCAGCGCGCGCATTCGACAGCCAGCGGCTGACGAAATAAGCGAGCGCAGCCGTCGGGCCGCACATTGCGATGGTTGCAACCGCGGCACCGGCGACGCCTGCGACGGAATAGCCGATCAAGGTGACGATCAGGACGTTGGGCCCGGGCGACAATTGCGCGATCGCAAAGGCATCCGCGAACTGCTTGTCGGTCATCCAATGTCGAACGTCGACCGCAATGCGGTGCAGTTCGGGGATCGCGGCATTCGCGCCGCCGATCGCGAACAACGAAATCAGCGCAAACGTCCAGAACAGCTGGAACAGCGGATTGTCGTCCCCGCTCATCGCGCCCACCACAGCTTGGCATAGGTGACGGCGATGCTGAGCGGCACCGCCAACAGCAGCACCATCGGAAGCGGCAGACGCGCGAGTCCGATCGCAGCGAAAACGGCGAGCATGACCAGCAGCCCGAGCACGTCACGCTTTTTCAGGAGCGGCGACATCATGCGGAACACGGCCGACGCCAGCAGGCCGACGGCCGCGCAGGACACACCGGCCAGCGCTCGTCTCAGCGCATCGACCTGCCCGAAATGAGCATAGATGGCCGCCAAGCCGGTCACCAACAGCATTGGCGGCCCGAGCAGACCGGTAAACGCCGCGAGCCCGCCGACAATGCCGCGCAGCCGCGAGCCGAACACCAGCGACAGGTTGACGATGTTGGGTCCGGGCAGGAAGTGGCAGAGCGCGAAGGTCTCGTTGAATTCCTCCGCCGTCATCCAGCGGTGTTCCTCGACGATCGCCCGCCGGGCGAACACCAGCACGCCGCCGAACCCCGAAAGCGACATTTTCGCGAATGCGAAGAAGAGCGTGCGAAGGCTCGGCGGGTCTTTGACGATGTCGGCCGCAGAGCAGGCGACCGGCGCAACTTCGGAGGGCATGGGCCACTCTAGGAGGACGAAATCGTGGCTGCCAAGACCGATTGGAGAGTTCCCCGCATCCGCCCACATTTTTGTCGCCAACTGCGACCGCGAAGGCTCTGTCAATCGCTCGCCAGGCGGCCTATATTGGCGCTGCCGGCTTGCCGGCTATGGAAATAAACTGCCGTCGAAATAAACCATTCGGACCCGGGGGCGGTACCCGGCGCCTCCACCAAAGCCCGTCACATTGGCGGGTTTCGGCGGGGGCGAAATAGGATCGACGAGGGCGTAAAGGGCGAGCTTTTTCCCGGTATTGTTCCGCCGTTATCGGGCTACTGCAATAGTTGCCAACGACAACTTTGCTCCGGTTGCTCAGGCTGCGTAACGCAGTTTGAAAGACCACCTTAAAGTCCTAACGGGTTAAGCTCCGTTAGGCGGGGTTCGGAGGCACCTGGCAACAGAAGCCTCCACTTTCACCGCCTGACTTGCTCTACCCCACTGTTACTCCACCGTTTATTCCTTCGTCTTCCGGACTTCCGCCGCCATCCGCGCGTTCCCATATGTGGCAGCGCCGCTGCTTGGCTGCTGACCTTGGCGCCCAGCCGGGGTACCATATGCAGAATACGAGTCGGTCAAACGGCTGCCCACCGGGCGCGGTGACCCGACGCGGGCGGGGCGCGGCCCATCACGAAACAGGACCGATCATGGCGACCGATCATATTCGATACGATGTGCTGGCGCGCGACGCGCTGCGCGGGGTGCTGCGCCGCGTGCTGACCGACGCCGCCGCGCATGGGCTCCCCGGCGAGCATCATTTCTTCATTACCTTCGTGTCCAAGGCCGAGGGTGTGAAGCTGTCGCCGCGACTTCTGGCGCAATATCCGGATGAGATGACGGTCATTCTGCAGCACCAGTTCTGGGATCTGGTGGTCAGCGAGGATCGTTTCGAGGTCGGGCTGTCGTTTGGGGGCATCCCCGAGCGGCTGATCGTTCCGTTCCACGCGATCAAGAGCTTCTTCGATCCGTCCGTCCAATTCGGCCTTCAGTTCGAGCCGTCGGAGGCAATCGCCGAAACGCCGCCTTCGCCCAGTCTGTCAGCGTCGCCTGCCCTATCCGCCGTGCCGGCGCCCCTACCCGCACCAGCAGCCGGAGCAAGCGAAGACAAGCCCACGCCGGCTGCGCCTGGCGAAGGCGCCGAAGTCGTCCGGCTCGACCGCTTCCGCAAGAAGTAGGCGCATTCGCCGCGCGCGGAACGGCGGTTGGTGCCATAGATTGAAGCATGCGTGAACCGGCGGGTGTCGGTTCACGACCAATTTTTGGGCATGCTTCATGACACAATCAACTGAACCGCCACACGTCGCATCGATGCGCACCGAGACCGACAGCTTCGGCCCGATCGAGGTCGCGGCCGATCGCTATTGGGGAGCGCAAACCGAACGGAGCCGGCAGAACTTCCGCATCGGCCACGACCGCATGCCGATCGGGATCGTGCGCGCGCTGGCGCTGGTCAAGATGGCCGCCGCAGAGACCAACCGCGAGCTCGGGCTGCTCGAACCGCGCGTGGCCGACGCCATCACCCGCGCCGCGCAAGAGGTGATCGACGGCCATCTCGACGATCACTTCCCGCTCGTCGTCTGGCAGACGGGCTCCGGCACCCAGACCAACATGAACCTCAACGAGGTGATCGCCAATCGCGCCAGCGAGCTGTTGGGCGGCGAGCGCGGGACCAAGAAGCCCGTGCACCCCAACGATCATGTCAACATGAGCCAGTCGTCGAACGATTCCTTCCCGACCGCAATGCACATCGCGGCTGCGCGGGCGATCCACGATCATCTGATCCCGGGATTGGCGGAGCTGCTCGCGGCGCTGCACGCCAAGCAGGATGCCTTCGCAGGCATCGTCAAGATCGGCCGCACCCATACCCAGGACGCCACGCCGCTCACGCTTGGCCAGGAGTTTTCCGGCTACGCGGCGCAGGTCGAGAGCGCAATTGCCAGGATCAAGACGGCGGCGCGTGATCTGCTGCCGCTGGCCCAGGGCGGCACCGCAGTGGGCACCGGCCTGAACGCATCTCCCAAATTCGCCAAACTGTTCGCCAGGAAGGTGGCCGACATCACCGGCCTTCCGTTCACCAGCGCTACCAACAAATTCGAGGCGCTCGCCTCCAACGACGCCTACGTCTACGCGCATGGCGCGATCAATGCAGCCGCCACCGCCTTGTTCAAGATCGCGAACGACATCCGCCTGCTCGGATCAGGACCACGCTCCGGGTTGGGCGAACTGATTCTGCCCGAGAACGAGCCGGGCTCCTCCATCATGCCGGGAAAGGTGAACCCGACGCAGTGCGAAGCGCTGACGATGGTGTGCTGCCAGGTGTTCGGCAATCACACGGCGATCACGATGGGCGGCAGCCAGGGCCATTTCGAACTAAACGTCTACAAGCCATTGCTCGCACATTGCATGATGCAGTCCATACAATTACTAGGCGATGCCGCGCGTTCATTCAGCGAACACTGCGTGACTGGAATTCGCGCCGATGAGAAGCGGATTCGTGAGCTGATGGAGCGTTCGTTGATGCTGGTCACGGCGCTTGCGCCGAAGATCGGCTACGACAACGCCGCCAAGGTCGCGAAATCAGCGCACCAGCGCGGCACGACGCTGAAAGAGGAAGCTTTGAGGCTCGGTTTCGTGTCTGAAGACGAATTCGACCGCCTCGTTCAGCCCGAGAAGATGACAAGGCCCGGCAGACCGTGACGGTAGTCCCGTAGTACTACGGGGGGTGATGCAATTCTCGCTGTTAACCCCTAAAGGATACTCTCGACTACAAGTTCTGCTGCGTTTGGTGAATACAAACTCCGCTCGCAACGACGCGAATGGCCATCGAAAAAAAGGGAGCAATGACGTGATTGTCTGGATAACGCCTAGGCTGATCTGCGCAACGCGCGTGCTCTCTTCGCAAAATTCGATGTCTTAGATGATTGGAGCGAGCATGGGAGACGTCATCAACTTGAAGCGTTTCAGAAAGCGCGTTGAGCGCGATCAGGCAGCGAAGGTCGCCGAAAGCAACCGCGCTCGCCACGGCAGAGCGAAGTCCGAACGCGCCGCTGATGCGCAACGCGACAAGCGCGCGAACGAACTACTCGATCAACATCGTATCAATGGCGAGGACGCGTGATGAAGTCGCCCGTCGTAAAACGTTCAATCGTGGTCGCAGGTCACAAGACCAGCGTCAGCCTCGAAGAGGCGTTCTGGAACGGCATGAAGGAGATTTCGGGTCTCCGGAATATGACCCTGTCCGAACTGGTCGGAGAGATCGACAGCAATCGCCAGCAGGGCAACCTGTCGTCCGCGATCCGGCTGTTCGTGCTCGATCACTTCAAGAGCCGCGCGTCCGCCTCCCCGGCGGGCGAGCCGAAGGCGGTGGTGGACAGCCGGCATCCGGCCTCCGTCGCCGCTCCTTGAGGCAGATCAGACGGCGGTCCGTCCAGTCTGTTTAAAATCGCTCTAAGATAACGCGGCATTGTGCATGCCGCGCTTGACCTCTTGGCACGCGATTGAAAATACAGGCTATGAGCGAAATCTGCGATACACGGCTGCCGCTGCCACTCGGCTTGGCCCGGCGGGGCTATACCGGAACGATCCAGCATCTTGCGGCCGGCAGCGCGAGCTCGTCCCTCCCGGACGTCGAACTGGAGAGCCGGCTGATCGAACTGGGCTTCGTCGAGGGCGCCCGGGTCGAGATCCTGCATGAGGGGATCGTCGGACGCGACCCGATCGCCGTCCGTGTCGACAACATCACCGTCGCGGTCCGCCGACGCGAGGCAATGGCCGTGATCGTGGCCTAGGGCCGCGCGGAAAGCGTCGCCCATGGAAAGCCCCTTGCTGCATCTGGCCCTGGTGGGTACGCCCAACAGCGGCAAGACCTCGCTGTTCAACGCCCTGACGGGAAGCCGTCAGAAGGTCGCCAATTATCCCGGGGTCACGGTCGAGCGCAAAGAGGGTGCATTCGTCACCCCGCAAGGACGCCAGGTCTCGCTGGTCGACCTGCCCGGCACCTACTCGCTGCGCGGCCGCAGCCCGGACGAGGAGATCACCCGCGACTTCGTGCTCGGACGCGCCACCGGCGAGGTCCTCCCGGACCTCGTGCTGTGTGTCGCCGATTCCACCAATCTCAGGTTGACGATCCGCCTTCTGCTCGAGCTCAAGAGCACCGGTCGTCCGCTCGCGCTCGTCCTCAACATGTTCGATATCGCCAAGCGTCGTGGCGTGACCGTCGACGTCGCCGGCCTGTCGCAGGCGCTGGGCGTGCCCGTCGTGACCTCGATCGCGGTCCGCAAGGGGGGAACCGATGACCTCCTGCAGCTGACCGACCAGCTGTTGGCCCAGGCGGCCGCCATGGGCGATCGCGCCAACACCTGGCGCCCCCTCACCGTCCCCGAACTGCGCGCCACCCAGCACCAGGCCGACCGCATCATCGCCGCGACCGTCAGCCTGCCCGAGCGCCCCGACACCTGGACGGCACGGATCGATGCCGTCGTCCTGCACCCGGTCGGGGGCCTGCTCATCCTGCTGGCCGTCCTCTTCGTGATGTTTCAGGCCGTCTTTGCCTGGGCTCAACCCTTGATGCAGGTGCTGTCGGCGGCCTTCGACGCCCTCGGCCAGCTCGTTCACGACCAGCTTCCCGAAGGCCTGCTGCAGAGCTTCCTGCAGAACGGGGTGATCTCGGGCGTCGGCAGCGTCATCGTGTTCCTGCCGCAGATCATCATCATCTTCCTCTTCATCCTGCTGCTCGAAGATTTCGGCTACATGGCCCGCGCGGCGTTCCTGATGGACCGCATCATGGGCGGCGCCGGGCTGCATGGCCGCGCCTTCATCCCGCTGCTCTCCAGCTTCGCCTGCGCCATCCCCGGCATCATGGCGACGCGCGTGATCGACAATCGCCGAGATCGCCTCACCACGATCCTGATCGCCCCCTTGATGACCTGCTCGGCGCGGATCCCGGTCTACACGCTGATCATCTCGGCCTTCATCCCGCCGACCAGGGTCTGGGGCCTGATCAACATGCAGGGCCTTGTGATGTTCGGGCTCTATGCGGCGGGGATCACCAGCGCGCTTCTGATGTCGTTCCTGATCAAGTTCTTCCTGATGCGGGACTATCAGCCGGCACCGTTCATGCTCGAATTGCCGGACTACAAGATGCCGCGGCTGCGCAGCATCGCGATCGGCGTCTACACCCGCGCCAAGATGTTCCTGCAGCGCGCCGGCACCACGATCTTCGCGATGATGGTACTGATCTGGTTCCTGGCCTCGTTCCCGCAGCCACCGGAGGGCGCCATCGAGCCCGCCATCAATTACAGCCTGGCGGCGATGATCGGCAAGGCCATCGCGCCCCTGCTCACCCCCGTCGGCTTCAACTGGCAGATCGCGGTGGCGCTCGTGCCCGGCATGGCCGCCCGCGAGGTCGCCGTGGCGGCGCTGGGCACGGTCTATGCCATCGAAGGCGGCAAGGAGGCGGCTGAGCAGATCGGACAGGTGCTGGCCAGCAAATGGAGCCTCGCCACGGCGCTGGCGCTGCTCGCCTGGTACATCTTCGCCCCGCAATGCGCCTCGACGCTGGCGGTGATCCGGCGCGAGACCGGCAGCTGGCACTGGATGGCCGTCACCTTCGTCTACATGTTCGTGCTCGCCTATGCGGCAGCCTTTGCGACCTATCACATCTCGGTCGCGATGGGCGCGGGCTGACTTTTTCCGCGCCCGGCAGCATCATCGCGAGGCGGCAGCGTCCACGTGCAGCGCGAAGCCGCGCATATCGGTATCGCCGAGCTCGGAGCGGAGCTGCATCGACGGGATCAGATAGTCTCCGTGGTTCTGCCGCCGATACGGGATCGGCCTGGCCGTGAACAGGGTCTGCATCCGCTCGCGCAGCTGCTCGGCAATCCCGGCAAAGCCTGCCTCGTCGAGGCGGTTGACGCGATGCGCCACGAGCGCCGGCAGCACGTCGAAGCCGGGATAGAACAGGATGCCGTGGTTGATCGGAAACAGGAGGTCGTCGATCGGCCCGTTGATGCCACGCTCCGAATAGTGCTCCTCCCAGCCGCCTGTCGTCACGATGAGCATCGCGCGTTTGCCCGCGAATACGCCCTCGCCATAGCGGTTGCCCCAGCGCTTGTCGCTGTGCTCGCCGACGCCATAGGTGAAGCCGTAGGAATAGACGCGGTCGACCCAGCCTTTGAGGATTGCGGGCATCGTGAACCACCACAGCGGAAACTGCAGGATCACCGCATCGGCCCACAGCAGCTTGTCCTGCTCGGCGCGGACGTCGTCGGTGAGCGTGTGCGTCTTGAAGGCCTCTCCGGAGGCGTTGGCGACGTTGAGGCGTGCTTCGGGCGCGAGTTGCGGAAAGTCGGCACGGTCGGCAGCCGACTTCCAACCCATCGCATAGAGGTCGGAGATTCTGACCTCATGGCCCTGGGCCTTGAGCTCGGCGACGGCGACGTCGCGCAGGGCGCCGTTCAGGGAGCGGGGTTCTGGATGGGCGAAAACGAGCAGGACGTTCATGGCGTCGGATCCTTTGCTGGAACAAGCCATGACATAGACGCGTCTTCGTCTATGCACTATATGACGCATATCGATAACATCATGCCGTATTATGGATAAATCAGACGTCAGCATCGCCCACATGCGCAGCTTCGTCCGGGTCGCCGAGCGCGGCAGCCTGTCCGCGGTGGCACGCGAGCTCGGCGTCGGGCAGTCCACGATCACGCGCCATCTGCACGAGTTGGAAGAGACCGTCGGCGTGCCGCTACTCAGCCGCACCACGCGGCGGGTGACGCTGACCGACGAGGGCAGCCGCTACTTCACCAACTGCGTCCAGATCCTGCGGCTGGTCGAGCAGGCCGGCGACGAAGCCCGCGGCACGCGCGGCGCCGCCAGCGGCATGATCCGCATCTCCTGCACGGCGGCGTTCGGCATCCTGCACGTCACCCGGATCGTCTTTGCGTTCCAGGACCGCTATCCGGACATCGCTGTCGACCTCAACCTGACCGACGAGCGCATCGACCTTGTGCGCGAAGGTGTCGACATCGCGCTGCGTCTCGCACCACTCTCGGACAGCTCGCTGAAGCTGCGCGCGCTCGGCCACTCGCACCGGTTGCTGGTCGCTGCACCCAGCTATCTGGCAAGGTGCGGCAAGCCGTGCGCGCCAGAGGATCTGATCGGCCATGAGGCCATCCGCATGCCCAATGTCGCCGGCAGCGACGTGCTGGCCCTGATGGCGCCCGATGGCCAGCACCATGAGGTGCCGTTCGTCGGGCGTTTCCGCACCAATCATGGCCTCGCCGTGCGCGAGGCCGTGCTGGCCGGGCGCGGCATCGCCGCCGCTCATGCCTGGCTGGTCGACGACCTCATCGCAGCCGGCAGCGTCGGCGTGATCCTGCCCGACTACCGGCTGCCCTCGGTGCCGCTCAACATGCTGATCGTGCCGGAGCGCGCCGGCATCGCGCGCGTGCGGCTGGTGATCGACCAACTGGCCGAGGCGATCGTCCGCCTGCCGGGCATCCGGCCGGACCCCTGATCGTTGGCCCCTCAAAACCCATTGAAAGGCGAAGCCAGCGAATCGAACAGCCTGATGCGATCGAGCTGCGGCACCGGTCCGACGCCGACCTTGTCGCCAAGGAGCATCGTCGTCTCGGCCTTGGCGTCGCTGCGCGGCCAATTGGCCAGACCAGGCGCATTCGGGCTGCCCGCATAGGCGTAGCCCACCCAATAGGATTGCAAGCTCTCGGAGATCGCCCGGTCAGCCCCAGTCCAATCGCGGCTGAGCGGATCCAGCGTGCCGAAGATGTAGGGATATTCGGAGCTATGGAAGGTGCCGAGACCCTCGGCGGTGTCGATCTCGTCGTAGGTGACGCCTGCCTTCAGCGGCTGCGGATGGCTGAAATGGTAGAGATAGGTCGGGAAGCCGTTCTTGGCGTGCAGGCGCGCCACGCTCCACGGCCCCCACGCGAACAGGCTGTCGCGGACCATTGCCTTGTTGGCGCTCTTGGCCTCGTCGTCAGTGCGCGCGGGATAGAGCTGAAGCAACTGCTCAGCGATATCTGGATATTTGCGGCGGACCCAGTCCTGATAGGCGGAGAGCGTCTTGGCATGGGGGAACGTGGTGCCTTCGTCGCTGTTCCAGCCGGTCAGCAGCGGCACCGGCGCCTCCTTGCCCTCGGCAAACACCGCATAGGGATTGGCCGGCAGCGCGTAGCCGTCGACGATCGGGCTCATCCCGAGCTTCGTCTCCAGCAGGCGCGCTGCCGGCACCTCGCGCAGTTTGGCGAGCGTCGGCGCGGCGACTTTCTCGGCCAGGGCGCTGCCCGCCTTCTCGCCATCGGCGAGGCTCTGCATGGTCTTGTTGGCGACGCCAAAACTCTCGGCAATGCCGCGGGCGAACAGGCCGCGCGCCAAGGGCGAGGTGTAGAGATAGCTGACGGCGGCGGCGCCGGCGGACTGGCCGAAGATCGTGACGTTGTCCGGATCGCCGCCGAAGCTCGCGGCGTTGCGCTTGACCCAGTTCAGCCCGGCAACCAGATCGAGCAGGCCGTAATTGCCCGACGCACGCTGCGGTGACTCGGCCGTCAATTCCGGATGCGCCATGAAGCCGAAAATGCCGACCCGGTAGTTGACGGAAACCACCACCACGCCGCGCGCCGAAAGCGCTGCGCCGTCGAACACCGGATTGGCCGCCGAGCCCTGCTGGAAGCCGCCGCCATAGATCCAAACCATCACCGGCAGCTTGCCGTCCTTGACGTCGGACGGCGCCCAGACGTTGAGATACAGGCAATCCTCGCCGCTCGGCTGCTCGCCGGCATACTCGAAATAGACCGACGTCTTCGAGCGGCCCGGCTGCATGCATTGCGCGCCATAGGTCGTGGCCGCCCGCGGCGCCTGCCACGCAGCGACCGGCTGCGGCGGCTTCCATCTGAAATCGCCGACCGGCGGCGCTGCGAACGGAATGCCGAGGAAGGCGCGCACCGCAGTGTTGCGCTGGAACTTCCCGGTGATGGGACCGGCGTCGGTGCCGACCTCGATTCCGGCTGCGTTCGCCGATGTCGCGAGCGCGCCAAGCAGCACCGCCGCACAGGCCAGAAGCCAACTCGTGCGCGTCATAGATATCCTCCCGAACGTCTTGTTGTTGATTTATGGTCGAGCGTCAGATGGCCTTCTACATCCGCGGCATCGTGTCCGGCCGCACCTCGCGCGCCTGCGCCGCCAGCCGGATCGCGGCATTGGGTGCGCCAAAGCCCTGGTAGTTGCGGCGCTGCACGATCTCGAAGAAGAAGCGCTCCTCGAAGATGTGGGTGTAGACCTGGAAGAACTCGGCGTCGCCGTCGCGGTCGTACAGGATCTCGTTGGCGCGGAGCGCTGCCATGGTCTCGGCAGGGAGATCGTATTTGGCTTCGAGATCGTCGTAGTAGTTGTCGGGAATGTCGAGGAAGCCAGCACCGCGGGCGCGCATCTCGGCCACGGCCTCGAAGATGTCGTCGCAGGAGAACGCGATGTGCTGGACGCCGGAGCCGAAGAATTCCGAGATGAAGCGCGACGAGAGCGTGCGGGTCGCCGTCGAGCCGTTGAGGATGAAACGAAGACTGCGATCGCCGTTCACGATCGCCTGGCTTTGCACGAGGCCCCGGGGATCGGCGATCTCCATCTGCGGCAGGCGGGAGAAATCGATGATCCCGGCATAGAACAGCAGCCAGGACAGCATCTCCTCATGCGGCATCGATTGCACGATATGATCGACAGCAACGAGACGATCGTTGCCCTCATCGCTGGCGACCGCTTCGAAATCGACGTCCCAGTTCTTGCCCTTGGCGTCGAGGAAATACAGCAGGCTGCCGCCGACGCCGTGGATTGCCGGGATCTCCAGCTCCCCCGGCCCAACCGGCTGCACGAAGGTGCGCGTCTTCAGCGACTGCGCCCGCGCCATGGCACGATCGGCGCTGTCGACATCCAGCGCCAGCGCGCAGACGCCGGCACCATGCGTGACGTAGTGCGTATGAGCAAAGCTGACCGGCTCGTAGTTGATCACCAGCTCGATGCCGCCCTGCGACCAGCGCTGCACGGCCTTGCTGCGATGACGTCCGGTGTTACGGAAGCCGAGCTGGCCGAACAGCGTTGCCAGTGCCTGCGCCTTGTCCTCGCTGACGGCGAATTCGACGAAGCCGATGCCGTGGCTCTTGACGCGGGGGGCAAAGCGCTCTTCCGACGCGGTGGGCATCTTTCCGGCGAGATCGTCCTGCAGCAGCAGCAGCGAGCGCATGCCGTCGAGCGCGGTGCGCGGTGCTGAGCCGGCGCGGAACTGGTCGTTGAAGATTTCCAGCGACAGCGGCCCGGAATAGCCGGTCGCGGCGATCGCCTCCATGAACTCCCCGACCGGCAGATCGCCCTGCCCCGGGAAGCTGCGGAAATGCCGGCTCCAGGACAGCACGTCGAGTTCGAGCTTGGGCGCGTCCGCAAGCTGGACCAGGAAGATCTTGTCGGCCGGAATGGCACGGATCGCATTGGTCGGCAGTGCCGGCGCCAGCGCATGGAAGCTGTCGAGGATGACGCCGATCGCCTTGTGATCGGCCCGGCGCACGATCTCCCAGGCATCGCGATAATCGTGCACGTGGCGCCCCCAGGCCAGCGCCTCGTAGCCGACGCGCAGACCCCGCTTCGCAGCGCGCTCGCCGAGCTCGTGGAAATCGGCGGCGGCACGGTCGATACCGCCAAGCGAGGCCGGCGATACGCTGCTGCAGATCAGCAGCAGATCCGTGCCGAGCTCCTGCATCAGGTCGAACTTGCGCTCGGCGCGGATGAAGTTGCGCGCGCGCTGCGGCTCCGGCATGCCCTCGAAATCGCGGAACGGCTGATAGGCGCAGATCGCAAGGCCGAGGTCGCGGCACATCTGGCCGATCTCGCGCGGCCTCGCCCCGAACGCAACGAGATCGTTCTCGAAGATTTCGACCGTATCGAAGCCCGCTGCCGCGATCGCCTTGAGCTTCTCGTCGAGTGCGCCTGAGATGGAGACCGTTGCGATCGAGCGCTTGTTCATGCCGCCGTCTCCTCCATTGCGCCGCCCAGGAACAACTGGCCGATGCGCGGATCAGCCAGCACGCGATCGGCCTTGTCGATGATGCGGGTACGGCCGAGCTCGAGCACGATGCCGTAGTCGGAAATCTCCAGCGCCGAGCGCGCATTCTGCTCGATCAGGAGCACCGAAACGCCGCGGTCACGCAGCTGCTTCAGCATATCGAAGGTCTGTTGCACCATGAGCGGCGACAGCCCGATCGACGGCTCGTCGATCAGCACCAGTTGCGGTTCGAGCAGAAGCCCGCGCGCGATCTCGAGCTGTTTCTGTTCGCCGCCTGACAAGGTCGAGGCCTGCCGATCCGCCTTCTTGCGCAGCACCGGAAAGACGTCGAGCGCGGCCTCGACGCGGGCGGCGAGATCGAAGTCGCGCGCCGCAGCCACGCCGCCGAGCTCGATGTTGTGACGCACCGACAGCTCGCCGAAGATGTTGCGGCCCTGCGGGATGTAGCAGATGCCGGCGCCGAGCAGCGCGCGCTGGCTCAAGCCCGTGACGTCACGGCCCTTGAAGACCACTTTGCCTTCGCGCAGCTTGAGCAGGCCGAAGATCGCCTTGAACACGGTCGACTTGCCGGCGCCGTTCGGACCGATGACGGTGGTGATCGATCCCGCAGGGACCGAGAAGGTCGTCCCGTTGAGGATCGTCATCTTGCCGTAGCCGCCGACGAGGTTCTGGACGTCGAGAATGGGATCACTCATCGCCGGCTCCCTCAGTGTCCAAGATAGGCTTCGATCACGGCCGGATTGGCCCTGATCTCGTCGGGCTTGCCGATCGCCAGCACCTTGCCTTCCGCCATCACCATCACCCGCGAGCACAGCGACATCACGAATTCCATGTTGTGCTCGATCACGACGAAGGTGGCGCGGCGCTCGCGGTTGATCGCGATCAGCCGCTCCTTGAGATCGCCGAGCATGGTCGGGTTGACGCCGCCGGCCGGCTCGTCGAGCAGCACCAAGCGCGGGCCGCCCATGAAGGCCATCGCGGCATCGAGCAGCTTCTGCTGGCCGTAGGACAGGCCACCGGCCGGCTCGTTGGCAAGATGCTCCAGCTTGAAGAAGCCGATCATCTGGTCGGCCGTCTCGGTGAGTCCCGCATCGGACGGACCGAGCAGGCGCGACAGCATGCTGCCGCGATGCTCCTGCCCCGCGAGGATCAGATTGTCGCGCACCGACAGTTTCGGAAACACCTGCAGCAGCTGGAAGGTGCGGCTGACGCCGAGGCGATTGAGGTCCGACGGACGCTGCCCGGTGACGAGCTTGCCGTCGACCCTCACCTCGCCCGCGCTCGGCACCAGCTGGCCGAGGATACAGTTGAACAAGGTCGACTTGCCGCAGCCGTTGGGACCGATCAGGCCGAGGATCTCGCCCTCCTGCACGTCGAAGCTGACGCCGTTGACGGCGGTGATGCCGCCGAAGCTCTTCTTGACGTCGCGTACGTCGAGAACTGCGGTCATCGCGCGGCCTCCAGCTTGGATTGAGCCGCCGCTCGCAGCGCGGATGCCGCCTGGGTTCGTCGTGAGCTGAGATAGCGGTCGAGAATGCCGAGAATGCCGCTCGGCGAATAGATCAGCAGCACGATGACCGCGGCCGCGTAGAGCATCAGGTAATAGCCCTCGGCAAAGCGCAGCCACTCCGGAAGCAGCACTGCGATCATGGCGCCGAGGAACGGTCCGAGCATGAAGCCGGAGCCGCCCACGATCACCATCATCAGGAGATCGAGCGAGAGCTGCAGGTTGAACGGCACGGGATCGACATATTGCGTCAGCGGCGCATAGAGCACGCCGGCTATGCCGCCGAGCACGGAGCCGATCGCGAACGCCATCAGCGTGTAGCGCCTCGTGTCGATGCCGAGCGACTGCGCCCGGATCGGGTTCTCGCGCAACGCCATGAAGGCGCGACCCCACGGCGAGCGGGCCAGCCACCACATGGCGAGCGTCACGAGGCCGAGCGAGCCGAGGCAGAGATAGTAGAATGGCAATGGCTTGCGAGTCGGGAAGCCGAAGATCTCCGGGCGCGGAATGTTGCTGATGCCGTAGATACCGTTGGTGAGCCAACTCTCGTTGCGAAACACCAGGAACGCCAAGGTCGAGAAGGCGAGCGTGACGAAGGCGAGATAGTGGTGCTGCACGCGCAGCGCCGGATAGCCCAAGAGCCAGCCGACGGCGAAGCAGATCACGACGACGAGCCCGAGCGCCGCGATCAGCGGCCAGCCATGCGTGGTCAGGATCGCCGCACCGTAGGCGCCGATGCCGACGAACGCGCCCT
The DNA here is from genome assembly GCF_021088345.1 of Bradyrhizobium ontarionense. Classification (NCBI taxonomy): domain Bacteria; kingdom Pseudomonadati; phylum Pseudomonadota; class Alphaproteobacteria; order Hyphomicrobiales; family Nitrobacteraceae; genus Bradyrhizobium; species Bradyrhizobium ontarionense. Next base: position 7,563,082 of record NZ_CP088156.1, on the reverse strand, counting down.
GGGCCAGCGACACCTGCCCGGCATAACCGAGCGTGAGGTTGAGCCCCATAGCCGCAATGGTCATGACCGCCCACTGACTCAGAATATAGAGGCCGTAGCGGTTGAAGTTCATCGGGACGATGATCAGGCCGGCGATGACCACGACGGCCAGCGCGACGAGGAGCAGTTTGCTGTTCTTGCTCATACCGTGCGCTCCTCGGCTCGTCCGAGCAGGCCCTGCGGCCGGAACAGGATCATCATGATCAGCAAGATCATCGGAACAGCGGCGCGATACTGGGTCGAGACATAGGCCGCCGCGAGATTGTCGACGACACCGATCAAGAGGCCGCCCGCGATCGCGCCACGCACCTGGTTGAAGCCACCGACGATGGCCGCGATGAAGGCGGCCTGCCCGAGCACCTCACCGCTCGAGAACTTCGCGAGGTAAATCGGCGTGATCAGCAGCGAGGCCAGCGCCACCAGCACGGCGTTGATCAGGAAGGTCAGCAGGATCATCCGCTCGACGGGCACGCCGATGATGCGCGCGACCGTCGGGTTCTGCGCGGCCGCCTGCATCTGATGGCCCAGCGAGGTGCGGTTCAACAGCGTCGTGAGGCCGACGACCGCCAGGATCGCGACAGCGAGCACGCCGAGGCTTTGCAGCGAAATCGCACGTCCGAGGATGGAGACATCGCCGGCCGGCACGATCGAGGGGAACGGCGAGGCCTCGGCGCTGAAGAACTGCTTCACCGCCTCCTTGATCGCGATCGCAAGCGCCATGGTGGCGATCGCCAGAGGCAGCACGCCGTGCCGCAGCATCGGATCGACCAGCAGCATCTTGAAGGCGAGACCGAGCAGCAGCGCCGACAGCACGATGCCGACGAGAATCGCGAGCCAGAACGGTGCGCCGAGATGCATCACCGCGAGCATCAGGAAGGCCGGCAGCATCACGAACTCGCCCTGGGCGAAGTTGATGGTCTGCGAGGTCTGCCACAGCAGCGTGAAGCCGACGGCAACGAGCGCGTAGATGGCGCCGGTGGCGAGACCCGCCACGATCAGGTCGAGCAGATTGGACATCGTTTCCCCGTGAGCCTTTGGGTGACGGCAGCGCTGGCATCCCGGCCAGCGCCGCCGATCGACCGTCCTACTCAGTTCAGCTTAGGCAGCACCTGCTTCACGACCTGCTTGCCTTCGACCACTTCGACCAGGAAACCCTGGCGATCGATGTCGCCGTTCTGATCGAAAGTGACGTCCATCAGGATGTTCGGCTCGGCCGAGGTCTTGATGGTCAGGCCATGCAGCGTGTCGGCGAAGGCCTTGGAGTCGACCTTGCCCATCTTCTCGGTCGTGGCCTTGACCATGTAGATCGCGAGATAGCCCTTGAGGCCGTTGTGATCGGGCACGTAGTTGTACTTCTTCACGAAGCGGTCGCGGAACGCCTTGATCGCCTCGACCGGCGCGTCCGTCGTGAGGCCGACGTGGCCGCGGGCACCATTGGCGGCGTCACCGGCAAGCTCGATGACCTTCTGGCCGACCAGCGTGGTCTCGCCGATCAGCGGCACGGTGACGCCCTGGCGCTTGATCTCCTTGAGGATGCGCGCGCTCTCTTCCTCGTTGACGTAGATGAAGACCGCGTCCGGCGCCGCCGCCTTGATCTTGCTGACGTCGGCGGCAAAGTCGGCCTGGCCGGCTTCGGTCGACAGGTCGGCTGCGACCTTGATGCCGAGGCGGTTGAACTCCTTGGTGATGACGTCGCGTCCGCCGCGACCGAAATCGTTGTTGACCCAGACCACCGCGACCGACTTCGCCTTCAGCTCGTCATTGACGTATTTCGCGACCTTCGGCATCGACGACTGTTGGCCGAATGACGTCCGGAACAGAAACTTGTTGCCGGCCTGCGTGAGCTCGGCCGCTTCGCCGCCCATGATCTGGGTGATGCCGGCCTCCGCCGCCAGCGGCGCCGTCACCTTCACCGAGCCGGAATAGCCGGGCCCGAGCAGCACGTAGGGCTCGCCATCGAGCGCCTTCTGCACCTGCGCGCGCGCCACGCCCGGGTTCGACTGCGAGTCGGCGTGGCTGACCTCGATCTTGCGACCGAGGATGCCGCCCTTGGCGTTGATCTCCTCGACGGCGAGATCGATGCCGTTCTTCCAATTGTTGCCGACGGTCGCGCCGCCGCCCGAGAGCTCGGCGACATTGGCGATCTTGATGGGGGCGCCGGACTGAGCGTAGGCGGCTCCGGACAGCAGCACGGCCGAGCACAGGCCAGCCAGGATGATCGATCTCACGTTGTTTCCTCCTCTGCTTCAAACGCTTGTTTGCGTTTCTTTATTGAACGACTAGTCCGGCGCGTATTGGCCGGTTTGCTCAGGCGGCGTCAACCGCCGGATATCTCTCCGCCATGTGATTGTCGAACGCCGCGCCCATCGCCTCTGTCGAAGGCGGGAGCCCGGTGAACAGCTCGAACGCATCCGCGGCCTGGTAGATCGCGAGTTCGCGCCCGAGCAGAAGACGCGCCCCCCTGGCCTTGGCGGCTTTCAGGAGTGGTGTCCACAGCGGTGAGTAGACGGCGTCGGCGACCCAGAGATCAGCACGCAGCAGCTCGTCTGGCACCGGCGTACCGTGGTTCGGCAACATGCCGATCGGGGTGCCGTTAACGACACCCACCGCACCCTGCAGCGCCTCTTCGACGCTGTTGGCCACAGTGATGGATTTACCGGCCGGGAGCAGGCTCGCCAGCTTCTCGGCACGTGCGCGCTCGGTGTCGTAGATGCGCAGGCCGGCGACGTCGAGGTTTGCAAGTGCGAAGGCAATCGCCTTGCCGACTCCGCCAGCACCGATCAGCGCCACGATGCCGCGATTGGTCTGGCTGACCAGCGGTGCCACCGCGCGTTCGAAGCCGGTGGTATCGGTGTTGTGGCCGATCAGCCGGCCGTCACGAACGACGACGGTATTGACGGCCCCCATCGCCGCTGCCTTCGGCGCGAGCTCGTCGAGCAGGCCGACGACGGCCTCCTTGTAGGGGTAGGTCACGTTGACCCCAGCGAAGCCGAGCCAGCGCACGCCTTCCAGCAGCGTCGCCAGTCCCGCGCGGTCGGCGCCGGCGACCTCGATCAACTGGTAATGGCCGCGCACGCCGAGCGCCGCGGCCGCGTGTTCATGCATCGCGGGAGAAGCCGAATGCACGATCGGGGCACCGATCAGTCCGGTCAGGAATTTGCGGGCCTTGGGCGCGGAAAGATCAGCCACGTTCGCTTCAGTCTCTGCTGCTGTGACGTGCGAGCGCCGCACGCGCGGATTTCGTTGCAGACGATAGCGCGTTCGCTCGCTAACACAATTACCCAAATATCGGCTGAACCTAACATCATGTTATTTTTTGCCGATGGCCGTTTTCGCCGGTTTGGCCACCTGACGCCGGCCCGGCTCGAGCGCGCGCATCTCCGCGCGCAGGCAGTCGATGAAGTGCTCGGCATAGAGCGACAGCGGCGTGCCGCGCTTGACCGCGATGTAGGTATCGAACCGTGTCGGCTCGGCGATCTTCAACAGCTCGATGCCGGGATAGCCGCCGTGGGCGACCGTGAACTGGTCGATCACGGCAATGCCGAGCCCGGCCTTTACGAGCGCGCACACGGTGGTGCCGAAGCGCGCCTTGATCGAGATGTTGTAGTCGAGTTTGTTGCGCGCGAAGATCTCCGCCATGATCCGCCCGTAGGGATCGTTGGGATCGATGCCGATCAGCGGATAGCGCGTCATCTCGGCCGCCGACACCTGCTTGCGGCCGGCGAGTTCATGACCCGGCGGCACGATGCAGAACAACTCGCCCGAGGCCAGCGGCAGGAATTCGAGCGCGGAATGATCGAGCCGGTAGCTCATCGCCACGCACTCGCCCTTGCCGAGCATCAGGTAGTCGATCGCCTCTTCGATCTTGAGAATGTTGATGTCGATGCCCAAATCAGGATAGCGGCGACGCACGCGCTCGATCGCGCGCGGCACCATCACCTGGGAAATGCTCGGCACCGAGCCGATGCGCAGTTCGGACAGCGCGCCGCGGCCGATGTTGGAGATGATGTAGCTGAGATCGTCGACCTTCTCGTAGACGCTGTTGATCTGCTCGAAGATGTTCTGCGCCTCGGGGGTCGGAAAGTAGCGGCCGTTCTGGCGCTGGAAGAAGCGGATGCCGAGCGAGCGCTCGGTGTATTTCACGAGCCGGCTGACGCCGGGCGCCGAGACCTTCAACAGCCGGGCCGCGCCGTTGATGGTGCCCGTCACCATGACCGCACGGATGACCTCGACCTGGCGCAACGTCATCATCGGCGCAGCCCCTGCCCGACGCGCGCCCGCGATCACGGGCTGCCCGGCGGGGTCAGCACGACCGGCGGACGCGGCAATGGTCTGGGGCGTGGCGGCAGCGCGCCCGGCGCCGGCTTGATCTCCACTGGTGGCGGCAAGGGCGCGACCTGCGGCTGGCTCGCCGCCACGGGCGGCACGGTCGCAGCCGGTGGCGCCGCGGCGGCGGGCGCCGACAACGGCGCCGTCAGCGGCGGCACGGCCGCGCGCGGGCCACCCAGCCTGGCACGTGGATCGCGCCGCGGATCACGCCCGGGCAACGGCACGTCGGTCGGATTGGGCGCGGCCGGACCTGCATCAGGACCGCCCGGCAGCGACGCCGTCGACGACGGATAGGACGGCGGCACCTCGCCGCGCGCGATCGCATCCAGACGCCGCGTCTCGCGATCGATCGCGCGGACTGCGAGCCAGGACGACAGCGACGTCACGTCGACCACCCGCGTCAGCGTATCGGGCGTACCGACCGCGAACAGCTGGACCTCCGGGCGGCTGTTGGCATTGCCGACGGCGTTGGCGCTCAGGCTGGCGCGAATGTCGGCCTGATCGGCCGGAATGTCGAAACCGCCGGAGACGATCGCGCGCGCCCCCTGCGCCTCCAGCGGGGTGGCGCCGACACGCAGCCGGCCATCGCGGATGATGAAGGGGATCTGCGCAGAGGCCACCGCGAGAGTGCCCGACGTCAGCACCGGCTCGACCACCTGCCGGAGCTTGCCGTCGTCGCCCACCTGCCCTGCATCAGCGGCGCGCAACGCTGCCTCGAACGCGCGCGGATCGAGGTTGGGAATCGATGCGTTCTCGAGTGTCACCGTTCCGTTGCCGGAGAGCGCGCTGACCAGTCCCTGCACGCTGCGCCCTTCGGCGGCCAGCGTCATCTGGGCCGAGACCTTGCCCGCGGGCATCTTCAGGCTGCGATAGCGCAGCGCATTGCCATCAACGCCGGCGAGCTCGACGCGCCCGTTCAAGACAAGGCCGTTGGCATTGGGCCGCGCATCGATGGTCGCGGTGACATCGCCGCCGCCGAGCTTGCCTTTGAGATTCTCGATCGTGAGCGACTGGCCGTCGCTCTTGATCGCGCCGCCCAGGGGACGGAGCTCGGTGCCGTTCAAGACGGCGCCGCTGAGGGCCTGGAACGACACCCGTCCGCGCCAGCCCTTCAAAAGCCCGGAGCCGAGAGGCTCGGCCGCCTCATGACCGGCCGCACCGACGAGCACCGAAAAGACCTGCGGGACATCGAGCGCGTCGAGCCCGAGCTCGCCGTCGACCTGCTTGTCGTCGTCCAGCGTCGCAGCGATCCGGCCGCGCAGGCGCGATCCGCCGACCGTGCTGTCGAGGTCTTCGATCGTCAGCCGATTGCCGGCGAGACCGAGCCGCCCGAACAGGCGAATGTTCTGCGCGGCGGTGTCCTGCGGCTTCAGTCCGAGCAGCGGCGCCAGGTTGGCACTACGCAGGCGCAGATTGACATTGGCCCTGGTGCTGTCGCCCCAGGGCTCGATCGTGCCCTGCGCATCGCCGTCGAGGCCTGTGCCCGACAGTTTCGCATTCACGCGCAGCGGCGCCCGCCAGCTGCCGTTCACACTCGCTTCGAACTGAGCCGGACTATTGCCGACGACTGCGACTCGATCGAGCCCGAGCAGCGCCAACACGACATTGCCCTGCTCGGCCGAGACCCGGCTCTCGACGCCGAGCTCGGTGCGGTCGATCGCATCGACCTCGAAGCTGCGCAGCGCCGCAGCCGAAGGCTTTGCGGTCAGCGTCGCCGAGCCTTTCAGCTGCGGCGCGTCGAGATCGAGCACGGCCTTCGCCTGGCTACGGTCGGCATTGGCGGGATCCTTGGCGAGATCCAGCGTGAGCTTCAGCCGTGCAGCGCCCGGCGGCACGCCGAGCGCCTCGAAACGCGCGGCGAGTTTCGGCGCGATCGGCTGGATGAGGCCCGTAATCTCCTTCAACGAGCCGGCCATCGAGATCAAGACCAGCCGTCCCGTGGCGTCGGTCCGGTCGAAGCGGCCGGAGCCCTCGCTCGTCACACCACCGCTCTGACCGAATTTGAGCTGATCGACGGCGACCATCTTCGGATCGTAGGAGAACCGTGCCGTGAGGGTCCGCAGCTCCTGGCCGCTGACATTGGCGCGGCCGATATCCAGCGCCACGCTGGCTTCCGTCGGCCACTCGCCGGACGCGCTGGCGAGCGAACGCGCCACGGCCATGGTCGCATCCAGGTCGAGCCGATCGCCCTTCAGCGTCGCCTCGAAGCGCGAACCGGCGCCCCCGGGCCGTGTAATCAGCGCCATGCGCCCATCCACGGCGCCGCCGTCGATATTCGCCTTCAGGCCATCGATCGCGATCCGGTCCGGCGCCACGTTGAGGTCACCGCGCAGGCGCAGCGGACGCTGGGTGCGATAGCTGGTCTCACTGCGGCCCTGGAGCCAGGCGACCAGCGTATCGGGCTCCGACGAGTCGAGATCCAGCGCTCCCGTGAAGCCCGCCGTCACGGCGGTCGAGATGCCGATGGTCCGGAAGGTCAGATGCGTCGAGCCCGGCGCCCGCAGATCGACCTTCTCGAGGCTCCACGCCGTGGGCTCGTTGTGCAGATCAGCGGTGAAGTTCTGCACCGGGCGGCCCGAGAGCATGATCTGCTCAGTCGAGAACTGGACGCTGGCGGGCAGCGGCAGGGTCGGCAGCTGCGAGATCCAGTTGCGCAGGGCCGGGAGCACGAGCGCTGGCGCGATCGCCCGGCGATCCTTCACCTCATCGCCACCCAGGAGCTTGTCGGCATCGAGCTGGCGCGCGGCCAGCGACGCCCGCAGCATCGGCGCGGCACCGAAACGGGCGTCGCCGCTGCCGGAAAATTTCAGTGAGCGATCCTCTTGACCGAAGCTGACCTCGATCTGGTCGAACTTGGCGGCGGTCTGATCGCCTGCGATCTTGGCGGTGATCCGCCAGGGCGTGGCGCCGGCCACGTCAGCAGGACCGCCCTTGGCCGGCTGGGCTGGCGGCTGCTTGGCGGATGCCTCCTTCGCAGCCTGACCCTTGGTGGCCTGATCCTTGGTGGCCTGATCCTTGGCAGGCTTCTCCTTGCCGTCGCCCTGCTCCTTGGGTGGCGAGGACAGCGTGAACGCGCCGTCGAAGCGCGGCGTCCGATTGGCGAGGCTGATGAGCCCCTCGACATCGGCGATGACGGCACGCTCGCCCTGGTCCACGTTGAGATGGACCCGCAGGCCGTTGGAATCCTTGTCCTGGCTGGAGGACACCCGGAACGGATAACGGGCGCCGCGGATCGACACCGCGCCGTCGCCGCGCAACGAGCCGGCGAGCGAGCGGACATCGCCGGAGAAGACGATATCGGTGAGTTCGAGCGTCGAACGGCTGGCCGCGTCATGCAGCGCGACCCGGCCGGTCAGGTTCAGGCGGTCGATCGAGAGCGTGGCCAGATTGAACCGGCCGGAAGCGGCCGGCAGGTCGACGCGCCCCTTGGGATCGAGCCCGAGATCGGCCGCCATGCCGCCGATCGTGAGCTCGTTGGCCCGCCACTGCCCCCGCATCATGTCGCCTAGGCTGAACTCGACATCGAGCTTGTCGGCGCGCAGCTTGCCGAGATCATTGGCGCCGCCGAACGTGACCTGGCGCAGCCTTAAGGTCGGCGTCGGCAGGAGTCGTGCATCCAGCGCACCGGCGACCCGCACGGGCACACCAATGACCTTGCTCGCCTCGGCCTCGAATTGCGGCCGGAACTGGTTCCAGTCGACGAAGTGCGGGCCGATCAGCGCAGCTAGGAGCGCAAGAATGAAGGCAATCGCCAAGCCGAGCAGGGTCGTCTGCACGGGGTCTCCCTCAAAGGACAACGCTCCGGTGTCCCAACGTTCCAACCGATGCGGCCGTGGCCCCACTGGCATCGATACCGGAGCGCTGCATCATATAGGATTAAGTATGGCGAAGTCACAGCGCTGTCGGTATTTCGGCGCCCGTTGCACAACTCCGTTAACAAGGATGGTTACCAGCGGGCCGGCAGCCGTTTGAGGCCGCGCAGCACGAAGGTCGGCCGCCATTCCGGATTCTCCGCATCATCCAGCGTCAGCTCCGGCAGCCGCCGTAGCAGGGTTCCGATCGCGACCTCGGCCTCGATCCGGGCGAGCTGCGCCCCCAGACAGTGGTGGATGCCGCCGCCGAACGACAGCGGCTTCACGTTCGCTCTGGTGATATCGAGGGTCTCCGGATGGTCGGGATAGACCGCCGGATCGCGGTTGGCCGAGCCCAGAAGACAGAGCACGCTCTCGCCCGCGGGGATCCGGCGGCCGCCGAGATCCTCGATGTCCTCGAGCGCCACCCGGCCCGTCAGCTGCACCGAGGAATCGTAGCGCAGGAACTCCTCGATCGCGTTCGCGATCAGTTCGGGGCGCGCCTTCAACAGCGCCAGTTGGTCCGGGTTGCGGTGCAGCGCCAGAAGGCCATTGCCGATCAGGTTGACGGTGGTCTCATGGCCGGCGCCGAACAGCAGGATGATGTTGGCGGTGAGCTCCTCATGGGAGAGCTTGGCGCCGTCCTCCTCGGCCTGCAGCAGCTGCGTCGTCAGGTCGTCCCCCGGATGGCGCCGGCGCAGCTCGAACAGATGCTGGAAATAGGCCGCCGACACCGCATTGCCGGCGTTGCCTTCCGCGATCTCGGCCGGCGACAGCGGCACCGGCTCGAGCAGGCGGCCGCCCTCGCGCGAGCTCTTGTAGAACGCCTCGCGATGCTCCTCGGGGATCCCGAGCATGTCGCAGATCACGGTGACAGGCAGCTTGAACGCGAAGTCCTCGATCAGGTCCATGCGGCCGCGCGGGATGACCTCGTCGAGCGTCCGGTCCACGATCGCCTGGATGCGTGGCCGCATGTCCTCGACCCTGCGCGCCGTGAACGCCTTCGCGACGAGGCCGCGCAGCCGCGTGTGGTCCGGCGGATCCTGCTGCAGCATCCAATGGCTCATGCTGCGGAATACCGGCTCGTTCATGATATCCGACCCGTAGCGGCGGATCGAACGGGCGACGAAATCCTTGCCGAAGCGCTTGTCACGCAGCACGAGGCTCGATTCCGCATGGCGGCTGGCCAGAAACGCCCCGAACGGCGTCACATGCATCGGATCGTTGTCGCGCAGCTGCGCATAGAAGGGATAGGGGTCGCGGATGAATTCCGGCGACAGCGGATTGAACAGCGGCGCCGCCTTGTTGGCCTGAACATGTTCGTTCATTGGTCACCCTCTCCCGGATTGTTCGCCGATTAGTTCACGGCCGCGCCGCCATGGCAAGTCGGCCAGATCACACATCATGCCGCAGCCCCGGCCGCCGTCTTTAACCTGTGCAACTGGCCGGCCACGAGGCGGACCTTGCGCGGGGCCGCGATCCAGATCGCGGCTGCGGAGACGAAGCCGCCAACGAGCGCGATCGCAAAGCCCGGCGTGTAGCTGCCGGTGAGATCATAGAGCACGCCGGTCACCCACGGGCCCGCGGCGCCGCCGCACAGTCCGATCAGCATCACGGTTCCAAAGATGCTGCCGAAATGCGCCCCCTGGAATATTTCGAGCGCGACCGCCCCCATCACCGAGGTGATGCCGTAACCGAGCGCGCCCTGCGTCGCCACCATCACGTAGATCAGCACGAGCGACGGCGCCGCCTTGAGTGCAATCAATGCCGCGAAGCAGATCGCGAAACCAAGACAGCCGAGCGCCCACACCGCCTCGCGCCCGAGGCGATCCGAGAGATGGCCGAGCGCGATCTGGCCGGGAATGCCGAGCAGGCTGACGGCGCCGAGCGCCCAGACCGCGACGTTCGAGCTGAAGCCGATCTCGAGCAGATATTTGGTCTGATGCACCTGGACCGCGTACCAGACGTAGAGGCCGAAGAAATAGCCGAGCGCGAGCCACCAGAACCGGCTGGTGCGCAGGGCGCGCGACAACGTCCAGTCGATGCCGGCCCAAGCCGGATCGACGATGTTAGAGATGGGCTTGGCCGCGCTGGCGAGCGGCGCAGCGTCGCCGTCGGGGCGCAGGCCGAGCTCCTCCGGCTTCTTGCGCAGCAACAGATTGATCGGCGCCAACACGATGAGTACGACGAGGCCCATCGCGGTGCAGGCCGTACGCCAGTTGGTCTGCGCAATCATGTGCTGCACCCAGGGGAGCAGGGTCATCGAGCCGATGCCGACACCGGCAAACGCAATGCCGATCGCGAGCCCCCTGCGGCGGATGAACCAGTTCGGCAGGAACAGCGACTGGCCGGAATAGCCGAGGCAGACACTGCCGGCGCCGACCATGACCCCGATCGTGAGGTAGAGATGCCAGGGCTGGCTGGTCAGCGGCGCCAGCAGCAGGCCGCCAGCCATCAGGACGACGCCGAGTTCCATCACCGCACGGGGACCAGCGCGATCCATCAGCCGTCCGATCAGCGGACTGACGATGCCGGAGGCGACGAAGCCGAATGAGAAGGCGCCGGCGGTGACGCCGCGGTCCCAGCCGAATTCGGCGAGGATCGGCGGATAGAACAGCGAGAACGCGGTGCGCGCATTGACGCCAATCGCCATCGTCACGAAGGTCACGGCGACGATGACCCAGCCATAGTAGAACGGCAGACGCATTTTTCTTGTTTCGCTCCCTGGTGCATCCTTCGCATCATTTGCGTGCGAACGGGTCAAGGATTTTCTGCGCCGCGCGCATCCCGTGTCAGTTACCTCCGAGGTCATGGGTGCGGTGCAAGGTCGCCTCTTCTCGGTGTCGTCCCGGCGAACGCCGGGACCCATACCGCGTGATCTCGCGAGGGACATGGCTGGCAGTCATCCGTCTCATTCGCGCCGGTGGCTATGGGTCCCGGCTCGAGGCCGGGACGACACCGAATGTCTGGCGCGCTTCGTGGGTCATGGCTGCACGTTCCCGCGGCGCCATCGGCGTCCGAGCTCCGCTCATTCATCACCCTCATCAATCAGGAGGGCGCAGGGAAGGCCGGGCGCTGGCCGCGCCCGTGGCCCGCCTGCGAAAAAAATGCAGGCGGCAGGTACCACAGGTTCAGCCGAGATCGCCCGGCCCTCCCTGCGCGATGGTCTTCACGCTTATACGCAGTCGCCCTGGTGCGCCGGGCTTGTTGGCCACCATTCGCGACATCGCGCTCACGCGCGTTGCCGCGGGACACCAGCATCGGGGTGTCAGGCCGCTGCGATTTCACGTCCGCAAGAACATCGTTCGTCCGCACATCCAAAGACATGCTCCGACATCTCGCGGCCACCGCTCCCCGCCCCGCGTGTCGTGACGATCGCGCGCAACGCCCCTCCATGGTGAGGCGGGATGCGCGGAAATGTGGAGGTGATTTGCCCGACGGCGCAAGCGAAATCGCCTGCGACAAAGTACCCCGACGGGCAATCGCACTCCGCCGTCGCGGACGCCGTTCTCGATTTGACTTAGAGCAAGGAGCCGCGAAGCGCCGGGTATCAAACCGCCTTGACGCCTCACTTAGGCACAAAATACGCTGACGCGGCACTGGCCTGCCAACAAGATAACAGAACAATCAGTCATGATGCATGATCACCCCGTCCTTCGTCAGTTGATCCGTGAATTGCAACTGATCGCGGCGCTGTGCTGCATCTTGATCTCGAGCGCGGTGGTCGCCCGCGCCGAGCAGCCTTTCATGACGATCGAGGGAGATACTCGAAGCATCGCCTGGTGGGTTCTGGCCGAATTTCATCCGTTCACGACCGAGGTCCGCGGAATTCCCGCCGGTCAGATCCGGAAGGGCTGGTGCAAGGCGACCGAGTTTCGCAAGGATCTCATCCCGTCAAAGTTTCTCTTCGAAGGCGGCGGAGACGCCATGGAGGCGAGCAAGCAGTCATTTGCAGTCGAAGGCAATTTCGACGGATCCAGCACCAGGCAATTGGCGCTCGTTGGGGTCTATGAGGACTGCAAGGGAGCGCGGGGGCGATTCTTCATGATCCTCGACCTGCCCACCGTCGGCAAACCGAGAATACGTCTGCTCGACGCGTTCCAGATGCCGCACCAATACACCGCGCTGTCGTTGGACGACGACAAGACGATCACGCTATGGGCGTGCATGGATTGCGACAATTTCGCCAAGCTGAAATGGGATCGCAAGCGGCACAAATTCGTATGGCTGTCCCCACCCAACTCTGACTAGCAGCCACGTGCGGCCAGGCGCGCGTGCCCGCTCGTCGCTTCAGTCCGTGCCCGATGCGCAGCGCTTGTGATTCAAGCCGCCAAGTCACCCTGCTGCGCCGCATGAAACGCATACACGTCCATGCGCAGCACGCCGTAATTGGCACTGTTGTGCAGCCGTTCGACGCGCGCGCCCTCGCCGGCGGCGCCGAGTGCTGCGAACAGCGGCAGGAAGTGCTCATCAGTCGGATGATTGTCGCGCGCATGCGGCGCGAGATGCCGGTAGTCGACGAGATCGTCGACGCGGCCTTCGATCGCGGCCTGGTGCACCCAGTCGGCAAAGTCGACCACCCAGGATGGCGCGGGATCGTCGATGTCGAGCCTTCGCTTGCGGAATTCACCGAGATTGTGGGTGAAGCTGCCGCTGCCGATGATCAGCACGCCCTCGTCGCGCAGCGGTGCCAGCGCGCGGCCGAGCGCGAGGTGGTGCGCAGGCCCGCGCTCGGTCTGGATCGAGAGCTGCAGCACCGGAATGTCGGCTTGCGGATACATCAAGAGCAACGGCACCCAGGCGCCGTGATCGAGCCCGCGCTCGCGGTCGATCGCGACCGGTAGGCCTGCGGCCTGCAGGCGTTCGGCAACGGCGCATGCAAGATCGGGCGCACCCGGCGCGGGATAGGTCAGTTGGTAGAGCTCACGCGGAAATCCGTAGAAATCGTAGATCGTCTCGTTGGTCGCGACGGCATTGACGACGGGGATGTCCGTCTCCCAGTGCGCTGAGACGACGAGGATCGCCTTCGGCCGCGGCAGGCTGCGACCAAGGCTGAGGAGGAAGTCACGCGCCGCCGAGTCCGTGAGCGGCAGCATCGGCGAGCCGTGCGACAGGAAGATGCTGGGCAGGGTCATGTCATCACTCCTCGGTCTGTTCACTCTGTTGACCCAACCACAACTGTCGTCCCGGGCAAGTCCGAACGTCGCATCGCGACGTTGGGGCGCCGACCCGGGACCCATACCGCGTGATCGATGTTCGAGGCAGGCCGCGCGTCGACCATCGTGCTCAACTCAGATCCGCCGGTGGCTATGGATCCCCGCTTTCGCGAGGATGACATCGGGGGAGTGGCGGCGGTCAGCGAACCCTACGCTAGCCTCAATGTGCGCTGCGCAGCTGACCGCCGGCAAGGCTGGCGCGGAGGCCGCCGAGGGCATAGGCGCCATCGCCGAGCAGGGCCTGGATCACCAGGGTCACGGCCCAGAACGCCGGATATTCCCAGCCGCCCTTCGGATTGTTGAAGAAGAAGCCGGCGGCGCCGTGCACGGTGAAGATGGCGCCGAGCAGGATCGGAACGGCGGCCAAGGCGACCCATCGGGTGTAGATGCCGAGGATCAGGGCGATGCCGGCCAGGATCTCGGACGTGATGACGAGGTAGGCGAGCTCGGGCGGCAGGCCGATGCTGCCGAAGAACTTTGCGGTGCCGGCCGGGCTGAACACGAACAGCTTGAGGCTGGCATGAGCCAGGAACAGGCCGCCGAGGGTGAGGCGGAGCAGAAGCGCAGCATAGGGCGCGGTACGTGAATCGATCATCGGGACCTCCGGTGGGGACACACTGGGATATGGATCATTTCCCGTAAGGCGATAATCCGCTACAAGGGAAATTCACTTCACACCAGAAGAGTGAGATGCTCGATTGCTCGACCGCCTGACCGGGCTGGAAGTGCTCTCCAAGGTAGCCGGATCCGGCAGCCTGTCCGGAGCGGCGCGCCTGCTCGGCATGTCCCCGACCATGGTCACCAAGCACCTCGCGGCGCTGGAGACCCGGCTCGGCACCAAGCTGTTCCATCGCACCACGCGACGGCTGACCATCACCGAGGCGGGACGGCGCTATCTCGACCTCGCCGAACGCGTGCTCGGCGACTTCGAGGCGGCGGAGAGCGCGATCGCGGCCGATCGCGTGGAGCCGCGCGGGCTGTTGCGGCTCAACGTTCCGCTCGCCTTCGGCACCCGCCAGATCGCGCCGCTGCTGGCCCGGTTTGCCGAGCTCTATCCCGGCGTCAGCGTCGAACTCGGCCTCAACGACCGGCTGGTCGACCTGATCGAGGAAGGCTGGGATCTCGCGATCCGGATCGGCACGCTCAGGGACTCGACCTTGGTCGCGCGGCGGCTCGCGCCCTGCCGCATGATGGTCTGCGCCGCGCCGTCCTATCTCGCCGCCCACGGCGTGCCCCGCACCACGGCCGATCTCGCCGGTCACAACTGCCTCGGCTACACACTGGCGCAGGCCGGACCCTCGCGCTGGCGCATGGGCGGCAAGACGGCGGTCGATGCGACCGTAAGCGGCAATCTGCGCGCCAACAATGGCGATGCGCTGCTCGCAGCGGCGCTGGCCGGACAGGGCCTGATCTACCAGCCGACCTTCATCGTCGGCGACGAGCTGCGCGCCGGACGGCTGGTCCCGGTGCGGCTCGACGTGCCGCCGTCGGAGCTGCTGGCGGTCCACGCCGTCTACCTGCCGGATCACACGCCGTCCGCCAAGGTGCGCGCCTTCATCGACTACCTCGCCTCGGCCTTCGCGCCGGAGCCACCTTGGGATCGCGACCTTGCGTGAGCGGACGACCAGCTCCCGTGCGGCGCGATCGGAGAAACCGACATGACTGTGCAACCGCGCAACGACGGCGACCATCACTGGCCGATGCTCCGCTCGCTACGGGGATGGCAGATCAGCGCCCTGCCCGCCGATCTCGCCGCCGGGCTGACGCTCGCGGCCATCGCCATCCCCGAGCAGATGGCCACCGCAAAGCTCGGAGGCTTCACGCCGGAGACCGGCTTCTTCGCCTTCATGGCGGGATCCCTCGGCTTTGCGCTGTTCGGCGCCAACCGCTTCCTGTCCTGCGGCGCCGATTCAACAATCACGCCGATCTTCGCCGGCGGGCTGGCGCTGCTCGCCGCCAGCGGCACGCCCGAATATGGCAGCCTGGCCGCGGCGCTGGCGCTGCTGGTCGGAATCATGCTGGTGCTGGCCGGCGGCTTCAGGCTCGGCGGCATCGCCAACCTGCTGTCGGTGCCGGTGACGGTCGGCTTCCTGGCCGGCATCGCCGTCCACATCATCGTCTCTCAATTGCCGGGGGTGCTGGGCCTGCCGTCTCCGAGCGGACCGACGCTGGCGCGGATCGCGACATTGGCGGGAGAACTCGGCAAGGCCAACGCCTACACGCTCATCATCGGCTTCGGCGTGCTCGCCACCGTGATGGTTTGCGAACGCATCAGCGCCCGCCTCCCGGGCGCCCTGATCGCGCTCGCCGCCTCGACCTCGTTCGTGGTCGCAGCCGGACTCCAGGCGCGCGGCGTATCCGTGATCGGCGAGGTCTCCGGCACCGTTCCGATGCCGTCCGTGCCGCTGATCGGGCCCGAGCAATGGGCCAAGCTGGTTCCGCTCGCCTTCCTGATCGCCGTCGTCGTGATGGTGCAGACCTCGGCCACGACGCGCTCGTTCCCGTCAGATCCGAATCGTCCGGCCGACGTCGACCGCGACTTCATCGGCGCCGGCGCCGGCAGCGTGCTGGCCGGACTGTTCGGCGCATTTCCCGTCAACGCCAGCCCGCCCCGCACCGGCATCGTAGTCGAGACCGGCGGCCGCTCGCAGGTTGCCGGTCTGCTCGCGGCCGCCATCGTGCTGCTGCTCGTCCTGTTCGGGGCACGGCTGCTCGCGCATGTGCCGGAGGCGGCGCTTGGCGGCGTGCTGCTGTTCGTCGCGCTGCGCATCGTCCGCGTGGCCCAGATCGTCAGCGTCTACCGCCAATCCAAGGGGGAATTCCTGCTCATCCTGGCGACGGCCGCCGCCATCGTCGCGCTGCCGATCGAGCAGGGCGTCGCGCTCGGCATTTCGCTGTCGCTGCTGCACGGCATCTGGAGCACGACGCGCGCGCATCTCATCGCCTTCGAACGCGTGCCCGACACGACGATCTGGTGGCCGGCGCATCCGCAGATCAAGGGCGAGGTGTTGTCGGACGTCGCGGT
Organism: Bradyrhizobium ontarionense; assembly: GCF_021088345.1. NCBI lineage: Bacteria > Pseudomonadati > Pseudomonadota > Alphaproteobacteria > Hyphomicrobiales > Nitrobacteraceae > Bradyrhizobium > Bradyrhizobium ontarionense. The sequence goes on along the minus strand of NZ_CP088156.1, from coordinate 7,546,622 downwards.
GGTCGGCTTCCAGGCGCCGCTCAGCTTCCTCAACGCCGCGACGTTCCGCGCCGACCTGCAGCACATGCTGCGCAGCCGCAAGCCACGGCTCCTCGTGTTCGAGGCCAGCGCCATCGTCGAGATCGACTTCACCGCGGCGCAGGCTCTGCGCGAGGTCATCGCGTTGTGCAACGAGGCAGGCATCGTGTTCGCGGTGGCCCGGCTGGAATCGCTGCGGGCCCAGGCGGCATTCGAACGGTTCGGTCTCTACGACGCGCTGCCGAGAGACCACGTGTTCCACAGCGTCGATCTCGCGCTGCGCAGCCTCGCGCCGCAGCTCGATACCAAGTGATACAAACCGTTACGCACCACCGCGACGACCGACATACCCGCGCAAATTTTGCCGGCGAGACATCCTCATCACGACCCCGGCCCGTCAGCCGCGGCACAGAGAAGGATGATCACCGATGCGCAAGCTGCTCCCATTGCTGTTCACAATCATTTCGATCACCGCCGCGCAGGCACAGGACATGGCCGCGATGCGCCAGGCCTGCGGCGACGATGTGCGCGCGCTGTGTCCCGGAATCATGCCGGGCGGCGGCCGCATCAAGCAGTGCATGATCGAGAAGTTCGACAGGCTCTCGGACGGCTGCAAGACGGCGCTGAAGGATGCGAAGGCGCAGCAGGGCGGCAAGTGATGCCGCGTGAGGCTCAGCGTGCTGCAAGACACGTCAGCCGCCGTTCATGTGGCAGCGAATACACTGGAGGGAATTCACTGCAGTGAATAGTGAATAGTGTGCAGCTATGCGTCACATCGTCCCCATGGCTGCACCGCATGATCAGCATCGCTGGCCACTATGGTAATGGGTAGAGGTTTCGCGACGTTGCAAAATTTGCGAAACCGAAACCCGTCGGACAGCGTCTAACGACTGGACTGATTCGAAACCAACCGAGAGGATCGCACCGAAATGCGCCATCTGTTCACCTCCGCCCTGCTCGCCGCGACCGTCATGCTGGGCGGATCGGCGGCCCATGCCTTCACGCTGCCGGCCCAGCCCGCGGCCCCGGACAGCAATGTCGAGCGCGTGGCCGGCGGCTGCGGTCCCGGCTGGTTCCCCGACCGCTTCGGCCGGTGCCGCCCTGCCCCCCGCGTCTATCGTCCCTACGGCTACGGCGGCTACGGCCCGCGCACTTGTTTCCTGCGTCCGACTCCGTGGGGACCGCGCCGCGTCTGCCGTTGATCCGATCATGAAAAAAGCGCCGCCGCGTTCGCCCCGCGGCGGCGCTTTCTATTTGGCGCTTCGCCAGCAGCCGGATCTGCCAAGTTTGAGCGGCTTGCTTGGTGCTCACCTCTCCCCGCGTGCGGGGAGAGGTCGGATTGCGTCGTCAGATGCAATCCGGGTGAGGGGGCACAGGTCTAACCATTGACACCTCTCGGGCGTCTGTCCCTCACCCCAACCCTCACAGCGCGAGCGCCCCCGTAAGAACGGGGCGAGGGAGCGCAGCGTAATCGCGGCGACAGCTCAGATCCAACGAAGCCTCAACCCGCCGGGATGATCTTGCCGGGATTGAAGATGTTCTGCGGATCGAGCGCCTTCTTCACCGCGCGCATCGCATCGAGCGCCTCTTCGCCGAGCTCGGACTTGAGGTATTTCTGCTTGCCCTGACCGATGCCGTGCTCGCCGGTGCAGGTGCCGCCCATCGCCTGCGCGCGCTCGACGAGGCGATGCATGAACTCCTCGCCGCGCGCCATCTCGTCGGCATCATCGACATCGCAGATCAGCGAGCAGTGGAAATTGCCGTCGCCGACATGGCCGACGATCGGCGAGGTCAGCCCGAGACGCGCGAGATCCTCCTCGGTCTCGGCAACGCAATCGGCGAGGCGCGAGATCGGAACGCAGACGTCGGTGGCGACCACGCCGGCGCCGGGCCGGATCGCCTTCACCGACCAATAGGCGTCGTGACGCGCCTGCCACAGCTTGGTGCGGTCCTCGGGCTTGGTGGTCCAGCTGAAATCGCCGCCGCCGCACTCCGCCGCGATCTCGGCGAAGTTCTTCGACTGCTCGGCCACCTCAGCCTCGCTGCCGTGGAACTCCAGCAGCAGCAGCGGCGTCTCCGGCAGGGTCAGCTTCGAATAGGCGTTGCAGGCCCTGACCTGCGCGGCATTGAGCAGCTCGATGCGCGCCACCGGAATGCCGGTCTGGATCGCGAGGATGGTCGCCTGGCAGGCGCCGCGCACCGTCTCGAACGAGCAGGCCGCCGCAGCGATCGTCTCGGGGATGCCGCGCAGGCGAATGGTCATCTCGCAGATGATGCCGAGCGTGCCTTCGGCGCCGATGAACAGGTGCGTCAGGTCATAGCCCGCCGCCGACTTCTTGGCGCGCGTCCCGGTCTTGATGATCTCGCCGTCGCCGCGCACGACCTTCAACGCCAGCACGTTCTCGCGGATGGTGCCGTAGCGCACCGCGTTGGTGCCCGAGGCCCGGGTCGAGGCCATGCCGCCGAGCGAAGCATCGGCACCGGGGTCGATCGGGAAGAACAGGCCCTGGTCGCGCAGATATTCGTTGAGCGCCTTGCGGGTGACGCCGGGCTGGATCACGCAGTCGAGATCCTCGGCATGCACCTCCAGCACCTTGTTCATGTCGCGCATGTCGATGCAGATGCCGCCCGCCGGCGCATTGACCTGCCCTTCGAGCGAGGTGCCGGTGCCGAACGGAATGATCGGCACGCCCCTTGGCGCGCAGATGCGGACGACGTCCTGGATGTCGGCGGTCTCCTGCGCCAGCACCACGCCATCCGGCGGCTGCGTCGGCAGCCAGGTCGTGGTATGGCCATGCTGCTCGCGCACGGCCTGCGAGGTGATGAGCCGGTTGCCGAAGCGGGCCGCGAGCGCGTCGAGCGCGCTCTTAAGTGCCTCCGGCGCGGGCCGCTTCAGGTCGTGATGGGGGATGGTCGTCGCCACTGTGTCCTCCGGAATTTGGGCGGACCGTGACAAAGGACGATCAAGGGGTCAAGGGAGCAAACGGAAGAGCCGATGAGCGATAATGCAGTGCCCACACCGCAAGCGGCCGGGCCGTTCCGGTCGTCGATCATGCAGGTCGAGCCGCAATGGATCGACTACAACGGCCATCTCAACATGGCCTATTACAACGTGATGTTCGATCGCGCCATCGACCAGCTGTGGGCCGAGCTCGGCATCGGCCCCGCTTACATGAAGGAGCGCCAGGGCTCGACCTTCACAGCGGAATGCCACGTGCGCTATCTGCGCGAGATCCATCTCGGGGATCCCGTCGAGATCGCCGTCTGGCTGATCGCCGCCGACGAGAAACGGCTGCACACCTTCGAGGAGTTGCGCCACGCGGACGAAGGCTGGGTCTCCGCCACCTCCGAGAACATGTCCATCCATATCGACATGACCAGACGCAAGGTCGCGCCGTTCCCGACGGACATCCAGCAGAGCATCGGCCGGATGCTGCAGGCCCACGCCGCGCTGCCGCTGCCCGAAGGGCTCGGCCGCGCGATCGGCATGCCGCGCAAGAAGGACTAACGCTTCCGCGCGGCGCTCGCCCTGAGCTCAGCTCCCGCCGGCCTGCTTCTTCTTCGCGGCGCCGGCCTTGGGGACAGGCGCCTTGGGGACACGCGCCTTGGCAACGCGCGGCTTGGCCGCGGAGGCGTTGGCTGCGACATCGGCTTGCGGACGGATGCGGTATCGCGCCGACGCCACCGGCTCGCGGTTGGTGACCTGGTTTTGCGGCACGCCGTTCAGGACCTGGACGATGTCGTCACGAACGACCGGAAAGATGCGATAGTACTGATGCTCCTGCGGGTCCTGCTCAAACGTCGTCACATCCGAGCAATCGATCGCCGTGACCTTGTCGCTGATGCTGCCCATGTTCTCCGGGCCATCGTTGCCCAATCGCGGACCGTTGAATTTCGTGCCGGCGCTCAGGGTGTTGAGAACCCAGTCCTTGGTCGAATGATAGACCGTGACGCTGGTGGCCGTGCGCGGCAGATATTTGAGCTTCGCCGGGTCATCGAACGCATCGGCATCCTCATCGGCCGCCGCGAGCACGACCTTGTCGAACGTCTTGCGCAATCCGATCAGGGACGGCTGCGCCCCGCCCATTCGCACCATCGCCGAAACGCCGCTGGACATGGTCGCGCCCGCAACCGGATCAGGCATCTGCATCAAGGCCTGCAACGCGTTGCGCAGGACATAGACGCCCATGCTGTGGCAGACGAGGTGGATGCTCTGGTTGCAGCGTTGGCCTTCCGGCAGCGTATCGACGAAATCGTAGAGCCGCCGCAGCGTGCGCGCCACGGCCGGGCCGGAGGCCGCCGCCGTCTTGCGGTCGTGCTGGTAGTCGACATAGGGCAGCGGCACGCCGAAGGGTGAGGCGACCGAAGGCCAGCTGAACACGAACATGTTGGCGTCGAGCCCGTAGAACGCCGATATCCAGCCGGCGCGCTCGATCGCATCGACGAAGCTGTTGCTGAAACCATGAATGAACGCGATGGTCGCGCGCGCCTTCGCCTGCATGTCGGCTCGCAGCGCACCGAAGATCGTATCGCTGCCGAGAACCGGTCCCGAGCCTTGCGGAAAGATCAGTTGCTCCGGCTCGACATGAACCGATCCCGGCACGAGCGCATAGGTCCGCGCCGCCAGATCGACGGCGATGTCGGCCCTGCCATACCTGACGCTGAGGCCGTTGACCGGACCGAGATCGGAACCGAACCCCATGATCTGATCCGTCCCGTCCGCCGTCAGAGGCTGCCTGTTGGTCGCAAAATAGACCCTGACGTCCATGATCCGCCCCTCTGAAAATGTGGCCAATATGCATTGCACAATCGCGGCACGAGCAGACCGGCCCGTTCACGGAGCGATGCGGCGGGCCATACCGAGGCGACTGTCCGCGCCGACGCTCTACCCAAGATAGAACACGACAAACGACAAGCGCGCAATCGCCGCATGCGCGCAGCAGTGTCGCGTGCGTGATCGCGAGCCCCGCGCGAGGAAGACGCGAGGATCAGCTCTCCACCACCCAGTCCGGCAACCGGCCGAACCAGGGCTGCGCCTGCTCGAGCTGGCGGGCGAGCTGCAACAGCCTGATCTCGTCGCCGAGGCGGCCGATGAACTGCACGCCGAGCGGCAGGCCGTCGGCGGTCCAGTGCAGCGGCACGCTCATCGCGGGCGTGCCGGTCAGATTGGCGAGCTGCGTGAACGGGACGTATTGCAGGCTGTCGCGCGCGATCTTGTCGATCATGCCGTCGAGCAGACCCGCGCGTGTCAGAAGGCCGAGCAGGCCGATACGATCGAGCATGTCGAGCAAGGTCTGCTCGGCCGTGGTCGGATCGCCCTGGCCGTGCCGGATCGGCGGATGCGCCAAGGTCGGCGTCAGCAGCATGTCATAGCGGGCATGGAAGCGCGCCAGCGCGCGGGCGAAAACGTTCCACTTCAGCAGCTGCGTGGTCAGCGCGCCGGCCGAGATGGCGCCGCCAAGCGTCGCCAGCACCCGGGTCAGCAGCTCGAAATCGTCGCGCTTGGCGCCCTTGGCGCGCGCGTCGGCGACCAGCGCCGCGACCTGGCCGAAATAGATGTGCAGGAACGAGGTCGCGAGCGCCGCACCGTCGATGTCGGGCGTGGCCTCCTCGACCTCATGGCCGAGGCTCTGCAGCAGCTTCACGGTGGTGTCGACGGCGAGCCTGGCTTCAGCATGAACCTCGGTGCCGATCGGCGAGGCGGTCGTGAAGCCGATGCGCATGCGAGGTGGATCGCGCGCCACGGCATTCGCGAACACCACGCCGGGCTCGGCTGCGACGAAAGGATCGCCGGGCTCGCTGCCCATGATGACGTCGAGCGCCAGCGCCGTATCGCGCACGCTGCGCGAGATCACGCCCTCGCTGGACGCGCCATACCAATACTCGCCGAAGCCTGGCCCGGACGAGACCAGGCCGCGTGACGGCTTCAAGCCGAACAGGCCGCAGCAGGCGGCGGGAATGCGGATCGAGCCGCCGCCATCATTGCCGGCCGCCATCGGCACCACGCCGGAGGCGACCGCCGCAGCCGCGCCGCCACTGGAGCCGCCCGGCGTATGCGCCACGTTCCAGGGATTGTTGACGCGGCCGAAGGCGCGCGAATCCGAAACGCCCTTCAGCGCGAGCTCCGGCAGATTGGTCTTGCCGAAGATCACGAAGCCGGCCTCGAGGTACCTCCGGACGACATGAGCATGCTCGGCCGCGACGTTGCCGGTCAGCGCCTTGCTGCCGTAGGTGGTCGGCAGACCGGCATAGTCCTGCGCGCAGTCCTTGATGAGAAACGGTACCCCGGTGAAGGGGCCGGCGCTCAGCCGCGCAAGCTGTGCGCGTGCCTCGCGCTCCATCAACGTACTAATTGCGTTCGTCGTCGGCTGCGTCCGCTCACTCTGCTTCAATGCAAGCTGCAGAAGCTCGGCAGCGGTCGTTTCGCCACGAGCAATCGCTTCAGCGAGCGCAACGGTATCGCGCTGCATATATTCGACGACGTTCACGTCTCTTCCTCACATGGCGCGCAGAATTACCTACGTCCGCATCGTAGCTGATTCTGGCGTGAAGGATGGCGCGCCCGTGCCAAACCCGGGCAACATTGCGGCGCTACGGCGGCCGATGCGGCGACAATATGATCTTTGTCAGCTCATTGGACGAACTAAGCAACATTCTGCGTCAGGATTCGCGCCAATTTGATTCAGATCATTCTTCCGCGCACTGGCCACCCACTACGCTGATCACCGTTGTGTGCATTAAGTAATGAGTAGAGCGATGGGACGCCTCGCGAGCCTGCTGAAAATACCGCAAGCCTCCCATCAGGAGACGTCCATCGTGGCTGCGACCACGGCCGACTATTTCATCCTGCTGTCGCGCGCGATGGAGAGTCTGCCCGACTCGAGCGCCGAACGTCGCGCTGAAGTCTACCAATCGGCGCGCCAGGCACTGGTGACCCAGCTCGAGGGGATGGATCCTCCCGTTTCCCGATCGCGCCTCAGGGCCGAGCAGCGCGCCCTGGATGATGCGGTGGAGACGATCGAGACACGCGCTGTCGCGATGCAGTCGGACTCGGCCGAGCATCCCGCGCCACCGGCAGCCGAGGACGCCCTCATTTCCTTCTCGGCACTTCTTGCCGCCATTCCGGACAGTTCCGTTTCAACAACCGAAGATGACGATGCCATGGCTCAAAGTCCGTTCCAATCCAAGTTTGCCCCCCGCGCCGTCGAGGAGAAGCCGATGTCACGACTCGATGAGATCAACCGCGTCCTGCGCAAGCTGCAGAGCGACTCGTTCGGGGTCGAGGCCTGCGCGCTGATCTCGGAAGACGGGCTGATGATCGCGAGCGTGCTCGCCGCTGACATGGAGGAGACGCGGGTCGCGGGCATGACCGCGACCTTGCTGTCGCTCGGCGGCCGCGCCGCCATGGAGCTTGGCCGCAGCCACCTGCAGGAGGTCATCATTCGCGGCGAATCCGGCTACGCCGTGCTGGTCAGCGCCGGCCGCGGCGCGCTGCTGCTCGCGCTCACCAACGAGAACAGCAAGCTCGGACTCACCTTCTTCGACATGCGCGAGGCCGTCCGGTCGCTGCAGAAGGTGCTGTAGCGGCGTCCTACCAATGAGCCGGCGCGCCGCGATCGCGCAGCGTCGGCGGGAGCATTCTCATGGCCAATATCGTCCTCTATGACGACGGCGTTCACAAGAACATCCTGCTGGAAGACTTCGCTGCCGGCGATCTTGCGGTGCAGACCAACCAGCATCTGATCATTCACGACGGGATCGGCATGATCCTCGATCCCGGCGGTCACAAGGTCTACGCCAAGGTGTTGTCGGAGACTTTTGGCCAGCTCGCCGGCGGCAAGCTGAAATACCTGTTCCTGTCGCACCAGGACCCGGACATCGTTGCAGCCATCAACGGCTGGTTGATGACCACCGAGGCAGACGCCTACATCTCGTCGATCTGGACCCGGTTCGTGTCGCATTTCTGCTTCGACCATATGGTGCTGGACCGGATGAAACCGATCCCGGACGAGGGCATGGTGTTCGACGTCGGCGGCTGCAAGCTGTACGCGTTACCCGCCCATTTCCTGCATAGCGAGGGCAATTTCCAGCTCTACGATCCGATCTCGAAGATCCTCTATTCCGGCGACCTCGGCGCCTCAATGGGGACGGACTACAGGGTCGTCAGAGACTTCAAGTCGCACCTGCCTCATATGGACGGATTCCATAGGCGCTTCATGGCATCCAACAAGGTGATGAAGGCCTGGGCCAACATGGTCCGGCAGCTCGACATCGAGATCATCGCTCCGCAGCACGGCGCGCTGTTTCCGGACGCGGCCATGTCGCGCCAGTTCATCGAATGGTGCGCCGGACTCGAATGCGGCATCGACCTGATCACGCCGATGTACAAGGTGCCCGCGGCCTGACATGCTGGCGCCATCCCCGCCCCCCGTCTCGCCCCCGTTCGCAGCGCGCGTCGAGCCCTGCACGGTCGCCGGCGAAGAGGCCCCCCTCTGGCTCGCTGCCGCCTTTGCAGTCGCGGGCGCGCTCATCGCCATGATGTCGGCGTCGCTCTGGCAGCAGGGCCTGGCCCGGCCGCCGACGGTCGCTGCCATGACGCCGGTCAGGACCGTCCCGGCACGCGAGGAGCCTGCTGTCGAGGCGCCCCGCCGGGCGCAGGAGACGCCGGTGCCCGAACCAGCCCCGATCGTCGCGCCCCCGGCGCCGGCGCCTTCGGTCGCTGCCGTCACGCGCGAGCAGCCGGCTCCACCGGCCGGGCCGGCAGCAATCGCCGAACCGCAGAGCAGCGCGCGCAACATGCCCGCCGCCGAGTGCTTCGCGCCGTTGACGGTCGCGTTCGAGCGCGGCAGCGCGCGGCCGAACCCTGCCGACATGAAGCGGTCGCTGGCGATCCTGCAGCGCGCGCTCGCGCGACACGGTGACGTCACCATCGTCATCGAGGGACACACCGATATCAGCGGCAGCGAGGATCTGAACGTGCTGCTGAGCTATTCCAGGGCCAAGGCGATCGCGGCCCAGCTGAAGCACGATGGCATCCCGGCCCGCCGGCTCTCGGTGCGCGCCGCGGGATCCGGCGAGGCGCGCGGCGATGCAGGCACCCTAGCCGGCGACCGCAAGGCCTTCCTGCGCATCGCCGGCCTGGACGATTGCGATCAACTCACAGCGACGAAACGACCATGACGATCTATGCCATCGTAAGCGGCCTCGGCGCCGCCATTCTCCTACTGACCTCGGGCTATCTGTTCGGCGCCCGCCAGGGCGCGCTGGCGCGCGATCTGCTGCGGCGCCAGGTGCAGCTGCAGGCAGCGAGCCTCGACCAATTGCGCGAGCAGAGCAACCAGGATGCGACCGAGCGGGAGGTCGGTCTGCGCAGCGCGATCCAGGACGTGCTGGCGCCGCTGGTCGAACGCGAGCGCATCTCGCTGGACCTGGCGCAGCTGGCGAGCCGGCCGGGCCGGCGGCGCGAGCTGGTGCCGTTGCTCGACCGGATCGCCGAGGTCGGCCGTTTCGAGACGGTGCTGCTGACCAACGAGGAAGGTCTGCCGCTCGCGGCCAATACGACCGCTCATCACACCGAGCAGCTTGCAGCAGCTGCGACGCGGCTTGCGCTCGTCGCCGAGAAGATCGCCGACGAGAACCATATCGCGCCGTTGTCGGTCATGCTGCGCGATGCCTCGGATGCGACGACGCTCTGCCGGATCTTCCGCGTCCAGGACCAGACGCTGACCTTGACCGCGCTCTCCAACGATGCGCGGCTCGCCTCGGTCGCACTCGATCCGGCGCTGGCCAAGGTCCAGGTCGCGCTGACCGCGCCGGCCTGATGCGCGCAGCCGAAACGCAAAGAGCGCAGCACCTCGCAAGAGGCACTGCGCCCTTCGCCGACCTCATTGTCAGGGGATGAGGTCGACTACACGCGGGTGCGGCCGCGGGCGAGGCCCACGATTGCCGACACCAGGAACAGCACGATAGCGATGAAGAAGATGATCTTGGCGATCTCGATGGAGGCACCGGCGACGCCGCCGAAGCCGAGGATGCCAGCGATCAATGCAATCACCAGGAAGGTGACGACCCAGCCTAACATGACACGACCTCTGTCTCTCGATTGCGGTTCAAAGCGGCGCGAAGCTTGCGCCGTTGCCAGGACAATGAAGGCCGGGAACAAATGTTCCGGCCGCTCGCGCCCCTAAAAATTCACGATTCGCCGGAACAAAAGTCTGGTGGGACTGGCAGCAGGCACCCCGGCTGCCCCGATTTAGGGCTGTAAAACGCGCCCAACGGCCCCATATAGCCGTCAATCCCTGCTATGAGGGCTCCTCCTGCAGACCTCGCGATGCCGTCGTATGATGCCATCCGAGGGATGAGACTGATTCGCTGATGACCGAGCCCAACCGCGTGAGCCGTTTTCCTGCGCCAGACCACCAACCCGTTGCCGGCGGCATCGCCGCGCGCGCCCGCGCCACGACGACCGGCGGAGCGCGCTATCTCGCAGGCCTCAATCCGGAGCAGCGCGACGCGGTCGAGACGCTGGATGGTCCGGTGCTGGTGCTCGCCGGTGCCGGCACCGGCAAGACCCGCGTGCTCACCACGCGCATCGCGCACATTCTGAGCCAGGGCCGCGCCCGGCCGGGCGAAATCCTGTCCGTGACCTTCACCAACAAGGCCGCGCGCGAGATGAAGACGCGGCTTGCCGAGATGCTGGGCCAGGCCGTCGAAGGCATGCCGTGGCTCGGCACCTTCCACGCGATCGCCGGCCGGATCCTGCGCAGCCATGCCGAGCTGGTGCAGCTGAAATCGAATTTCACGGTGCTCGACGTCGACGACCAGATCCGGCTGTTGAAGCAGCTGCTGCAGGCCGAGAACATCGACGACAAGCGCTGGCCGGCGCGCATGCTGGCCGGCCTGATCGACGGCTGGAAGAATCGCGGCCTGTCGCCATCGCAGGTGCCCTCGGGCGAGGCCGCCGTGTTCGGCAATGGCAAGGGCGGCAAGCTCTATACGAGCTACCAGGAGCGGCTGAAGATCCTCAACGCCGCCGATTTCGGCGATCTCCTGCTCGAGAACATCCGGCTGTTCCGCGAGAACCCGGACGTGCTCCGGCAGTATCAGACCCGCTTCAAGTTCATCCTGGTCGACGAGTATCAGGACACCAACGTCGCGCAATATCTGTGGCTGCGGCTGCTGTCGCAGGCGCCGTCGTCGCTCACTCCCGCCACGTCCGCCGCCGTCCCCTCTCCCCTTGTGGGAGAGGGTGGATCAGTTGAGCGAAGCGAAACTGAGCCGGGTGAGGGGTCTGTCTCCGCGGATAGAGACCCCTCACCCGCCTCGCTTCGCTCGGCACCCTCTCCCACAAGGGGAGAGGGTAGAGACATATCCGCGGCCACGACGCCCCCCAAAAACATCTGCTGCGTCGGCGACGACGATCAGTCGATCTATGGCTGGCGCGGCGCCGAGGTCGACAACATCCTGCGCTTCGAGCACGACTTCCCCGGCGCCAAGGTGATCCGTCTGGAGCGCAACTACCGCTCGACCGGCCATATCCTGGCCGCGGCCTCGCATCTGATCACGCACAATGAAGGCCGGCTCGGCAAGACGCTGCGCACCGAGGACGTCGAGGGCGAGAAGGTCACGGTCACCGGCGCCTGGGATTCGGAAGAGGAAGCGCGCGGCATCGGCGAGGAGATCGAGGAGTTGCAGCGCAAGGGCGAGCATCTCAACGACATCGCGATCCTGGTGCGGGCGTCGTACCAGATGCGCGAGTTCGAGGACCGCTTCGTCACGCTCGGCCTGCCCTATCGCGTGATCGGCGGCCCCAGATTTTACGAGCGCGCCGAGATCCGCGATGCGCTCGCCTATCTGCGCGTCATCAACTCGCCGGCCGACGACCTCGCCTTCGAGCGCATCGTCAACGTCCCGAAGCGCGGGCTCGGCGACGCCGCCGTGCAGATGCTGCACGATCACGCGCGCAAGCGCCGCATCCCGCTGTTCGAGGCGGCGCGCGCGGTGGTCGAGACCGACGAGCTGAAGCCGAAGGCGCGCGGGAGCCTGCGCCAGCTGATCCTGCAGTTCGAGCGCTGGCGCGCCCAGCGCGAGGTGACGCCGCACACCGAGCTCGCCGAGATCGTGCTCGACGAGAGCGGCTATACCGAGATGTGGCAGAAGGACCGCTCCGCCGACGCCGCCGGGCGCCTCGACAACCTCAAGGAGCTCATCCGCTCGATGGAGGAGTTCGAGAACCTGCACGGCTTCCTCGAGCACATCTCGCTGGTGATGGACCGCGAGGGTGCAGCCGACGAGGAGGCGGTGTCGCTGATGACGCTGCACTCCGCCAAGGGGCTGGAATTCGACAACGTGTTCCTGCCGGGCTGGGAGGAAGGGCTGTTCCCGAGCCAGCGCACGCTCGACGAACAGGGCCGCGCCGGGCTCGAAGAGGAGCGCCGCCTCGCCCATGTCGGGCTGACCCGGGCGCGCCGTCGCGCCAAACTCTATTTCGCCACCAACCGCCGCATCCACGGCACCTGGACCACGACCATCCCGTCGCGATTTCTCGACGAATTGCCGGCTGATAGCGTCGAGATCACCGAATCCAAGGGCGGCTCGGGCTGGGGCGGCGCCGGCGGTTACGGGCCGTCGCGTTTCGACAATGTCGAGTCGTTCGGGTCAAGCTATGCGACGCCGGGCTGGCAGCGCGCGCAGGCGCGGCGCCCGGGCGCACGCGGTCCGTCCGAGGGCGGCTTCAAGGAAGAGCAATCGCCGTTCGGCGGACGCGATCCGTTCGGCGGCGGAGGCTTTGGCGGCAATTTCGGCCGCAACAAGCGCGGGCCGCTGACCATCGAGGGCGAGCTGGTCGCGAAGTCCACCGGCGCCACCTCGGAATTCGCACTCGACGACCGCGTGTTCCACCAGAAGTTCGGCTATGGCCGCGTGGTCAAGATCGACGGCAACAAGCTGACCATCGCCTTCGACAAGGCCGGCGAGAAGAAGGTCGTCGACAGCTTCGTCGCGCGGGCGTGACCTGATGGCCACGGTCGACCTGCGGTCGCGCCGCAGGCGCGGATCGCGACAACCGAACTTCACACTTCGCCTTGGTTAGGCCTTGACCGTGGCAGCTCGCGTCGTATGAGATGCAACCATGGTCCGGGGAAACATCCTCATCGTTGTGGTCGCGCTCTGTGTTCCGTCGCTTGCGACGGCGCAGACGATGAGCTTTGGCGAGTCTGCCGGGCTGATCGCGTCGAGCTGTGGCGCCGACATCATCGCCAATTGCCGCGGCGTCAATCTCGACTCCAACCGGCTCAAGGAATGCCTCTCGCGCAACCAGGACGTGGTTTCTGGGCAGTGCAAGGCCACCTATTTCAAGGCGTTCGAGGCGATCCAGAAGCGCATCGCGGCTCGGGTGACCGTGGCCAATGCCTGCCAGCGTGAGATCGTGAAGCTGTGCGGCGGCTCGACCAAGGAGACCAGCAGGTCGATTCCGTGCCTGATGACGGCGAACGGCGTCAGCGCACGGTGCCAGCAGGCGATGGGCGAGGCGGGGTATCGCTGATGCGGCGGACAGCGACATCACTGCTGTCAGGGCTGATCGCCGTTCTCACGGTCGCCGCGAGCGCGACGGCGCGATCGCAGGAGATCACGCGCGAGGATATCGTGCGCCAGCTCAACCGCTTCGAGGCCGCGCCCACGCTCGATCTGCCGGCGCTGAAGCAGCAGACCCAGGAACGCTCGAAAATTCGCAGCCGCAATGAGCCGCCGCCGCAGAAGCGTACGCCGATCGCGCCGGAGCTGATGAACCTGCCGGCCTTCAACGTCGACATCCAATTCGACGTCGACACGCCGATCGTGCGTCCCGAATCCTACCAGGCCGTCGGACGCATCGCCGACGCGATGGTGTATACCGACCTGCTGCCCTACACGTTCCTGATCGTCGGCCATGTCGAAGCCAACGGCAAGCGCGAGTCCAACGTGATCCTGAGCCAGCGGCGGGCCGACGCGATCCGCGACATCCTGGCGAACACCTTCAAGGTCTCGGTCAAGCGGCTGCAGTCGGTCGGACTTGGCGAGGAGCAATTGCTCGATCCGTCCAAGCCGACGGCGCCCGTCAATCAGCAGATCCAGATCATCACGATCGCTAAGGCTGCCGAAGAGGCCGCGACGCCGCCTCCGGCGCCAGCTCCCGCTGCACCCGGCAAAAAGCCACCGCGCAAGCACCGCAATTGACGCAAATGAGATCCGCGCGCGGCGCCATGAACCCATGGCGGCCCTGGCGCGACTGTCAATTCAGGAACCGTCACTTCAGCATATGGCCCGATCGGGCCCCACCCTCTGGCGCGAATGGAACCCGTTGTCAGATCGGCGCGGCGGACGCAGGGCCGTGATTGCCGGTTTGTCGATGCAGCCGCTTGATGGTATAGCCCCGTCTTTGCGGCCATCGATTGAGCGGTCGTGATCTCATTGATGAGCGAGTCAGCCATGAACGCCATGTTCCGACGCCAGATGATCGACTACGTCGAATATCATCGCGATCCGCGCAACGGCCTGATGCATGTGCTCGGGATCATCCTGCTGTTCCTGGGGGCGGTGCTTCCCTTGAGCTTGTGGCAATTCGACGCGTTCGGCATCCGGATCAGCCTGGGCGCCGTGCTGGCGCTGCCCGTCCTGCTCTATTGGCTGCTGCTCGATGCCGCACTCGGCGCCGGCATCCTGGCGTTCGCCGTGCTGTTCCTTGCTGTGGCCATGATGATTGCCGATCACGTCCACGGATTGGCCCTCTGGGCCATGTTTGCCGCGCTCGTCATCGTTGGCCTCGTCTCGCAAGCCGTCGGGCACAAGGTCTTCGAGCGCAATAATCCGTCGCTGCTGGATCATCCGGCGCATCTCTTTCTTGGACCGATGTTCGTGATGGCGAAATTGTACATGGCGTTCGGGTTGCGGCCTTCGGTGGCTGATCTCGTTGCGCCGAACTGGTCGCCGGATCGGCTCGCATCGGATAAGCTTCCAGGCGATCAGCACTCACGTCCCTAATGAAAGTCCTCGTCACCGGCGGCAGCGGTTTTATCGGACATCACCTCGTCTCTGCGCTCACCGCACGGGGCGCGGAGGTGCGCGTGCTCGACGTGCGCTGCCCGACCCAGATGATCGCCGACGTGCAATACATCGAGGGCTCGGTGCTCGACGTCCCCGTCGTGCGTGAGGCGGTCGCAGGCGTCGATCAGGTCTATCACCTGGCCGGGCTGCCCGGCATGTGGATGCCGGACCGCGAGGATTTCTACCGCGTCAACTGTGTCGGCACCGAAACGGTGCTGGCGGCTGCACGCGCGAGCCGGGTCCGCCGCTTCCTGCACTGTTCGACCGAGTCGATCCTGTTCGACTATCCGGGATCCAAGGGCGCCGCGGCAGCGCCGACGGCCCCGCCGGCGGACGCCATGCCCGGGGCCTATACGCGCTCGAAGGCGCTGGCCGAGGCGCGCGCCATGGCAGCGGCTGCCGATGGCTTCCCGGTGGTGGTCGGCACGCCGACGATGCCGATCGGCCCTCACGACAGCAACCTGACACCGCCGTCGGCGATGCTGCGCCATTTCCTGGACAGCCGGATCCAGCTCTATCTCGATTTCATCGTCAATCTCGTCGACGTCCGCGACGTCGCTACGGGCCTGATCCTGGCCATGGAACGCGGCAAAGTGGGCGGCCGCTACGTTTTCGGCGGCGAGAGCCTGCGCCTTAGCCGCATCCTCGACCTGATGGCTACAATCAGCGGCCGCAAGCATGTCGCCATTTCGGTGCCCGGCCGGCTGGCCGAGTTGTCGGCGGGCGTGCTCGAACTCATCTCCGATCATCTCACCAAGCGGACGCCGGACGGCACGGCTGAAGGCGTGCGGATCGCGCGCTCGGCCTCCGACCTCTCCGTCGACAAGGCCAAGCGCGAGCTCGGCTATGCGCCCCGCCCGATCGAGCCGACGCTGCGCGAGACCATCGCGTTCCTGCTCGACTGCGAACAGGGCAAGCGGGACGATCTGAAACAACACCCTTTTCGCACAGCGGCCGAGTAGGTAAGAGCGGCCGTCCCAACGTCACATAGCGGTTTCAAAGACATGTCCGGCGATGCCAGCCCCGTCTCGTCGTTTGCGTTCAGCGGATGGACCACCACCTGGCCCACCTCCCTGCTGGCGATCATCTGGCTGATCTGGC